>JAYSTY010000301.1:0-1139 GCA_043719385.1 Blastocatellia bacterium | reverse complement strand
TGAGGGATACGGCATTAGGAGCATTCGCTCATCAGGACGTGCCATTCGAGAAACTTGTCGCGGAACTGCGACCGGAAAGAAGCCTCAGCTATAATCCGATTTTTCAAACAGCTTTTGCCCTGCACAATCAAACAACTCCTGCCTTGCAGATGGCTGGACTCTCCCTGAGTCCCATAAAATTAGGAGCCGTCACAGCCAAGTTTGATTTGTATGTTTCATTGCGCGAGACGCCTGATGAATGGTCTGTGACAATCGAATACAACACTGATTTATTTGATCATGCCACGATTGAACGAATGCTCGGTCATTACCAGAATCTGCTGACTGGAATCATTAGTGACCAGACACTTCGCCTCTCAGAATTGCCGCTCCTCACCGACGCAGAGCAGCATCAATTGCTGGTTGAATGGAACGATACGGCGACCGATTATCCACAGGATTTGTGCCTGCACCAACTCTTTGAAGCAAGAGTTGTGAGCAGCCCTGATGCGATTGCCGTGATCGCCGATGAAGTCAGCATTACTTATCGTGAACTCAATCGGCGTGCCAATCAGGTGGCGCATTATCTCCGCGCTGAAGGAATCGCGCCCGACAGTTTGGTTGGCATTTACACCGACCGCTCGTTGCTGATGGTGATTGGCATTCTCGGCATCCTCAAAGCAGGCGGAGCGTATTTGCCGCTCGACCAAAGTTATCCGCCGGCACGGCTGGCTTTCATGCTGGAAGATGCCCAAACACCCATCATCCTGACGCAGCAAAAGTTACTGGCGAATTTGCCCGCGACTGCTGCTAAAGTCGTTGCGCTGGATACCAATTGGGAAATCATTTCCCGGCACAAAGAAGACAATCCAAATAATGTTACGCAGCCGGATAATCTGGCTTACGTTATTTATACTTCGGGTTCGACCGGACAACCCAAAGGCACAGCGATTCCTCATCGTGCCGTCAATCGCTTAGTTTTTAAGACGAATTATGTGCAGCTTGAGGCGACGGATTCCATTGCGCAAGTCTCGAATATTTCTTTCGATGCCGCGACCTTCGAGTTATGGGGAGCTTTGCTGCACGGTGTGCGTTTGGTACTAATTAATAAAGACATTGCCCTTTCACCTGAAAATTTTGCCGAGCAAATCAGAACACAT
>JAYSTY010000031.1:0-10576 GCA_043719385.1 Blastocatellia bacterium | reverse complement strand
AGCCGTCGTGACAGCCGATGGAGGCTGGCGACGTGGCGCAGAAGTAAAACTAAAACCCGCTGTAGATGAAGCCTTAAAACATACGCCAACAGTGACTTCGTGCATCGTCTACAAACGCACTGGCACGCCAATCAATATGCAGCCCGGACGCGATCACTGGTGGCACGAGCTCATCGAAACCGTTGATGACAATTGCCCCGCAGAAGAATTAGACAGCGAACATCCACTGTTCATTCTTTACACCTCCGGCACGACCGGAAAGCCAAAAGGGATTTTGCATACGACGGGCGGATATTTAACGCAGGTTGCGATGACTTCCAAATTGGTTTTTGACCTCAAAGACGAAGATGTTTATTGGTGTACCGCCGACATTGGCTGGGTTACGGGTCACAGTTATGTCGTCTATGGGCCGCTGGCAAATGGGGCTACGAGTTTGATGTACGAAGGCGCGCCGAATCATCCGAATCCTGATCGCTTCTGGCAAATTATTGACAAGTACAAAGTTAATATTTTCTACACGGCTCCCACTGCGATTCGCGCCTTTATTAAATGGGGCGAACAGTGGGTCTTGAAACATAATCTTTCCAGTCTGCGCCTGCTCGGAACAGTTGGCGAGCCAATTAATCCCGAAGCGTGGATGTGGTATCACCAAATTATCGGCAAAGCGAAATGCCCTATTGTAGATACGTGGTGGCAAACGGAAACGGGCGGCATCATGATTTCTCCGTTGCCCGGAGCGACGCCGACTACGCCGGGGACTGCGACGCGCCCGATTCCAGGGATTGCGATTGATGTCATGACGAAAGAAGGTAAAAGTTGTGGCGCGAATGAAGGCGGCTACCTCGTTATCAAAAAGCCGTGGCCGGGAATGCTGCGAACAATTTGGGGCGATGATGAAAGATACAAGCAACAGTATTGGTCAGAAATTCCCGGCTACTATTTTGCCGGAGACGGAGCGCGCAGAGATCAGCACGGCTATTACTGGATTATGGGGCGCGTAGACGACGTGCTGAACGTCGCCGGACATCGCCTCGGAACCGCTGAAGTTGAAAGCGCTCTCGTCTCGCATCACACCGTAGCCGAAGCCGCAGTAGTCGGGCGTCCCGACGATTTAAAAGGCTCAGCCATTGTCGCCTTCGTCACTCTCGAAGGCGGACGCACAGGTACTGATGAGTTGAAGGCTGAACTCCGCAATCACGTAGGAAAAGAAATCGGAGCGATTGCAAAACCTGACGATATTCGCTTCACCGATACGTTGCCGAAAACCCGTTCAGGAAAAATTATGCGACGGTTGTTGCGTGAATTAGCAGCAGGCGGAAAGGTTTCCGGCGATACAACTACGCTGGAAGATTTTTCAGTGTTGGAGAAATTACGCGAAGATGATGAGTAAACGAGTGTTAGCCTGGTACGATGCTAACTCCTACCATTTTTGATTGCTTCAACAAACTCTAAAATTGCACTTCTTACTTGCCGAGCAATTACAGGCTCAGAAGCTATCTCAACTGCTTCCATCCGTTTGCCATCTAAGGCAACTGTCTCGAAAGTAAGCATCGCGCCCATCGTATTGATAATCTCTATCAGAGAAGCCTGTGCGTGCGTAGCGCGAGAGGAAGCATTAATAAGTGCGACAGGTTTTTTATACAGCTCACCGCTGCTGACAATCCAATCCAGCGCATTTTTCAGCGAACCGGGTACGCCATGTGCGTATTCAGGGCTTGAGATCAAGACACCATCACATTGCTGCAACTGGTTACGAAATTCCATGACAGTTGTCGGTGCATTTTCTCCGTCATCATCAGGATTGAAATGCGGCAGCGACGCCAATCCTTCAAACAAGGTGATGTCAACGTCTGCCGGAGCCAACAACTTCAAGGCCTCAAGCAAAGTTGTGTTTGAAGAGCCTTTCCGCAAACTTCCTGAAATCGCAAGGATATTCATTACCAGATCCGTGACTACCTTAAAAAGTTACAAGAGGGTGTTCGTATCAAGCAGCACCATATTCACCTTGCTCTCTCAGTAAATCTTCCTTTCGTTGCTGCTCCAAATAATTATTGATGTTATCAGCAGTTTCGTCTTCCGGCCAAAACTCCGCTTTCAATTGGGAAATTTGTTGTAATGGCAGTGTGCGTCTGACTCCGGCAGGAATTGCATTTGTCTGTAAATTTACTGTCATTCGTCACTCCTTCCTGTAAAGATAATTTCATCTTATCACTATTTTCAAGAATTCGTTTTACCGCGCTGCGCCCTTACCACGGACTTAACCTGCCGGATCACTCCTAGTTCACCAATTAAAAAGTGGACGCATCCGAGCGCGAGCAAATACATTACTGAGCACACCGCAAAAATCGGTGAATAGCCATATTTCATCACCACGCCAGCGATAATTAGTTGCGTGATTCCGCCTGCGATACCGCCTAAAAATCCGCCGAATCCGGTCACGCTGCCAACCGCATTTTTGTGAAAGACTTCGGCAGGTAACGTGATGTTGCCCCACGCCGCATGTCCGAACATTACCGCCGCCAAAATCAGCACCGCCATCACAGGCGTTGTTGCCTGCGTCACCAGAAAACAAAGCACCAGCATTGACAGTGAAACACCCAGCATTGTGCCTTTGCGTGCGACATTCAGTGACCAGCCGCGACTTATCAAAAAGCGTGGCATGGCTCCGCTAAACAAATTACCGAGCGTCAAAGCAGCAAACGGAATCCACGCGTACATTCCGACTTGCTTCAAATCAAAATGGCGTTCTTTTTCCAGATAGCTCGGCGTCCAGAAAAACAGAAAATATGAAATCGGATCTGTCAGCATTCGTGCCAGCGCACAACCCCACGTTTCAGGCATTTGCAGCAACCGCAACATCGAAGGCTTGCCTGCGTGGGTGGCATCTTCGGCTTCCCGCCCTGCCATGATCAACTCTTTTTCTTCATCAGTAATATTCGGATGATCCTGCGGCAGGCGATAAAAGAAATACCAAATTGCGACCCACACAAAGCCCATTGCGCCAGTGAAAACAAAGGCGGCTTGCCATCCGTAGCGCAAAGCAATCCCCGCCGCAACTGGGACAGCCAGCGTATTACCAAGCGCAGTGCCAGCATTAAAAATTCCGACGGCCAAAGCTCGTTCTTTCATCGGAAACCATTCCGAAACGGCTTTGAGTCCTGCCGGAAAACTGCCAGGTTCCATCGTCGCTAAAAGCCCGCGAAAAAATTGAAAACTGCCAACACCTGTCGCCAGCGAATGCAACATATTCGCAATTGACCAACCTGTAACAAACACCAAAAAACTTTTGCGTGATCCGAGGCGATCAACGACCCAGCCGCTAATCACATAAGCAATCGCATACGTCCACAAAAACGTCGCTGTAATCATTGCATAGCCTTTATCGTCGAAATGCAATGCGTCCTGAATTGTGACTTTCAGGACAGAAAGCGTATTGCGATCCATGTAATTTAGCTCTGAAGCAAAGCAAATCAGAAGCGCAATGTACCAGCGCAGATGTTTGATGGGGCGTTTTTTCATAATTGTATAGTGGTCTGCCAGCCTGCGTCTGAGGCTTACGCAACAACCTGATTGAGGGATAAGAATTTCGTTGTGATAAAGCGCGGGCAAGCTGCCCACACTATGTTATGAAACTATGGTTTTCACGGTCAGAGAATAATGCTCTTCGTCCCAATCAGCAATGACTTTGCCGAGCGGTTGGATGCCTAAATAACTGGCGGGTCTGGTCGAAGCCATTGGCAACACGTCTGCAATCGGTAAGCCCGTAAATTTTACTGTATTCGCCACGGCATTATTCATTGCCAGCGCCGAACCAGCAAGGTTCGGTGCACCCGGCACAGCGACCCGTCCATTCGCGCTCAATTCAATTTCCATGCCGCTAAAGTGATAAATTCCCGGCGCACATCCGGCAGCGGCTATCGCGTCAGTTACTAAAATTGTCCGCGCCGGAGTTTTCGCCCGCACCATTGATTTCACTGTCGCGGCGGGCAAATGATGACCGTCCACAATGAAGCTGGCGAACAATTTGTCCGCTGCCAGTTGCTCCCAAATAAAGTTTGGATGACGCGGCAGTAAATTTGCGCAACCGTTGCCCAGATGCGTGGAAAGCGTCGCTCCGGCTTTGATCGCAGTAAGAATTTGTTTTGGTGAAGCAGCGGTGTGTCCAATGGCAACTTTGATATTGTTTGCGACCAGATATTCAATCAGCGTGATGGCATTCGGCACTTCAGGCGCAAGCGTGACCAGGACAATTTTCCCCTGTGCGGCGTCTTGTCGTAATTTGAAATCTTCAATCGAAGCAGCATAAACATTAGTTTTCGGATGCGCTCCGCGAGGGCCATCTTCCGGCGAAATATATGGGCCTTCCATGTGAATGCCGACGATTGCCGGATCAGAAAAGCTCGCAATCGCGTGCGCACAGCTTACAAAATGTTCCAGCGAAGACGTAATTATTGTTGGCAGAAATTGCGTCACGCCAGTTTTTCGTTGTGCTTCGATTGCAGCTTGCAATTGCTCCGGTGCACAAGGTTCATTGAAATCAACGCCTGCAAAGCCGTTCACTTGAAGATCGAAAAAACCGGGAAATTCGATTTGCATGATTAAGTAAGTAGAAAAATAAAAACTCGCGCTGCAACTATGTTTATTAGTACAGCGCGAGCTATCAAATGGCGTTGGTATTTTATCAATCGCCCGATTTTAGCTGCGATTCGCTGACGCTCGGCAAATCTTCAATCCGGCTTACAGCCTTCGGTTTCCTGCTTCCAAAGAACCCTTTGAGTTTTTTCAACCACGCGGCCTCGGTCATATCATCGAACAGTGAATAAACCACTGGCGTTACCAGTAACGTTAGTAACAATGAAAGTGATTGCCCACCGATGACTACGGTGGCGATGGAGCGGCGTTCTTCTGATCCGGGGCCGGAGCCAACTGCCAGCGGCAACATTCCTGCGACCAGGGCCAAGGTTGTCATCAGGATCGGGCGTAAGCGATCACGATTGGCCTGGATGATAGCGGCGTGGCGTTCCATTCCTTGTCGCCGCAGATTGAGGGTATGATCAATCTGCAAAATCGAATTCTTTTTCACGACTCCGAACAACACCAGAACGCCTAACGCCGAATATAAATTCAACGTGTCATTCATTATCCACAATGATAACAGCGCAAACGGCACGGACAGCGGCAGGCTGATTAAAATTGTGACCGGATGAATTGTGCTTTCAAATTGCGAGGCCAGAATCATGTACATAAACGCGACTGACAAAATAAACGCGGCAATGAACTCGGTAAACGTGCGCTCCAGTTCGCGTCCGCGACCACCGATGCTGAAGCTGTAAGTATTGGGCAACTTCATGTTCGCAAATTCTTTTTTGAAGGCTTCCATCCGATCCGCTAAACCGAAGTTAGGGGAAATTGAACCGCGCACACTGACCACCCGCTGACGATCCTGACGATCAATGCGAGAAGGGGCAGTTGTACGTTCAAGCTGCACCAGATTATCCAACCGCACCAGTCCCGTTTTGGTCGAAGGGATAAATAACGTTTCGATAGTTTTCTGATCATTGCGGTCGCCATTTTGCAGGCGCAATTCAACGTCGTAATCAAAATTAGTCGTGGCATCATAAAAGCGCGAAACACGATCATCGCCGCCTACCATCAGGCGTAAGGCGGTAGCAATATCGGTTGTGTCTACGCCTAAATCTGCTGCTCTGGCGCGGTCAATTTTTACGCGTAATTCAGGCTTATCAATTTTGAGCGTTACGTCTGCGTCAAGGATACCGTTATCCCCCGCCCATTCACGCAGGTAATTCGCCTTTTCGTAAAGTGTCAGTAATTCCGGGCCGCGCAAACTGAAGTCAAAATCCGACGGCCCTGTGCCAAGGTTAATGGATTGTGGATTCCGCACACTGGGCCGAAGGTGCGTGTATTTTTTCAGCTTGCCACGAATCTTCTGCATTAAATCACGCGCACTGTAATTGCCGTCAAACACTTCCATGGGTTTACCGCGTTTGAGCGCCGCCCAGAATTTCTCAAAATTGACGGTTCGTTCTGCGTGCGGAGCCATCCGAATATAAATCTCCGCGCTGTTAACCGAACTCATCATGCCGCCACCGCTCCCGACCTGAGCCAGCATCAATTTGACCTCGGGTAACTGGCGCAAATCTCCTTCGACCGCCTGTAATGCTTCATTCATTGAGGCCAGATTTGTCCCTTCCGGTGCGTTGAGTCCGACTGAAAACTCGCCTTCGTCAACGTTGGAGGGAATGAATTCCTGCCTGACCTGTTTGTAAAGTGGAATGGATGTCAGGATGACTGCCAGGGCCAGCGCGGCCACAATCAGACGATGCCGCATCACCAGTCGTAACATCCACGTATAGGAGCGATCAATTAAACTATAAAAACCTTTGCGTGAAGTTGCTGCATGTTCGTGATCGCTATCTTCTTTTCTCAGCAGGCGCGCACTCATCATCGGTGTTAACGTGAACGAGACGAGCAAACTCACCATAATCGCCACTGCCGCCGTAATGCCGAATTGCCGCAGAAAACGCCCGGAAATTGAAGACATAAATGAAACGGGCAGAAAAATCACAACCAGCGAAAGCGTCGTCGCCAACACCGCCAGACCAATTTCGCGGGTGGCCTCTTTCGCGGCTTCCATCGGGGCCATTTTCTTTTCTTCAACGAAGCGGAAAATGTTTTCCAAAACCACGATGGCATCATCAATGACGATTCCAACCATCAGTACCAGCGCGAGCATGGAAACACTGTTGAGCGTAAAATCCAGCGCCCGCATCATGCCGAAAGTTGAAATCACTGAAGTCGGAATAGCAATGCCCGCAATGAGCATTGAACGCCACGAACGCATAAACAGTAAAACCACGAGGCACGCGAGAATACTGCCCAAAATCAAATGCACATTAATTTCGTGCAAGGCATTGTTAATGTATCGTGACTGATCCTGAATCACTTCCAGTTTAAGATCGGATGGGAGTTGTGTTTTGACCCGCTCCAGCTTTTTCTTAACGTCTTCAATCACAGCTACTGTATTCGAGCCAGATTGACGAACGATGCCCAGAGTAACAGACGGAACGCCGTTCAGACGCGCTAATGACCGCAATTCTTTTGAGCCATCATCAACGTGACCAATATCTCGGAAACGAACCGGAAAACCATTGACAGTGGTGATAACCAGATCATTGAAATCACGCACGTCAAGAACTTTCCCCATTGTTCTGAGGGCAAGTTCACGGCGTCCGGTGTCTACATTGCCGCCAGGAATATCCGTGTGCTGGCGCAATAGAGCTTGTCGGACTTGCGTAATCGGAATCTTATATGCCGCCAGACGGTCAGCGTCTACCCAAACATTAATCGCTCGTTTTAATCCACCTCCAACCGATACTTCACCGACACCCAAAGCCCGTTCCACCTCAACCTTAACGCGATTGTCTGCCAGTTCGCGCAACTCCCGCGCCGAACGATTACCGGATAACGCAATTGTCATGACCGGAAATGAATCGGTATCAGCTTTACGCACAATCGGCGGATCGGTGCCAGGCGGAAGCTGGCGCACAACGGTTGCGATCCGATCACGAATGTCCTGTGTCGCATCTTCGATATTGCGGCTCAGATCAAAAGTCACGGGCACAAAACATACACCCTGGCGCGAAATGGAACGCATCTGCTCAATGCCTTCGACCGTATTCATGGCTTCTTCCAGAACTTGTGCAACGGAAGCTTCCATTTCTTCCGGCGAGGCTCCAGGGAGATAGGCCTGCACATAAACGGTTGGAATATCCATCGAAGGAAAGCGGTCAACGCCGAGCTTGAAATAGCTCGAACCTCCAACCACCACCATTGCCAGAATAATCATCGCCGCGAAAACCGGGCGCTTAATACAAATTTCGGCGAGCTTTTGCATATATTTACTACTCTGAGATAATTACGAATTTTCAGGACAGCTTTATTTACTGCTGAATAATCACCGCTTGTCCACCCACCATGTTTCCCGGTGCATCAACCACCATTTCACCGGCTTTCAAGCCTTCAATGATTTCCACCCAGGCTGGTTCTTTACGTCCGACCTCAACGTTACGCTCAATGGCCTTACCATCTTTAACGAAAAATATTTTCTGAATCCCGGCAAAGGTGACTAAAGCAGAGGCCGGAATAGTGATGACCGATTTGCTGGCATTCGTTTGTAATTCAGCCTTGGCAAATGAGCCAGGCCGCAAACGGGCATGCTGATTATCAACTTCGGCCTCAATAATCAGGGTGCGGCTTTGTTCCTGAAAGGCCGGACTGAGACGCGCCACGCGACCAGAATAGGTGTTGGTGTCACCTTCGACCGTGACCTTCACACCCAGTCCCGGGCGAATGCCGAATGATTCGCGTTCAGGAACTTCGACCCGCAACCGCAGCGGATGCAACCGCACGAGTGTGGCAATTGGCGTACCCACCGCCAGATATTCGCCCACTGAAGTTTTCTTCTCACGAATCGCTCCGTCGTACGGTGCATAGACAGTTGTGTATTCCAACTGTTGTTTTGCCAGTTCCAATTCAGAGCGGCGTTGCACTAACACTGCCTGACGATTGCGAACCTCTTCCAGCGCGTCCTGATATTTGCCTTCGGCGACCTTGAAATCCGAGTCTGTGCGATCAAGTTCGGCCTGGGCCTGAATGCCCTGCGCAACCAGTTGTGAGGCTCGATCACGGGCGCGGCGGGACTGATCCAGCACTGCTCGCGCCTGGCGGACAAGGGAAGTATTTTCAGCCACTATTTTGTCGTCTTCTGCCTTCGAACCAAGTGGCGCTAATCCCAATCGGACACGCGCCTGTTGTAAGGCGGCATCTGCGGTATCCACGCGTTGTTTGAAATCCAGCGGATCAAGCCTGGCGATGGCCTGCCCTTTTTTTACTACAGTACCCAGGTCAACCGAAAGCTGTGCCAGACGGCCCGCGACTCTGAAACTCAGCGCTGCCTGATCATCGGCGGCCAGTGTGCCGGTCGCTGTGACAGTTTGGTTGAGCGTCTGTTGGGTGACAGGAACCAGACGCACATTTCTGGGGGCATTGGCCTCACCACCTTTCCCACCGCCTTTGGTATCTTTAGCAACAGCATTTGGTGCTCCACCGGATTTACATCCGCTTAACAGCGCAGCAAAAATCAGGCAAGGCAAAAAAAATGAAACCGCGTGGGGTGAATTAATTATGAAAAACAATCGGGACATGGATTATTTGGTTGTTCCTAACTGAAAAATAAAATATAGGTTATGCATTATAGCGTGTCGCAATAACTCTTGCACTTGTCAGACACCTATGTAAGATAAGCGTGCGCCTGATCTGGTGCAAGTACTCATTATCAAGCGAGTTGTAACTGCAATATTTCTGGAAAGCCATAACAATTGAATCCGCTTTCTGGCCGCAACGAGAAAAGTATGTATAACCAGCAAGAAATTGAGATGGTGCGACGACAGACCATCCAGATTGAAACCGAAAAACGTGCCCTTCTTCGTACCGTCGCGATGGGGACTTCCATTGCCAGCCTGGTGTGTTTGGCGCTCGCTGCTTTCTTCTTTTACCTGTACGCAACAAACCGAGGTGAGGTTACAGATTCGCGTGGTAAAGTCGCCCAGCTTGATGACAAGCTCAAAAAAACTAACGATGAGCTGCAAAAGAAAAATGCCGAGCTTGAAAGACGGGCGCAGGTGGTGGCCTCACGCAAACAACGCTTCGATACCTTATTAGCCAAAGCTCTGGGATCGAATGCCACAGGCCTCGAAATTTCTGAATTAGCCAAAGAAATTTACGAATCACCACAAAAGGTCGTCGAAGTCGCAGGCATTCCACCCGCCTCACTTTTCAAATGGTGGAAATACCGTGAAAACAACAAAACATATACTTACGCGCTGATCCCAGGACAGATTGAAGGAAAATATTATATTTACTCTCTCCTCGTCTCTGTTTATACGCCGCAACCGAAGCTGTAAGTTCACAGGATGCTCACACCAGAAATTGAAGCTTACCGCGATCATATCTGGCAGCGCGAACCAGCGCAGCGCGTCGAAACTGTCCAACATGCAGAAGCATTTGTCGAGCGCGTCGGATTCAGCAATTCGCTGACTGATTCCCGTAAACCGGGCGCTTCGTTGTACGTTTCCGTGTGTGGCAGGCGCGATGCAGTCATGCCGCGCAACGTCCAGAAAGACCCGGAAGCTTCCTTGACCTGGTTGCTGAAAGATGATGTGTTGCGGCGCGGCAAAGTTTATTACGGCAAAATGGCACGTGGGCGGACAATGTTTCTGGCCCTGCGAATGATCCCTTATTTTCATGCGCTTTGGGGAGTCAGAAAAAACGAAGAGAAAAAACGTCTCAGCCCTGCCGCCCAGGTCATTTTAAAAATACTGCGCAAAGAATATGAATCCGCCAGCTTTGACCTGCGCCAGGATTCAGGCCTCACCGACCGCAAAGAATTTAATCATGCGCTGGATGAATTACAATCCGCCATGCTCGTGATCCCCGGCGAAGTTTTGTACGCGCCAAAATTCACTTATATCTGGACGCTGGCGGAAGTTCGTTTTGC
>JAYSTY010000004.1:0-27733 GCA_043719385.1 Blastocatellia bacterium | reverse complement strand
GAGGCGTTAGCCATCTACAAAATTGAACTCGACAAAGACCCGAAATCTATCGCTGCACTGAACGCTTCCGGCGTCGCGCTCGACCTCAAAGGCAAGGGAATCGAAGCCAGAAAATTTTTCGCCCGCGCTATCGAAGCCGCTCCGAACGATCAAGCCAAAGCCAATGCCCAAAGGCAAATGGCAATGTCTTACGGCTTTGAAGGCGATTGTAAAAATACCGTCAAATACGAACAAATGGTCTTTGATTACCAGGTCACCAAAAAAGATTTTTATCAGCAGGGCGAAATGTATAACGAAGCCGCACGCGTTTGCATTGATTCAGGCGATTTGAATACTGCTGAAAAATATTATCTGCTCGGACAAAAATTTGGCTTGCAGGAACCCGACATCAAACCTGATCGTGTCGCCTTATGGAATTTCCGCACCGAACACGCCTTAGCGCGTCTTGCCGCTCGTCGCAATCAACCGAAAGAAGCCAACAAACATGTCGCCGCCGCCAAAGATATTCTCGATAAAAATCCTGAGATGGCGAAAGCCCAAGCGATCTTTTACCCTTATTTGACGGGCTATGTCGCGTTTTATACGAAAGATTACAACACCGCTTTAACAGAATTACTGAAGGCGAATCAGAACGATGCTTTCATTCAATGTTTACTTGGGCAGACCTACGAAAAATTAGGACAACCTGAAAAAGCAAAAGAACTTTATGTGAAAGCTTCGCAGGTCACAGCCCACAATCCGCCTGCCGCTTTTGCCAAACCATTTACAAGAAAGAAACTTGCACAGAAATAACAGGCGTCAAGAGTTCGCGCTTTAGCGTGTCCACGCCGCGCTTCGCTGCTGCAACAAACTACAGTTTGAACTCTTGACGCTTGTATGCTTAACGCTTGAGTGCCATTTTCTGCGCCTTGATGGACAGCTCCGCAGCCAAAAAACAATGCGCTTGCGACATCGCAGTTTCAGTGCGATTCAAAATGTCGTCAACTAATTGCGTCCCGTATGGCGTTTCATCCTTACTGCAATCCATGTATTTCGTTTCTTTCTGATTCACGAGATACAAATTATTTCCACCCTTGCGAACATTGATGTCTATGTTCTTGCGAATCTCAATGAAGCCTTCTGTCCCGATGATTGTTAAGCGTCCGTCGCCCCACGTGCCTAAGCCTTCAGGAGTAAACCAGTCTACGCGGATGTAGCCTGTGCCGCCGTTGCCGCGTAACATCACATCGCCAAAATCTTCAAAGTTCGGAGTCTTCGGATGATTCACGTTGCGCACCTGCGCGGCGACAACCTCGGCCTGCGTGGAGCCAGTGAAAAATAAAAATTGATCGAACTGATGCGAAGCAATATCCGTAATAATCCCGCCATAATATTTTGTCTCCCAAAACCATTCGGGTCTGGTTGCTGGACGTACCTGATGAGGGCCGAGTCCTACCGTCTGAATCACTTTGCCAATGGCTCCGGCTTTGATTAATTCTCCGGCTTTGACGGTCGCCGGATTTTCCAGACGTTCACTATACAGAATCGAATAAATCCGTTTGGTTTGTGCCTGCACTTTGCGGACTTCAGCCAATTGTTCCAGCGAAGTGATGCCCGGTTTATCGGACATAAAATCCTTGCCGTGCTTCATCACGCGAATGCCAAGAGCGGCGCGCTCAACGGGGATCGAAGCGCTTACCACTAATTGAATAGATTTGTCGTCGAGGATTTCCGCTTCGCTGCGGGCGTGCTTGGCTTCAGGAAATTGCTTCTGAAATCCGGCAATCAAATCAGGTTCTTTAGCAAAGAATGAAACCAGTTCTCCGCCGCCGCGCTGCACGGCTTTGGTTTGTCCTGTGATGTGACCGTGATTCAAGCCAATGACCGAAAACCGAATGCGATTATTTTGGGCTTGTGTCTTGTGAGTCAGAAGAGCCGCGCTCATGGCTAACCCCGAACTTGTTTTGATAAATTTCCGGCGCGTTGTTATTTCAGTTGTCATAAATATTAACCTTTGCAGAATAAATGCTTCAGTAGTGAGTAACAGCTACAAACTTGTTACTTAAAGCGAACGGTAACGGAATTGAGACGACGGCCATGAATAAGCAGTTTGATAGAGACTTCACCGCGCCCAATCAGTGAGCGCGGCAAACGTAAATTGACCTGATCAAGCCCGACGTATCCCAATTGATTACCTGCGTAAGTGACTTCGACATCAACTCCATCAATTTGTGCCGTCACTCCTGTTATTCCTTTTCCAAAGCGCCAACCTGTTCCATACAACGTCAGAAATAGTTGTTCATTGTCCGGGCCAAAATCAATGGGAGTAGTGACGAAGCGGTTTTGCGCAGCGTCAAAGCGCGCCAGCAACTCACGCAACTGTGAAATATCAGGGCGAACGTGAATCGCCTCGCCTGCGGCTACGCCACTGCCATCAGCATTGGCGGCAAATAATCCTGGTGAGACCAGCGCTATTGGCCCACCGCCGACACTCACATTTCCAGCGCCACTGGTAATGGTTACAGTGGCATAACCCGCTGCGGTTCCGGTGGGAATTTGGTAGTTAACCTGGGCAGGAGAAACAAACAGCAACGGAGCAAGGCGCTCAATCCCCTGTGCGTCACGGACCCTGACCGTTGTTCCGGCCAGATTTGTAGGCAACGGCAATGAATTGGGCAGCGCCTGGGTTGTCGCTAAATTGATGCCGAAGGCAGAAGCCAGGGATTCGGGTGCTTGTTCCACTCGACTATAACTGGCGCCCGAGGTAACGGCAGCGTAGGGTGTGCCAAACGGAATTGAGATCGTGGTTGGTGTGCCATAAACCTTGCCATCGAACGGCGTCACGGTGCAACTCAGCGTGTCGTTGTTCTGCGCTGAATCCTTCGGCAACGCGTCAGACAAAGCCGCGCTGGTGACCTCTCTTACCAGATGGCCTTTGACACGCCATTGATAACGATAGCGCACACGGTCGTAATCAGGGTCTTCCACCACGAGCGATGTTTGCACGCGGCAAAAGACGACTTCACTGGATTTGGGAGCGGGTGGATCCAACACCGCCTGGATCGCATTCGGAGGCCGATTAGTGATTTCTGCGGCGCTGTCCACAACGGAAAATGGTGCATCGGCGACCAATTGATTATTCAGGAAATATTGTAACCGCCACATCCCTGTCACATCCAAATTGACATTCCAATTCCAGGTGTGAACGCCGTATTTGTAAAACGGGCTGCTGAGTGTCCCGGAACGTTCCAGGCGGACACTGCCATCAGGCGCGAGGTAGCGCAGGAGGTAGCTCGGATTGACCGGAGACGCCCCGATAAAAATACGAAAAGGAATCAGGCGCAGTCCTTTGACGAAAGTTCCAACCCGCGTATTTTCTTCGTTGACAAGTGCGCCCGTAAACGTGGTATCGCTGAAGAAAAAATCAAAGATGTACGCCTCGCGCTGAATCGGCGTTTGCACCGCCCAGGTGCTGTCTCCGGCCAGACACACGCCCCGTGAAGGCTCAAACGCACTTGTCCCCAGCCGCGATTCAAAATGCAGATGCGGCCAGTCACTGTTGCCACTGCTGGCAGTCAGGCCAAGCTGGGTTCCTGCCTTGATAACCTGATTTGCAGCCACGGCAACACTGCCGTTTTTCAAATGATAGTACAAGGTTACATGGTCATTGCCGTGACTCACGATCACATAATTCGCCGCGCGATTTCCCTGCACCAGATTCATATCCGGCTCGCCATCGTGCATGCTGATAACTGTTCCATCCAGCACGGTAAAAACAGGGACGCCGCCCTCCTGCTCCTTAAAAGTACGGACGTCTGAATCGTGTCCCTGATGACCATCGTAGGTATAATTGCTGCAATCCCAGTCCCTGATGCCACTTGATGTGTCCAGGTCTACATAATTGAAAATCAGCAAATCCTGCCACAACGTTCCGGCCTGAGGAAAGAAAGCATAGGGTGCGGTCGTCATTTCCGGCCTGGCAGGTTGATGGGCGCGTTCGCGTATCTGAAACGCAGCAATTTGTTGCTCCAACGCAGTTCGTTGTTCCGGCGGGATACAATCGCTGCGCCCTGGTTGCGCGAGCGGAAAGCCGAAGACCTCAACCTGCCCATTACCTTGCGCCTGCTGCACAGTTGGCAGAAACAAATATAAAACGAGGCAGCCAGCGATGGCCCCGAATCCACCACGAAAGCGGACAGAATGTAACAAACTGGCTAAGCGAACAGGTTTTGGCTGTTTCATAATTCCCCTCTTTTTCACAGCTATCTACAATGTAATGGCACAAGTGCAGTAAACGCGCCAAGGATAAACCCTCCCTGGAAAAAGGTACAGGTCGCGGCATTCTTTGACTCTGTCCGAACCATCGTTACGCCACATCGTCAAGGCTAACTCGGCATTACCTGTGATTGAGTTGGAAGGTGGCGTGGCAAAAGCGGCAAAACTATTAACTGAGGATAGCATCTGCTTTGAGCTTAAGATTTGGAAAAGCTGGCGAAATAATTTTTTGGCCACGTAGCACGATGCGAACTTCCTGATAAATCCCGCTGTTTGGGTTGGTATAAATTTCAATCCGGTCGCTGGGCAAATCTATCAACCAAACTTCCTGAATTTCGGCGCGGGCGTAGGAAGGAACCTTTACCTGACGATCATTTTCAGCAGTCGTGTCCGCAACTTCGATAGCGACTAAAATATCTGCGGGAGTTGGATGCGCTGCCGCATAGAAATCTGCACGTCGTTTTAATAAGGAAATATCTGGTTGAGGTTCTGAAAATTCGCTAAGCAGTATCGGGTCTTGCACACCGACAATCGCCAGCTTCCGAACCTTTTCGCCTAAATATTCTGATAATCTTTTTACACATGCAGCGTGTCGGGGGCCAATGGGAGCCATTTTAATAATCTCTCCGTCAAGTAATTCAATCCGATCATCTTCCGCGAATACACGGGCATCGCGCATCCGATGATATTCGTTGATGGTAAATGGATGTCTGATTGGTAAAGCCGTCATTTTGAACTCACTCCTGCTTGCCTGCGAATTCTAACATACAACATAAATCTCTTCATTTTCCCGTAACCAATTTCGCCCCATTAATCCAATCCAAAATCGTCTTGTACGCCGCATCATCAACGCCCGTCCAGCGTTGCCCGCCGCCGTGTGCGACCTTTTTCGCGCCGACTTGTCCTTCGACATCGGCGTTGCCGAGCGGCTTTCGTAAGATCAAACTATTTTCGGGAATCATCAGATTGACGACGCGCAGAGCCGACGTGAAATTGTCGCGCAATTGTTCTTCGGTGAATTTTCCACTGGCTCCGGGCTGGTTCAATTTCAAAATTGTGTGGTTGAAATGACAAGTCATACAGGCGTTGCCGTCGGCGCCTTTTGCCGCCAGCAACGGCATTACGCGCTGGGCAAAATAATCGTAATCAAGCTTTGTGGTCGAGCTTCTGGAAACATTCGCGGCGGCTTTGGCGACGGCGGCGGCTCCGTCTAAATAGGTGTCGCCCTGGCCCTGATAAAAGGCTACAGCTTGCTCTTGCAACGAAGCGTTTTTGTCTACCATTAATTTTGCCAAGCCTGCTTTGACGGCATCATTTTTGAGCAGTAGTGGCGCACGGCGAGCAGCGCTGAGGGCGGCGGCGCGGACTTGATCATTCGCGTCGTAGCAGGATTCCGCGACGATGGCGGGCAGACTCAAATCTGTTTGCGCAGAAGTTAAATCCGTGACCAATCCGAGAACCAAACGACGTTGCGCCGCATCTTTTGATTTCAGCAACACATCCAGCCCAGCCTTGATTGACAGGGCTGTGCGCCATTCTGGTTTGCTCATCGCCAGTTGTGTGGCGGCGCTTTGCAAACGCATTTCGCCTGCTTGCAAAGCCGAGGTGATACGGTTTTGAATTTCTACATCTGAACTGAGTTGCGGAAATTCTGTGAGCGCGAGCAAGGCTGCCGGAGCGACTTGACGATCCGCTTTCAACACAAAATCACGCACCGCAGCATCTAATTTTTCAGCGCGGGCTTCTTCGTTGCTGAAAACTTTCAGGCGTTCCAGTCCGGCTGTTTGCGCGGCTGGATATGGGCTGGCAAGTAGCGATTTCAAAATCCCAATCGCGGCTTGTTTATTTTGCTCGCGCACTGTGAGCGGCAATAAACGATACGTTTCCTGCGCGGCGTTGCGAATGTCTGCGCCTGGATCATTCAATTGTTGCAGCACTAATAACGGCAGCGAATCCAGCGCCTGGTCGCGGACAGTATTCGCCGCGACGATGGCTTGCTTGCGAATTTTTTGATTGCTCGAAGTAATCAACGGCACTAAAGATTTTTCGATTAGCTTTGCGCCTTCGTCGTAAAACTGAATGTTCTCAACATCGTTGCCAATACGCGTGTAGCGGCCTCCGCCAGCGTATCCACCTACTCGTAAGTGAAATTCAGTGATGGCTTGCAACAATCCTTCGCGTTGTAATTCGTTACCATTTTCCAGCGCCCGTGCAATCCGTGAAGCCATTTGTAAACTGTTGTTACGATGCCCTTGTTTGGTGCGTTCGCGGTCTTCGGCTTGCGGCAACAATCCGATCCAGTTGTTGTACAGGTAACGCACATTTTCATCCGCCATGCTGTAAAGAGCTTCGATCAAATTACGGCGCACCCAGGGATGCGTTTCTGTGCCGATGCGTGCAATGACCTGATCTACGATTTTCCAACGGAGCGTTTCATCTTTCGTCCAATAATACCAACTTGTTAATGATTTCGCGGCTTGCATACGAATCATCGGTGAGACATCCTTGAAACGCTTTAATAAATACTCGCCAGTTAATGATGAAAAAGTTAGACGAGCAAAATGCTGGGAAAATATTCGTGATGCCCCCCAACGCCAGCGCTCACTTCCAGCGTCGGCAATTGAACCTCGAACCATTGCAAGTAAATTATCATTTTCATCATACGATCCCGCTACTACTAATCTCCGATTAGCCCAAGCTGCGGCAAGCTGAACAACCTTGCTCTTGTTTCCAAGCTGAATAGCCTGAAATACCTCACTTGTATTTTGGGATAGTCGTCCGGTTGCAATTAGCGAGAGTCTTGAAAATAACGGCTCTTCACTTGACGAAAGGTTATCCATATCAACCAATATTTTATTATTGGCTTTCTCCCAAACATTACTCATCTGCTCCAACGCAACATACGGATCATCAGATAATTTCTCCGGCGCAGGTGCATTCCATCCCTTTTGCCCATTCGTCTCAGGATACAACTGCGACAACGCCATCACTGCAAACTGTGTTTCCCGAAATGGCGTCCGAAAATTCTCATACGATTGGCGCGGATCGAACCAGCCGCCCCATTCCTGTTGCCGGGCGAGCAAATAATCTACACCGCGTTTCACCTGGGTGTTTTCGGGTGTGTAGCCTGCGAGTGCGAGCGTGTACAAGCAATGTCCGGTTTGAAATTCTACGGGGCTGCTGTCCGGCTCAAAGAGCATTGACCATTGCCCGTCAGGACGTTGCAGCGACAGGATGCGCTCAGCGTTGCGTTTGATTTTGTCGGCGTAGGCGGTGCGATCAATCACGGTCAGTGCTATCGTTTGGTAGCAGAGGTCAATCAAATTTTTGTGCCGATCCTGCTCGATCAGTTTGCGCACCAAATCGCGGTACTGCATTGACTCCGCATCACCTGCCTGTTTCGCATATTCATCAAACGCTTTCCACGAATACCAGCCGACTTCGTAGGCGCTGACCAACGGTGTATTCCCGTTGCTTTCATCGGGCGGCAAGACGGTACGCCCTTTGTAATACAGCTTCAAATAATTGACGACGCCTTTCAAATATTCGGTGTGCTTCTCGCCAGTGACTTCGTTTTCGTAGATGTTCAGCAATCCTGCCATGCGGCTCATCACGTTTGCCGACGCTGAAATCACTCGCGTCCAACTCGCTTCAGGATAGCCATAAAACGGACGCGGCGAATTGTAAAAACGCTCCGTCAAAAATTGTACGGCGGCACGTTTATTAATCTCATAGCCGTTCTGCTTCGCGGTCAATTCAGCTCGCAACGGAAAATGAGTTGCGTGACAGGCAACGCAACTCATCGTCTCGTTGGAATTGCTGGACACGCGATTGACGAGGCCGCCGTGACGCGGCGTGTTCGCGTGCCAACTGTCTCCGGCGCTGACGATGTAATCCATTCCGGCGCGGACGGCTTTATGCGGATCGTTATACGGCGCGACATCGTAAATATAAGTGCGAAGCTGATAGGCGGGATGACGCGCCTCGACGCGCACGTAGTACGTGCCTTTGGTGATAACCCGCGTCGTGAATTTATTGCCGGGCAAAGCCTGAACTTCGTGCGGCGGCGTGACGGGATCAATCCCTTTTTCATACAGCACAGCTTGCTTATTAACGATGGTAAAAACGGAAATGTCTACGGGAATATTGTCGCGTTCGAGCAGATCAATTTCAAAATGGACGAGGCTCGGTTTGTCCTGCTCGTAGTTGAATTTGAACCAGTCAACGCCGCCGTCGGGCAACGTGTCTTCGTATTCAGGCGTTTGTGCATAACCGCGCTGCACTGATTTTTTCTCCGCATTCAGCGGCACGATGTACGGCATATCATCCGCCGTAGCGAACATCGTTTTGCCCAACTCAAATTGATTCGCTTCCTGCCACGTGTCGTTGGGTTCAGCTTCGACATTCGGCATTTTATTGTCAGGCCATTGCAGGACGGAGATGTTCGGCAAAATTTGGTCTTTGGTATTTGACTTTAATTCCAGCGTCGCTTTATTGGCGCGAAAGGTCAGATATAAATCAGGATCGCCAACGTGCAGCGGCTTACTCGCAATGATCTTATCGCCTTCTTTAAGTAAGACGTTGATCGTGCCAGTGTCGCCCAGCGCAGAAGGCGTCGGGATTGAAACGCTGAGTGATGAAAGTTTCCCGGCAATTTCCAGCGCGTAAGTTTTTGTTGCGTTCGGAGCGAGAGGTTCATTCGCGGTCAGGATTTTTTTGAAGGGCGATTTTTCGGCTGCGCCTGATGTGAATTGCGGCGCGATGAGGGAAACCGTAGCAATGATCGAAAGTACGAGGAAGGCGAAAAGGTTGAAGCGTTTGGTAAGCATAATTATTACGCCCTATTAGGTAAAAGAAAGCAGTTGCGACAAGCGTCAAGAGTTCAAGCTTCAGCTTGTTTTTTTCTTAACAACTGAAAACCCAGGCTGAAGCCTGAACTCTTGACACCTGTCTTGAACTTCTTCAGTTTCCACAGAGCAGTTACGCCAGCAAATCTTTCTGCACATTTCCATGGACATCAGTCAAGCGAAAATCACGCCCTTGAAATCTGTAGGTCAAGCGTTGATGATCGAAGCCCAATTGATTCAGCAACGTCGCGTGCAAATCGTGAACGTGCATGCCGCCTTCGGTCACAGTAAAACCCAGTTCGTCTGTATCGCCGTGCACATAACCAGCTTTGAATCCGCCACCCGCCACCCACATTGTAAACGCATCAATGTAATGATCGCGTCCGGTAGTTTCGCGCACTTCGCCCATTGGCGTGCGACCGAATTCTCCGCCCCAAATGACCAGTGTATCTTCCAGCAAGCCGCGTTGTTTCAGGTCGAGCACAAGCGCGGCGGAGGCTTGATCTACTTCGCGGGCACGGGCTTCGATGTCGCCATCAAGGTTATTTCCGCGTTCTCCATGATGATCCCAATCGGTGTGATACAACTGCACAAAGCGCACGCCGCGTTCGATCATGCGCCGCGCTAATAAAGCATTTGCCGCAAAGCTCGGTTCACCTGGCTTCACACCATAGAGTTCAAGTGTCGCAGCGGATTCTTTGCCCAAATCCATTAACTCTGGTGCGCTCGTTTGCATCTTATACGCCATTTCGTAAGCGTTGAGCCGCGTCGTAATTTCGGGATCGCCCGTCGTCGCAAGTCGTGCTTTATTCAACGCGCCAACGGTGTCGTAAAAATCGCGCTCCTGTTCGCGTCCGATCCCTTCGGGGCTGCGCAGATTGAGAATCGGATCGCCCTGCCCGCGAAACGGTACGCCCTGAAATGAAGTCGGCAAAAATCCACTGCTCCAGAGCGCCGCACCTCCGCGCGGCCCACGCCGTCCGCTTTGCAAGACAACGAAGCCGGGTAGGTCTTTCGATTCGCTGCCGAGACCATACGTCGCCCACGCGCCGAACGCAGGACGACCGGGTATTTGAAAGCCTGTGTTCATGAATAATTTTGCTGGCCCGTGATTGAAAACATCGGTAGACATTCCGCGCAGCCAGCAAACTTCGTCTACGATCTTGCGATGATGCGGCAGCAATTCACTGAGCGACATCCCCGATTGCCCATAACGCGCAAATTTTCTCTTTGTGCCGAGCAGCGTTTCGTTACCCTTGAGAAAAGCAAAACGCTTGCCTTTCATCAGGCTTGGAGGCGGTGGTTGACCCGACAATTCGCGCAATTTTGGCTTGTCAGAAAATAATTCTAATTGCGAAGGAGCACCCGCCATAAATAAATAAATCACGCGTTTGGCTTTGGCTGGCAGCGGCGGTTTGCGCGGAGCCATCGGGTTGGTCGGATCAACGACTGCTCGTTGCTGTGTTGCGCTTAACCCATCGTTTGAGAGCAAGCAATTCAGCGCGATAGAACCGAGTCCGACAGCGCATTGACCGAAGAAATGGCGGCGGGTTGTGTCCTGCAATTCGTTGGAATTTGTAGTGTTCATAATTAATCCTGATCGTAATATTTGCCCGGCTCTTTTGTATTTCCATCCGCCAAATCGCACAAGCGGCGAAACCCCGGCAGCATCAATCACCATCCGGTTTCATTAGCGGTTTCGACAATCTTTTGCTTGACCAAAGTGCGATCAACCAATTTTTCCTGTTTGAGCAAAAAGACAATATCGTCCAAATCTTTTTGTCGTCCGGCATTGAATTTTAGAATCACCAGCCACTCCGGTGTTACCACTTGTAAACCATTGGGCAAGCCAATCGCCTCTTGCAAAGCCTTATGATAAAACTCCCGATAGCCATCGCTGCGGACAATCCAATCAATCTGGACAGCGTATTTGCCAATCTGCAAAGTGTAACTACTGCCACCAAAACTTAGCGGATGATCTGGAGTTAGAGATAAATGCTTTGACGCAATAATATCCACCTCTTTCGTCATCCGAGGACTGCCGTAAAAGTGCATTGCCAGGCCGCCTGCCACCGCCCATTCGATCTCTTCCTGCGCGGCAATCTGACCAGCCTTCTGCGCTGCCTCGACGCCCGTATCACTGGAAATCATCGGGCTGGTAGCATCGTTTTTCAGCATCCGCTTGATTAGTTGGTGATATTCATTTTCACTCATTTGCCTGCCCTTCTAAAACGCCTAACGTTTCTCAATCAAGCACGGCACGGACGCTTCAAAAGCAGACGTAGTCATATAACGACCCTGCGGAAAATATGCGCCCATATCTTTAGCTTCATTGCCGGATTTGGTGATTTTCTGCACGGCATTCGGGAAATCCTGCGAACCAAGCATGTGGCGCAAACCGAGGACGGTCACGTCTTCGTCCACTGCGCCGTCGCCGTTATCTGCCATCGGCAACCACGCTACGCCACAAGCTGGAGTCGCGTTGCGGGGGCGATCCGCTTTGCGACTAACAACGATGGTGTAATTGCCAAGCGGGCCGACCGGAATCTGCTCATCGTGGACACACGCATTGACCCGCGTATTCGCAAAGCCCTGATTGGAACAGAACGACCAGTACCGCAACTCACCCGTCCCCATCTTCGCATCGCCATTGAGCGTCTTTGGCGTCGTCGGCGCTTTGCCGCGCAGCACAAACACTTTGCCGTGCTTGCGGTTTAGAATCGTGCGGATGTAATTGATGTCCGGGTTCGGATAAAACCCACCGGAAGTTTTTGCCGTTGTTGGATCGAAAGCTTCTCCGGTATAAATCGAATACATTTGCTCGCGTCCGAGCGTGAGCGTCCACGTCGGCGGATTGGTCGCCGGATGGAGCGGAGAAATCTTCGCCGCCGCTGCTAACAACTCACGATATTTATCCATCGTCAGTGCCATCGCACTCGGATCAATTTGCGGCTGCTGGCGCGATTTCAAAGTGGTGCAGACTTCAGCCCCACGCAATACTTTTCCATCCGCCAATGTCAATACTGGTTCCGGCAATCCAGCGCCTGCCGATTCATCCAGCCCTTTGTCTCCGGCATAAATGCGATAGAGGATGACCTGTTGCCCCAGGCCGTAGGGTGGCGCGTGCAACTTCTCGCGGGTTTGTCCGACGAGATTCATGCCATTTTTCTGGTTGGGATCAGGATTGTCGCTGACAACCTCAAAGCTGTAAGAACGATTCGCGCTGGTGCGATCTGCGCCTGCAATAAAAGGATTGGTCGAGCCTTCATTTGGTTTGATGAGGTAATCAGCGACGGCCTCGACAGGTTGCCCGTTGTCGCCATAGCTGATGAAGGACATATAACGCGAGTGCGGAAATTTTCCTTCAAATTTGAGCTTTGCGCCCTGCGGAATCGAAAACGCCGCCGCCCAATAAAAGGTAGCCGCATCAGGATAAGCGATGTTGATATAAGGGTCAGCGCCGAACGGCCCACGCGCCCAGAAGCAACTGCGCGGTCCTGGAATCGGGTCATTATTGACGGTCGTAGTTGATTGCGCGTTCGTCGCTGTCCATAGGGCAGCGATCAATATCACTGCGAATAATCTTGTAGCAACAAGTGTGAAATTTCTTTGGGGGTTCATCTTTTATTTTCTCCATTCAGTTTGATTTACTTCGTGCTTGTAATTGTAAAAATGCGTTCGTGCTATGATTTTACATAACTGCCAAGTCGTCCCGCTACATTGACAACCTGAATTGTTCAATTTTTTGACCTAAGAAAACTTCTGGCGGATTCCCGTCAGATTTAGAAATTAGCATTGATTGAATGTCATCATCATCAAGAACTAATATCAGTTTACGGTGAACTAGCCACTGTTCACGAAGGGTGTGTTCACACCCAGACAAGTCCCCACCTTTACGAGAAAAAATCATCCCGAACAATCCAGCCCCATGTGGTTTTAAGTAATTTGCAATCTGTAGTATTTCTGCCTTTTTGATTTTCTTCGCGTAATTCTTAGCATCAATAACAACGTAATCAGCTTGATATTTTTCTCGTAAAAAAGCCCAAAAGCCTTTTTCAGCATAGTTGGGCATAATGAAATCACGACGATTTGCCCTTACTCTATCTGAATGTTCTGGCATTGGTTTTCCTAAGGGAGGAGTAAATAGGTTTTCAAGAATATCACCAATTAAACTTTGATAGAATTGCCAATCTTCTCTGCCTGGTCGACAACGAGATACCTCGTCAATAAGTTTTTGTTCTGGAGATAAGCCTTGAGGGCGTGCGAGAATTGAAAGAAGTAAAACCTTGTAGTAGCCAAGAGGAGCTTTTGCTATTTGCTGGGAGAACATTTGGGCAATAGTTTGCAGATCCCATAATTCAACATTTGCATTAATCAGGGCATCTTTATCTTGTTTGCGCAATGTTGCAGGAATTGCTAGTACCAAGTGAACATCTCCAGCAATACGCTTATAGCTGATTAGTTGATTGAGTATTTCGGCAATTCGAGAGTTGAAATAACCTATCGAAGTTTTGCACTCAATAAGCAGCGTTACACTGGCATTGGGCAACTTCCTTTTCACAAGGATATCACCTCTAAAACGCGTTCCTCCGCCAAGTAATACTTCTTGATTTACCTCTTTATAGTTTGGGTGTTCCTTGAGTAGTTCTGATAAAAAACTGACAAACTCAATCTCTCTTGGTTTTCGATCAAACTGTGCATGGCAATTTGGACATAGCACAGTTAGATTTTCTTCTGTAGTTTCCCCTCCGCTTGTAACAGCTACCAAATGGGCAAGCTGAAGGGGAATTTCACTATTAGCTATCCCGCAATTAATACAGGCAAAATTAAATTTCTCAAGCAACTTCTCACGAAGCGTTGCGCTAGTGGTTCTCAAATTGTGAGTTGTGTCTCCTCGTTTCTTTTGACCCATATTATTTTATTGTTTAGTAGATATAACCTGAAGTTAAGTTATAGGATCCAAAATCTCCTTCTTACACCTGAACCATTTCTCACGTTCTTCACTCTCGCGTAATGAAATTATCTGTATTGAAGAGCACCCGCGCCGCAGCAGTCAGCGCGGCAGATTGCGCTTCGGTCAGCGCGGCTTTTTCTTAATTGTCCCTGGCTTTATTCTATGATTTGTTTCGTTTCTTAGCTTCCAAATTGAACTTTTGTAGTAACCAGTCTAATACGGCTTCCTGATCATGAATCGTCGCTCGTCGGATTTGCGCCAGCAGGTGAATTCGGTCTGGTTTGGGTAGCGCCGTATTTTGTAAGCCTTCGTCGCACTCATCGCATATAACCCAATCGTGTGTTACGTCACCTGGCCGTGGACGTAACCGATGCAAAACAGACTTCGCAGGCTCAGTCCCCCAAACATCACTGGCAGTGGCCCCACACATAGAACACATATCGTTTTCAACCTCTCGATCAGTCATCGCAGATAGTACCAATGTTTGAGTCATACTCTCACTTTCTTTTCTTAGTCGCACAGTGACAGGGTGAATTTAGCCGTGGGTTTTCAACCCTTATTATTACTCATCTACGACTGAAAGATTATCAGAATAGTTAAATTCAACTCTGCTTTGCATCACAATTTCTTCCATAACATTTTGTAGGCCGCCGCCCTCAACCAAGTCACTAAATGCTGAGACAAGATCATTCACGTTGATGATTTCCTCTACGGCCTTCATGTAACTGTCAACCACAGCTTCAATTTTGTATTTAGCAGTCGCCTGTCTTCTGATCTCTGTCCGAATATTTTCTGCGCTTTCAGTAGACTTGACAACGAAGGTGAGGGGAAACCGCTGAACCTTATCTATATCAAGGAAGTATTTCTTTACGTCAATTGTTTCCGTGACCTGGAAAAAACGACCGAGTGGTCGCATGACAAAATCAATGCCGCCATCATTAGCATTTGTCCGACCTGTTTTATACAAGACGAGTGATTCAGGGGTAACGCTAGCTTTTGTTCTCCCCATCCAAATGACCTCGCTACCATACCTGGCCTTTAAAACGGCGAAGCTCACTATCTCAAAAACACGCGCATCAACATTTGGCTGTAATTGCTGAATGACAAATTGAATAGCTTGATTGGGGGCAGTTCTTCCAAGCTCAGAAATCTGCCTGCATGTATCAAGAAAACTCTCAAAGGCGGCTTTTTTAGTAGCTACATAGGCGTTGATAATATCTATTATGGCTTGAGCGATATTGACAATGATGTCTTTTCCATTCTTTGCCCTAAACTTTACAAGCAGCAAATCCTCTTGAATCCAGTAACGCTGTGTTGTCACATCTCGAACAATTGGCGGAATGCCGACCGACGGATAATATTTCTTAAATTCATCGTTCAGTCGAGAGTTCAGTGCGTGATTTTGCAGCTTTGCGCCAAAGGGTAATTCTCTTTGGCGCACGAATAAATCAGAGAACTTAGCTCCTTCATATTTTGCATATGGAGTCTTTTCAGAACCATCTAAATAGCCTTTTTTGATGTAGTCCTCAACCACAACATAGAGCGCATAATGATTAGCAAATGCCCCTCTCGCTTTTGACCCGCTACTGGCAGATTTCGTTTTTGTGTTTAAGTAGCCAATAAGTGTGCTCGTATTCAAGACATCAGCCCCATACCTGCCAAAATGAGTCTCAAGTATCCTTATTATTTCTGCCGTAAATGCGTGGTGATTCATCTCAGACGATGCCATTGAATAAATCTATCTGTAGTTGTTCAGTTGTTCCCTGAACACCATTAAAATTCTTACGAGTGAAGTTTTTTTGCGGTGCAGATAGGGATTCACCGTTAAAGTAAGTGGATATACTAAGCCGACGAAGGCCAATTTTTATGTAGTCTGCTTGTGCCTCAATACCAATCGTTTGTCTGCCAAGGCGTTGCGCAACCGCACAGGTTGTAAACGTTCCGGCAAATGGGTCTAACACCATATCGCCAGGATTGCTGCTGGCCTTCACAATACGTTCAAGAAGAGCCTCTGGCTTCTGGCTGGGGTGCTCCTCGTACTCCGGCATGCGGTAGCGAACCCTTGGAAGATACCAGGTATTTCCGGGAACCTTCGTAGTTTTATATGGAGTGGGGATTTCCTTGCGATAGTCTATTAAATTTCGTTTGGCTCCAGTCTTTGCCTCGACTTCAACATCTGACGCATTGAACGTGTAGTTTTTGGGATCCTTGACACAAAATAAAATTGGTTCATATAGAGAGCCAAAATATTTTTTAGCCTGGACACCGGAGCTATCGTATTGCCAAACAATTCTGGAAAGTATCGAAACACGCTCGCGGAGCCAGAGGTCCAAGTAGGGCATCGCCTGGGTGCTGGTCATTACATAGAGGCTTCCAGATGGCTTTAGCTTCTTAAGACAGAGAGCAAGCCACTGATAACACCATGCCGCGTAATCCTTATCGGAATCCCATGAATCCTTAAATGTTCCAAATTGTTTGCCTATGTTGTAAGGCGGATCAGCAAAGATCAGGTCAACAGATTCATCGGCGATTTCTTGCAAAACGTGACGGGAATCGCCATGAAAAATAGTTGCGTTGCTGCCTGAATACTTTTCGATATTACTCATTTCTGGCTCTCTTTGAACATATCTGTGCATTATACGCGTTGTATCCAATTATGAACGCTGGCTGCAAGCGCAACTAACAGACCGCGCAGTCTGAATTCATCAAGTACATATAAACTTCTGCAACATCCATCATTCTCGCGTAATGAAATTGTCCGTATTGAACAGCACCCGCGCCGCCGCAGTTAGTGCGGCGGATTGCGCTTCGGTCAAGCCGGCTTTCACTAATTCTTTATTCACCATCGAAGACGCAGCTTGAGTACTAAAATTCTGCACTTGTCGTTCGACGTAATTATGTAACGCAGTCAGTTCATTAACGCTCGGCGGACGGCTGAAACACAGCGCGAACGCATGCTTCAATCGTGCATCCAGTGTAGCGGCAAATTCGCCCGGCACTTCGCGTACTAACCGTGCCGCCAAGCCTTGCGCGATTTCGAGGAAGGCTGGATCGTTCGCCAGCGTCAGTGATTGCAACGGTGTATCGGAACGCTGACGCCGCGTGCAGACGGTTTGAAAATCGGGTGAATCAAATGTCGTGAGCAAGGGATACGGCGCACTGCGAAAAAAGAACGTATACAGGGCGCGGCGAAAACGTTCGGCTCCGGTTGCGGCGATCCAGTTCTTGCGGTTTTGCGTGAAAGCGTATACGCCTTCGGGTTGCGGTGGACGCACGCTGGGGCCGCCGATGCGTGGGTTGAGTAATCCGCTCGCGCTCAACGCGGCATCACGCACAATTTCACCTTCGACGCGAAAGCGTTCCTGACGTGAGAGTAAAAGATTACGCGGATCAATGTCTGAAGTAGGAACGCTGAGCGATGAACGATGAATGGAAGAAGACTGGCGATACGTCGCGCTTGTTACGATCAGGCGGTGCATCGCCTTGAGGCTCCAACGCGGAATGCTGAGCGATGAACGATGAATATCTTTTTCGCCTTCGCCAGTTGGTTTTGTATTCATCGCTCCGCGTTCATCATTCATACTTCCGTCACGTAGCGCGACCGCCAGCCAATCAAGCAATTCAGGATGAACGGGCGGCACGCCTTGCGTTCCAAAATCTTCTTCAGTTTCGACAATGCCGCGCCCGAAATAACGCATCCAGATGCGATTCATTGTAACGCGAGGAGTGAGCGGATTTTTTGGATCAACCAGCCACTTGGCGAGATCAAGGCGCGTGCGCGAATTGTTTGTTTCAGGCAACGCGGGAGCGATAGCGCTGATGACGTTGGGTTGCAGGAGGCCTACGGTTTTATCAGGGCGCGTGAAATCGCCGCGTGTAAAAATGTACGAATCACGCGGCACATTTACGTCGCGCATGACCATCGCCATTACGGCATTACCCGCTTGCTTTTCTCTGACGGCAAGGGCGGAGGCGAAGCCGTTCGCTATCATCGTTTGCTGTTCGGGTGAGCGAGCGTTGAGCGGGAGTTTCAAGGCTTCGAGCAAAGCTGCGCCGCGTGCGTCGTGCGGTGTTTCCGTAGCGATTTCGAGCTTAAAATGACCGATGCCGCTGCTCGCATTGGCTTCGTGTCGCATGACGAATTGAATTTGTCGGCTGCCAAATTCTTTTGGCTTGGCATAGACAAACACGGCTTCATGCGATTGGTTTGCAGTTAGTGACCAGCCAGTACGGCGATCACCATCGGCAGCGGAAAGCGCTGGAAATTCTACTTGTTCATCATCCGCAAACACTTCCTGAAACGAATGCCGTCCGCCTTCGCTATCAATATAAAATTCGCTCAAGACAAATGAGCCATCTGCCGCTAAGCCGGGGCCATTTTTCGGCAACGATTCATGCGGCATCACGCGCAGACGCACCGCAGCAACACGCGTCGAATTAATTCTCACCAAAATTCGATAAGCGTCATTCACCGATGCGTTGGACGTGATCAAAAACGAACCGTCAGGCAAGCGTTGCAATTTGCCAGCGGCTTCCGTATCGAATTTTACGGGATCAAATGAAACCCATTCGACTTCTTTTTTCGGGGCAGTGACGGCAGGATTTTTTTCGAGCCGCACAATTTCCATGCGTTCCCAATCGCCTTGCTTCAACTCACCTTGCGGCATGTTGCGTTGCGCTTCGGCGGGTTCGGCATTCGTTTCAGGTTTGCCGAACATTTCGCCGCGTTGGACGGTCACCGTTGGGCCTTGATTGTTCACATCAATCGTCGAATTAAAGAACGCGAGCATCTGGTAATACTCTTTGTGTGTGATGGGATCGAATTTGTGCGTATGACATTGCGCACAACCGACAGTCAAGCCAAGCCACACCGCGCCCGTGGTGCTGACGCGATCCATGACCTGTTCGACGCGGGCTTGCTCAGGGTCTACGCCGCCTTCTTCGTTGATGACGGTATTGCGATGAAAGCCGGTGGCTACGAGTTGTGATTTGGTGGGGTTGGGCAATAAATCTCCGGCGAGTTGTTCGATAGTGAATTGATCGAAAGGCTTGTCTTCATTGAGCGCCTGAATTACCCAATCGCGGTAAGGCCACATCACACGCTCGCCGTCAATCGTGTAGCCGTTGGAATCGGCATACCGCGCCTGATCCAGCCAATGCCTTCCCCAGCGTTCGCCATAATGCGGACTGGCGAGAAGTTTTTCGACCAATGCTGAATATGCTTTGTCCTGATTTTTGCTAAAGGATTTGACGAATTCTTCTACTTCGTTTGGTTGCGGCAGTAGTCCGATCAAATCAAGTGACAAGCGGCGAATTAACGTGCGCGGATCGGCTTGCGGTGAAGGCTGTAATCCTTCTCGTTCGAGCCGTGCCAGAATGAAGTTATCAATTCCGTTGCGCACCCATTTGGTATTTTTCACCGCAGGCGGCTGAATTTTCGCCAACGGTTGAAACGCCCAATGCCCCTGATATTTTGCCCCTTGCTCAATCCAACGCCGCAGCAACGCAGCTTCGGCGGGCGTGATAGCGCCTTTGCTGGCGGTAGGTGGCGGCATGACTTCGCCTGCTTCGTGCGAAGTTACACGGCGCAGTAATTCGCTCTCGTCGGGCTTACCCGCTGTAATCGCACGATAGCCGCCACGATCTTTGGTAGCGCCTTCAAACGTATCAAGTCGCAATCCCGCTTTACGATTTTTGTCATCCGGGCCGTGACAATAAAAACATTTGTCAGAAAGGATCGGGCGAATGTCCCGATTGAATTGCACGTCCTGCGCCGCCGCCACGGGGAAGGATGCCGACCAGCCCAAACAGATAACAAAAGTGAACAAGAGCAAACTCACACAAAGTTTTAGAGGTTTCATAGCAGACTCACCATACGGTCAATAATTCAAAATCTTAATTACCAAACAAATTCTATTGCGTAGCGACCCATTCTGCCAACCCGTTTGCTTAATAGTTTCGCGTTTCGGGTTTTGCGTTTCGAGGAACCAGGTAATTTGGTTTTCCTGGAAACCCGAAACTAATTATCCGATAAAATTCCTGCCAATTTTCCCCTCTTAAACTGTGAGCGAAGCGAGCATAAAATTTGGGGCATTTTGCGAGCAGACCCAGATCGCTACCGCTCACCGTACTGTACCAAGGTTTCGGGTTTCGGGTTTTGCGTTTCGGGGAAAGCAAGGTATTCGGTTTTCCTCGAAACTCGAAACCCAAAACTCGAAACTATAAAATGGCTTTCACCACATTCCCACTCACATCCGTCAATCTAAAATCTCTGCCCTGAAATTTATAGGTTAATTTCAAATGGTCTATCCCCATCAAATGCAAAATCGTGGCGTGTAAATCGTGTACGTCTACGGGGTCTTTTGCGATGTTATAGCCTAATTCGTCGGTCTCTCCGTAAGACGTTCCGCCTTTGACGCCGCCGCCTGCCATCCACATCGAAAAGGCTCTGGGATGATGATCGCGTCCAAATAATTTGGAGCCGTTACGCGCTTCGTTCACAGGGGTTCGTCCGAATTCTCCGCCCCAGATCACCAGCGTTTCATCCAGCAAGCCGCGTTGTTTCAGGTCGGTTAATAATGCTCCGATAGGCTTGTCAACCAACCTCGTAGTGCGCGGCAATGCAGAAACAATATCGGTACTGACACCGTTGCCGTGATGATCCCATCCCCAATGATAAAGCTGGACGAAACGGACTCCGCGCTCAACTAAGCGCCGTGCCAACAAACAATTATTGGCAAATGAAGCTTGTCCGGGCTGCGTCCCATACGCTTCGTGCGTTTCCGGTTTTTCTTTGGCAATATCGGTTAATTCAGGGACGCTGGTTTGCATTTTGTAAGCGAGTTCATACGCCGCAATCCGCGTCGAAATTTCTGGATCAAGCACTTTCTGTTGATGCGTTTGATTCAGGTCACGAATCGCGTCCAGCGTTTGCCGGCGCACATCGGACGTGACGCCATCAGGATTCGACACGAACAAAACCGGATCACCTTTGGAGCGAAATTCTACGCCCTGATGCACCGTCGGTACGAAGCCGCTGCCCCAGCAGGATTTTCCGCCGTCAGGTTGATTATCGCCGGACAGCAAAACGACAAATCCCGGCAGGTCTTTATTTTCAGTTCCCAAGCCATAGCTCAGCCACGAACCCATGCTCGGACGCCCGACAATTTGATGTCCCGTATTCATGAAAATCTGCGCCGGAGCGTGATTGAATTGCGTCGTAAACATCGAACGAATAATCGCAATGTCATCGGCGTGCTGGCTTAAATGCGGGAGCAAACTGGAAATCATCTGTCCCGATTTTCCACGCGGCTTAAACTCAAATGGCGTCCCTAACAATTTCGGTACGCCTTTGGTGAAGGCAAATCGTTCGCCTTTTAAATACTCCGCCGGACAATCCTGACCGTCATATTTTTGCAGCGCAGGTTTGTAATCGAAAAGCTCCAATTGCGACGGAGCGCCTGCCATAAACAAATAAATTACATGTTTCGCCTTCGGCGCATGATGCTGAATTTGCTGGGCGAAAAGCTGGTCACTCATTAAGGCAGCCAGTGCAGTGGAGCCAATGCCGAAGCCTGCCTGTTGGAAGAAATGACGGCGGGTGATGTTTTGTAATGATGGGTTCTTCATAAAATTCCTGTTTGAAATTTATTGTTTTTACGACAGTGATTTTGTTGGCGGGAGACGCAATCTGGAAAGATTGCGCTACGCCAGAATTTGTTTTACGACATTTCCGTGAACATCGGTCAGGCGAAAATGTCGTCCCTGAAATTTGTACGTCAGGCGCGTATGATCTATGCCTAAACAATGCATCAGCGTCGCGTGCAGATCGTGAACGTCGACAGGATCGCGCACGATGTTGTAACTAAAATCGTCCGTCTCGCCGAACGTCATTCCGGGCTTGATCCCACCGCCAGCCATCCAGATTGTGAACGCTCGCGGATGATGATCGCGCCCGTAATTATCTTCCGTCAACTTGCCCTGTGAATACACAGTACGCCCGAATTCCCCGCCCCAGATCACGAGTGTATCTTCCAGCATGCCGCGCTCTTTCAAATCCATCAATAACCCCGCCGTCGGTTGATCTGTGTCGCGTGCCTGATTGCGAATTTGTTTGGGCAATTCTCCGTGCTGATCCCAACCACGATGCATGAGTTGGATGAAGCGGACGCCACGTTCTGCGAGCCGCCGCGCCAGTACGCAATTCGCGGCATACGTCCCAGGCTTGCGAGCTTCGGGGCCGTAGCGCTCAAAAGTTTTTTCCGGCTCTTTGGAAAAATCCGTTAGCTCAGGCACAGACGACTGCATCCGGTACGCCATCTCGTATTGCGCAATCCGCGAAGTGATTTCAGGGTCGCTTGATTCCTGTTGTTTGATTTGATTGAGCTTTGATAAATCGTCCAAAAATCGTCGCCGCGCTTCGTTGTCAATGCCGGGAGGATTCGATAAATACAGCACCGGTTCACCTGCCGAACGAAATTTCACGCCAGCATAATTCGACTGCAAAAATCCGCTGCCCCATAAGCGATCATAGAGCGGCTGATCATTCGTGTTACCCGTCCCACGCGAAAGCAGCACGATAAAAGCAGGCAAATCTTTGTTCTCGCTCCCTAACCCGTACGACAGCCACGAACCAATGCTGGGGCGTCCGGCAAGCTGAAATCCCGTCATCAAAAATGTCGCTGCCGGATCGTGATTGATCTGTTCGGTGTTCATTGATTTGATGAATGTCAGGTCATCGGCAATTTTTGCTGTGTGCGGCAGAAGTTCGCTGAGCCACGCGCCGGATTTGCCATGCTGCGCAAATTTAAAAAGCGACGGAGCCGTCGGAAAACTGGATTGAAACGCCGTCATCCCCGTCAAACGCTGCCCGTTGCGAATGGATTCCGGCAAATTCTGTCCACGATATTTTTCGAGCTGCGGCTTTGGATCAAACAGATCAAGTTGCGACGGTGCGCCCGATTGATATAGGTAAATCACCCGTTTTGCCTTCGGTGCGAAGTGCGGCAAAACCGCTTTGTCATCAGCGAGTCCGTCTTGTTTGAGAAGAGACGTGAGTGCGGCAACTCCGATGGCAGAATTGCGCAGGAAGTAACGACGGGTGAGATTTAATTGCTGTGACGAACTCATATTTATTTTTTCGACAGGATTGACAAGATGGACATGATTTCTAAAATCCATCCTCAGTAGTTCAAAATTTGCGGCTCTGCCGCCTGATGTGCGGTTGCGGCTTTGCCCAACCGTAGGCTTTATCTTCTGACTTGGGCTTTGCCCGTTGTTCCACAAATGGGCGTAGCCCTGATTGGTGGGCGAGCGCTCGGAAAGGCAGAGCCTTTCCGCACATCTGGGCGGCAGAGCCGCGAAGAACACCTAAAGTTGGATTTACTGATCCTGTAAATCTTGTCAATCATGTCTAATTTACTCCCGCGTAATCACTTCATCCAAATTCAAAATCAAACTGGCCATCGTCGCGTAAGCTGCTAATTCATTGGCGTTCATTGAGGAATCAAATTTCTTCTCACCAACTTTTAGCAGCCGTTGCGCTTCTTCAGGCTGGCTAACAAATCTTTGTAATTGTGCCTGAAATCCATCACTCAAAACTCGTAATTCTTTCTCAGTTGGAAACCTCGAAGTCAGCAACCGAAACAAAAATCCAATCCTCTCCGCAGAAGATTTTCCACCTTCGCGCATTGCCCGTTCAGCAATCATCCGCGCTGCTTCGATGTAGGTCACATCGTTCATCAGATTCAATGCCTGCAACGGAGTATTGGTACGATTCTCGCGCACGATGCACGTTTCACGTCCCGCCGCATCAAAGTTCGCCATAAACGGCGGCGCGATTGTTCGCTTCCAATAGGTGTACAAACTGCGGCGATAAAGCTTGTCCCCCTTGTCTTCGACGTACTTGAATTCATTGAAAACAAGATCATTCCACAAACCTTCGGGCTGATAAGGCTTGACCGATGGCCCGCCAATCTGTTCGACTAAAAGCCCTGCCGCCAGCAATGCTTGATCGCGGATCATCTCTGCGGGTAAGCGCAGGCGCGGAGCGGGGGAAAAAAGCTCTTCGGAAGGATGAGGGATGAACGATGAATGGTGAATGGAAGAACTCTGGCGGTAAGTTGCAGAAGTTACGATGAGGCGGAGAAGCGATTTCATAGACCAGGTGGGCGGTGATCGGTGGGCGGTGGTCGGACGAATCGCCTCGTCGCTTTGTCGCCCTGTCGCCCCGTCCCTGAATTCAACTGCTAACCAGTCCAACAACTCAGGATGTGATGGCGCTTCGCCCTGGGTGCCGAAATCTTCGACAGTTTTGACAATCCCTCGACCGAAAAACATTTGCCAGAAACGATTCACCGTCACTCGTGCAGTCAAGGGATTTTCTTTACTGACTAACCATTTCGCTAAGGTCAAACGATCCTGTTTACTGTTTGTTTGCGGACTGGTTTGCAACGCGGTGGGAATGCCGCGCTCAACCGGATCAGTCGGTAAATCGTAAGCGCCACGCCGCAAAATAAACGCCTGACGCGGCTGCGGCATTTCTGCCATCACCATCGTCGTTGGAAATTCGGCGAAGAGTTTTGTCTTCTGATCCTTCAACTCACGCAATTTTATCCAGGCATTTTTAACTTCAGTCGGAGCCGCCGCTTCCATCCATGCATATTTGATTTTTAGAGCCTGCGCTTCTGTCCGTTTTGCTGCGGGGATAGCCGCAATTTTAGCCAATGAATCCGAGCACGATAGCACGAGTACGGCGTCGGCTTCGGGTAGCGATTTATAGATTCGCACTTCATCAATCATTCCTTTGAAGCGCCATTCTTCGCCACCGCCTGCGCCAATCAATAAATTTGCTGAGCCTTCAGCAAAGCCACGAAACAAACGCCCATTATTGATTTTTAGGTTTTGTTTTTGACCATCCACAAAAATCTGCACTCGTTCGTAAGGCTCAAAGCTGTCATAAAAAGCGATGACGTGATGCCACTGCTTCAGCTCAATTTTATTTTCAGTCTCCACGCGAAATGAATCATCAGCCCACACGCTGACCAGATTCATATTCACTTCGCCGTTATTGAAAAATAAGCCATAGCCTTTTCCTTTCGGCAAGTTATTTTCCTTCTCGCCAGTCTTGTCCTGCATCCGCGTCACGATGGCGCCGCTCTGTTCAGATTCAGGATAAAACCACGCCGAAATCGTGAATTGATCGTTGTAGTTTTTGATGCGATCACGGAAGTTGAAATTCGCAATATTGCCAGCGTTGAAAAGCAGTTTCCCGTCAAACACTGCACCGAATCCTAGCGGTGAAGGCACGAATTTTGGCGTACCATTTTTATAACCTGAATCAGTCCCAACATTCGTTTTGACTTCACTGGCATCATCTGGTTTTGAATGCTTTGTGTTGGGCATCAATGCTGAAGTTTCAAGCTGTGAATTCTCATCAAACGCGTGACGTGCAATTAAATTATCCGTCGGGAACCAATGCGCATTCGCTTCACGCGACAACGATTTTTCCCAGGCCTGCTGCGCGGTTGCGTTATCTTTTGTCAGCTTTATAAGTTGAGATTCGGTCGTTTTTAATTCCTGCTGAAGCTGCTCCATCTGCGCCTGCTGTTCACGCGTCGGAGCCGGCATCCACGGTGGAGAATTCCCAAAATTACTGGCTCTGCCGTCTTCAGGAATATTATTGAAATAGGCAAAGAGTTGATAAAATTCCCGCTGCGAAATTGGATCATATTTGTGATTGTGGCAACGCGCACAACCGACCGTCATCCCCAGCCAAACCGTTGACGTAGCGTCTACGCGATCAATAACATTTTCAGCAAAATATTCCGCCGGGATAATTCCATCTTCAGAATTTGCGCGATGATTGCGATTGAATCCGGTCGCAATTTTTTGCTCGAATGTCGCGTTGGGTAACAGGTCTCCGGCAAGTTGTTCAATCGTAAATTCGTCAAATGGTTTGTCCTGATTGAATACTTCGATGACCCAGTCGCGCCACCGCCACATCGAACGTTCGCCATCCAATTGATAACCGTTCGTATCCGCGTAACGCGCCACATCCAGCCAGCGAAACGCCATCCGTTCGCCATAACGCGGCGAAGCTAAAAGACGGTCAACAACTTTTTCGTAGGCCTGCGCTGACTTGTCATTAATAAAATTATCAAGCTCCTGCAAAGTCGGCGGCAAGCCCGTCAAATCAAGCGATACGCGCCGTAGCAATGTCGCACGATCAGCTTCGCCTGGTGGATTAATCCCTTCTTTTTCGAGCCGTGCCAGAACAAAATTATCAATCGGATTTTTCACCCAGGCTTTATTTTTGACGACGGGAATTTCAGGACGAACGGGAAGATTTAACGACCAGTGCGATTGCCATTTTGCTCCCTGGCGAACCCATTCTGTCAGTAATTCTTTCTCCACTTGCGACAACGAACGACCCGAAGAAATCGGAGGCATCCGCATCGCTTCATCTGAATGAGTGATGCGTTTGATAAGTTCACTTTCTGCGGGTTTATTGGGAACGATAACCGCCATCGCTGCTGCTTCAGAATCAAGTCGGAGTTTTATTTTTTTGGCGGGAGCATCAGGGCCATGACAGACAAAACATTTGTCCGAAAGGATTGGGCGAACATCGCGGTTGAAGTCAATTTTACGAGGAGTAGTTTGATTAACTGCTTGTGCGGTTGAGTAAGGGAATGAAGCTGAAATAATGCCGCAGATGAAGAGCAAAAATACAGATTTTGTAATATTTTTTGTGGTTAGTTTTTTGGGCATGATTCTTTACCAAAATGTCCAACAAACTTCAGTTTGTTGAGCCTTCGCAACAGAGATACAATAGCCCGAAGAGGCAGCAAACTGAAGTTTGCTGAACAAGGTTATTCCTTCGTCACAGTCTCATCCAGATTCAACAAAACATTCGCAATCATCGTCAACGCCGCGATTTCATTGCGCTTCGTTGTTTTCAAATCCTGCGAGATTTTCTTTGCGGCCTCGGGATTTGTCTTGTAGCTCAGCAGTTGTTGCTCATACAAATTTTTCAAGCGTTCAATTTCCACCGCTTCGGGCATCCGCGTGAGGCAGGCGCGGAAACCGTATTTCAAACGATCAGGCAAATTTGCGCCGCCTTCTTTCATCATTCGTTGTGCCAGAGCGCGGGCGTTTTCCATCGCCGCTTCATCGTTGAGCATCGTCAGCGCCTGCAACGGAGTATTCGTCCTGATGCGCCGCACCGTACAGGTTTCGCGGCTCGTCCCGTCAAACGTCACCATCTGCGGAAACGGCGCAGTCCGGCGAATAAAGGTATAAAGACTGCGACGGTACAGGTCTTCGCCTGAACTCATCGTCCATTTTTCCTGGCTGTACGGGCTTTTCCAAATGCCATCCGGTTGGAGCGGGAAGACGCTCGGCCCCTCAATTTTATTGCTCAGCAAGCCACTCGCCGCTAATCCCAAATCACGTACCATTTCCGCTTCCAGACGAAAACGCGGGCCGCGTGAAAGCAGGCGATTGTAGGGATCATCGGAGTTAGAAGTACTGAGTGTTGAGTGCTGAGTTATAGCAGATGACTGGCGATAGGTTGCCGAGGTGACAATCAGACGGTGGAGCGATTTCATTGACCAGGTGGTCGGTGAGCGGTGGTCAGTGGTCGGACTTGTCGTCCCTTCCCTAAATTCAATTGCCAGCC
>JAYSTY010000300.1:0-17237 GCA_043719385.1 Blastocatellia bacterium | reverse complement strand
GTACGCTGACGACGCCTTCTGGTTCGCGGCTGGAAGCGACAACGGCGCTGCCTGCGCTGACTGGGAGTTTGCCCGCCACGAGTACGACAGAACTGTTTGGCAATGTGCGGCTCTGGATGGCAGTGGCGGCGGTTGCGGTATTGGCTTTACTGGCGGCCTTGCCCTTCGCCGTGAAGTATCTTCGCCAGTCGCCGCCCGTCGAAGCTGTCGCTGGGCGCTTTACCATTGCCGCGCCGGAGAAGGTGACCGCGCTCCTGCTGCCTGAGCTTTCTCCCGATGGCCGCAACCTGGTCTTCGCTGCAACCGCTGAAGGCCGAAACAGTCTTTGGTTGCGCCCGCTGGCTTCGCTCACGGCGCAACTGCTGCCCGGCACGGATGGGGTTAGTGGGAAGCACTTCTGGTCGCCGGACAGCCGCTCAATCTGCTTCTCCTCCGAAGGCAAGCTCAAGAAACTCGATCTTGCGGGCGGGGCGCCACAAACGCTCTGTTCGCTGCCAGGTGGCGGGGACATGTCAGGAATAAGAGGCGGCACGTGGAACCGCGACGGGGTCATTCTCTTCACCTCGTACGGAAAGATTTATCGTGTTCCGGCAACGGGCGGCGAGCCGACACTGGTGGTGGGGACAGCACAGTCAAATCAGGAGGCTCTTTACCACTATCCTGTCTTTTTACCTGACGGTCGCCACTTCCTCTATCTCAGGACGCCCAATCCGCAGGGAGCTTCGGAAATTTATCTCGCCGCGCTTGATGGTCAAGCGCCAACGCGGTTGCTGGCGACAGATTCACGCGCGCTCTATGCGGTATCACCGATGGGCGCGACGGACAGCGGCTATCTGCTCTTCGCGCGCGCGGGGGCGCTGGATAGAGTGAGTTTTCTTGCTTAATATAATAACATCTGCTCTTCGCGCGCGCGGGGGCGCTTTTAGAAAGTTGATTCCACAGGGTTTTTGAAGCATCTGCTCTTCGCGCGCGCGGGGGCGCTACTGGCACAGCCCTTCGATGCCGGCAATCTGAAACTCGCGGGCGAGCCATTTGTGGTTGTAGACAAGGTCGGAGTCACCGCCTATGGCGGCAGAGTCGCCTTATCCGTGTCAGACAATGGCAGTCTGATCTACGATCCGACCGGCTCCTACAACAATCAGCAACTTATCTGGGTGGATCGCGCGGGTAAGCGGCTGGAATCGGTCGGCGCGCCGGGGTTGATTGACGCTCCCAGCCTCTCACCCGATGGGAAGCGGGTTGCGGTTGCGCGCCTTGATCCACAGACCCGAACATACGACATCTATGTGATAGACCTTGCACGAGGCGGTACCAGCGGCCGGCTGACCTTCGATCCTGGCGATGATCGCTATCCCGTCTGGTCGCCCGATGGGAGCCACATCGCCTGGGGGGCGAATCGAGGCGCTGGTTCTCACTTCTATCAAAAGCTGGCGAGTGGCGGCGGGCAGGAGGAACTGCTGCTCAAGGCGGATGCGCCGAGCTATCCCACCAGTTGGTCGGCGGATGGTCGCTTCATTTTTTATGCCCGGGTTGATCCGAAAACGGGATTTGATCTGTGGGTCTTGCCCGTGGAGGGAGAGCGCCAACCGTTCCCATTTTTGCAGACGCCGTTCAGCGAAGGCTATGGACGGTTCTCACCCGACGGGCACTGGGTCGCTTATCAGTCAAACGAGCAAGGGCGGTTCGAAGTGTTCGTGCAGACCTTTCCCGCTTCGGGTGGCAAGTGGCAGGTTTCCACCAATGGCGGCACCTTTGCGCATTGGCGGAGCGATGGCAAAGAGCTGTTCTACCTATCCGGCGACAATAAGCTGATGGCGGTAGAGGTGAAACCGGGCAGCAGCTTTGAGGCGGGTGTGCCCAAGGCGCTCTTCGATCTCGCGCCGCTGCGGGCGCTACCCAATGCCTATGCCGTGACGGCGGACGGCCAGCGCTTCCTCTTTGTCACGCAGGGCGAGGCGACCGCCAATTTGCAGTACACGGTCGTGGTGAACTGGATGGCGGAGGCGAAGAAATGATGTGGAGTGCGGCGGTCTTGACGCCGCTTTGGCGTTCGATAGGTGAAGTTTCCGTTGTTCCGAAAATAATTTGGTAACGAACACCAAAGCGGTGTCGAGCCACCGCACTCCATAACCACACTCCATAGTTGAAAGAAAATTTCTTTGCCGTGGTTGGTCAAATTATCCTGAATCGGTTAGTATCCCTTTTTAAATACCAACCAATCGAGCGCTAGACTCGAAATTGAACGATTTTAAGCTTACTGCGATGAAATTATGATTGCCATTTCCGGCAATTCAAATTGTACGAGAGTTCATCAATTCTCTTGTGAAAAATTCTCAATTTTTTTAGAACTACCAGGAGGTATTCAGTTATGCGAAAAGTAATAGCTCTCTTTGCTTTGCTTATGCTGTTGACCCCGGCGGCGGTTTTTGGACAAGCGGTTTACGGTAACATCGTGGGGACAGTGCTTGACTCACAGGGTGCTGCCGTAGCGAATGCCAAAATTGTCATTACCGACACGCAACGGGCAGTCAGTTATACAGCGACCACCAACAGTGATGGCAACTTCACCCAGCGTTTTTTGATTGCAGGAACCTATCAGGTGCGTGTCGAAGCGCCCGGTTTCAAAGTCACTGTGCAACGGGTTCCGGTTTCCGTAGATCAGGAATCACGCGCTGACATCAAACTTGAAGTTGGTGAAATCAGTCAGGTCGTCGAAGTCACTTCGGACGCGCCGTTGCTGAAGACGGAACGCAGTGATGTAGCTGTGACGTTCAGCGAAAAAACGCTGACCAACCTGCCCATCATCAATCGTCGTTTTACTGCTATCGAAATCTTTTCGCCCGGCGTGACGGCCTTCCCGGGACAAACCGCCGCGAGCGAAGACCCGCAAGGTTCTTATCGCAAAGTCGTCAACGGACAAAGCTTCGCCGGTTCATCACATTTGTTAGACGGAACCGACAATCACGATTCAATGCTCGGCTTGATCGTTATTAATCCAACGCTGGAATCCGTGACCGAAGCGAAAGTTACGACTGCAAATTACGATGCCGAATTCGGCGCGAATGCCGGAGTTATCAGTTCGCAAACGCGTTCTGGTACAAACGATTTTCACGCGGTAGCTTTTGAATTTTTACGCAACGATCACTTCAATGCGCGTAATCCTTTCACGCAATTTAATCCGATCAGAGGAAGCAATAATCGTTACATTCCGGTAACGCAGCTGAACCAATACGGTGGCGCTGTGAGCGGCAGAATTATTCCGAACAAATTATTCTGGTTCGGTGATTATCAGGGCACACGTCGCAACATTGGCGGTTCTGTTTTGATGCGCGTTCCTACTGCGGCTGAACGCGCAGGTGATTTTTCTGCCAATGCAGTGAATATCTTTGATCCACAAAGTGGAGCTACTCCGGCGGCTCGTACGCAGTTCGTGGGAAACAAAATTCCTACTGCTCGCCTTTCGCCACAAGCACTAAATATTTTGAATAAATTTGTTCCGCTCCCCAACATTACAGGTATCGCCCCTGATGATAATAACTATGTGGGCGCGGGCGCAGTGAAGTTTAACGAAGACCTCACCAATACACGATGGGATTATTACGTCAGCGAAAAGATGCACGTCTTTGGTCGTTACAGCCTTGCTGATTATCGCCTGATTTCACCGGGTGTATTTGGCGTTGCAGGTGGTGGCAGTGGTTTTAATCCTGACTCAAACTTCGCTGGCGAATCGAAAACGCGCAATCAGAGCGTTGCGGCAGGTTTTGATTATACCGTGAATGCCAATTTGCTGACTGATTTTCGGTTTGGCTTTTACCGCTATCACGTGAACGTTGATCCGGGGCAAGCCCAAACGACACCGGGCAAAGATGCAGGCATTCCAGGCTTGAATAATGATAGTTTCACGGGTGGCTTACCAGCCTTCTTTATTAACGGGGTCGCAGGTGGCGCCCTTAACTTGAATTTTGGTTATGCACTCGGCGTCAATGCTTGTAACTGCCCGTTGCGTGAAAACGAACGGCAAGTGCAATTCGTCAATAATTGGACGAATTTGCGTGGTAATCACACGATCAAATTTGGCGCAGATATTCGTCGTGCTGCGAACCTGCGTATTCCCAGTGATCGCCATCGCGCAGGCGAACTGACTTTTAATGCCGTGCGTACAAGCGGCCCCGTTGGTACTGGCAATGGCGGATCAGGTCTTGCTGCTTTCTTACTAGGCGATGTCAGCAGTTTTGCGCGTTATGTCAGCACGATCACCGATGCTGAAGAACGCCAAAATCGCTGGTTCTTCTATGGACAGGATACGTGGAAAGTAAACAGCAAGCTGACGGTGAATTTCGGATTACGTTGGGAACTCTATCGTCCGCAAACCGTCACGGGTGCGGGCAAAGGCGGATTCATTGATGTTGCTACCGGTGAAGTACGTGTGGCAGGCAGCACTGGAGTCGGACTTGATCTGACGCAGCAAGGCAGCTTAACAACCTTAGCCCCACGGCTTGGAATTGCCTATCGCGTAAGCGACAAAACCGTAGTTCGTATGGGCTATGGTCGTGGTTTCGATATCGGCGTGTTCGGTTCAGTTTTTGGACATAACGTCACGCAAAATCTGCCGGTGTTAGGAATTCAATCCAATAATCCCGCACAAAACTATTTGTCGGTATTTAATTTGGCAGCAGGGCCAACAGCGATTGATCCTGGCACGATTCTAAACACTCAACCAAAAGGCCCGAACGGTCAGCCAATTTTACCAAATGGTGTGACGGCATTTATTCTGCCGCAAAAGTTACGCCTGCCAACCAGCGATCAATGGAATCTGTCCATCCAGCATCAACTGCCTGGCAATATCTCGGTTGAAGCTGCTTATGTTGGAACCAAAGGTACGCATGTTTTTGCCGGCAACGGCGGAGACTACGATTTCAATCAACCAACCATTCAAGGCTACCTCAACGCTGATGGAACCAAAGGATCAAGCACAAATGCGCGCAAACCATTCTTTAACAAGTTTGGCTGGTCGCAAAACTTCCGTTATTACGGTAGTGATGCGAGTAACAATTATCACGGCTTGCAACTGAAAGCCGATAAACGTTTCTCAAAAGGCTTCTCAATTTTGAGCCATTACACATGGTCGCGGTCGTTCAACTATACCGGCACGTATTACAATATTAATGCAAAGGAAGCGTACGGCCCGAACGACAATACGCGCAGTCATGTGTTTCTGTTGGCAGGAATCTTTGAATTACCTTTTGGCAAAGGCCGAACCTTCCTCAATAGTGCGAATAAAGCCGTGGATGCGGTGCTCGGCGGTTGGCAAATGAATACCGTCTGGCAATTGCAAAGCGGGTTGCCATTCACACCCAGTTATCGTGATTGCGGTCAGGATCAGGATGTAGGTTTGTGTCGCCCTGATTTAGTAGGAGATTGGCGCTCCGATAATCCTAATCGGGTGAACTGGTTCAAGGTCGCTTCTGCGCCACTGACGAGCGGTGTGGCACTCTTTCCCTCAAACCCCCTTGCCATTGCTAAAGCTGCTGGCACGGCGGACGGCCCCTGGCGTCGTCCGGCAACAGGAACGTTTGGCAACACTGGACGTAATCGTTTACTTGGTCCCGGCTTATCGCAAGTGGACATGTCGTTCTTCAAAAACTTCGCCATCACGGAACGCTTCAAAGCGCAATTCCGTGCGGAGTCGTACAACTTTGTGAATCACATGAACTTTGCGAATCCGAACATTTGCGTAGATTGTCCTGGCTCGGCTGGTAGAATTACCGGTTTGTTCAGGTTATCAACTCCACGTCAATGGCAATTTGGATTGAGGCTGGAATACTAAGGCGGTAGTCGGTGGTCGGTGATCGGTGGTCAGTTTTCGGGTGATAAGTTATTCTTTCACCGAACACTGGTCACTGACCACCGACCACTTTTCTTTTGAATCAAAAAGGTATCACGATGGATAATTCCTCATTCGCAGTAAAACTTGCAGTTCCTCCGGCAACGATTGCCGATCCCGTTCACAAAAGCGAGACCGTCAAACCCGGCACAGTCTTTCGCACTTCTGCTCCGAAGGTTTCGTATCGCCAGCATTTCACTCCCGCGACGGCAAATCTGGAGTGGCTCAGTTGTGGTGAATATGAATTGCCCGCAGACTCAGCAACTACCACGCTGTGCGAAGCGACGGACGAAAGTTTGTTGTTTATGTGGAAGGGCAGCGCGCAAGTCAAAGTTGGCGATAAAAATTATAAACTGGATTCATACGATACAATTTACATCCCACGCGGAGCCGAATATCAAATTTCAAATTCTACGAATGACAGCGCGAAAGTCATTCGCTGTTCGGCGACGGCGGACAATGTACATCCGGTGCATTATTCGAAATTTTCAGAATATTCAAAACGCGAAGACCGCATCCGTCATCTCGCTGGCAAAGACGTTTTCATGATGTTCGATGTGCCGGAAGCGGCTGACAAATTAATTGCGGGCTACACATTTTTCCAGGCGCATCAACGCTCGTGGCCGCCACACAATCACACCGATCAGGAAGAAGTCTACATCTTCATCAAAGGTCACGGCTCCATGGAAGTTTACGAAGCACCTGAAAAAATGTGCTTCGTTCACAACGTCAACGAAGGCGATATGGTGACGATTCCGATGATGAATTATCATCCGGTTTTTTCGCAGGAAGACCCGCTCGAATTCATCTGGTGCATCGCCGGAGCGCGTTACTGGGTCGGCGATAAAAACAAAGATTTTATGGATGGCAAAGGCGATTCCATCACCACCTGAGTTTATGTCGCAGCCCCGCGAATACGACAATTTGCTGAAATATTTGGCGGAGCATTATCGGACAGAACTGGCGTCATGGTTGTTAGGTCGAACTGTCACTGGTGTACGCATTCTCAAAAGCGAGCTTTCGCTGCAACCGATTCGCGCTGATGCCGTTCACTTGCTGGAGCTTGACGATGAGATTTTGCATGTCGAATTTGAGACGGATCCAACAAATAGCGAACCCCTGCTTGAGTTGCGTTTGCTTGATTACTTTGTGAGGATTTATCGCCGCGAACGAAAGCCCGTGCGGCAGGTCGTCATCGCCTTAGCCGAAACCAGTGCGCACATTCCTGATGAATTTCATGTCGGCGATACATGGCATCGTTATCGCGTCGTCAAGCTCTGGGAACAAGACTCCGCTCCATTATTAGCGCACACAGGTTTGTGGCCATTGGCAGTCCTGGCACGTGCGGCACAGCCTGAACAGTTACTGATGGAAGTCGCTGAGAAAGTGAGTACAATAGCTGACGAAGATGAACGCAGCGACTTAACTGCCGCCGCAGGTATTTTGGCGGGCTTACGCTTTGACCGTAATTTAGTCCGTCGGCTTTTTCGAAAGGAAATCATGATGCAGTCAGTAATTTATCGTGAAATTTTGGCAGAAGGCGAACAACTTGGCGAGCAACGCGGTGAGTTGCGAGGCACATTAATTGGGCGACTCTCAGTCGTAGAGCGATTACTCAAACGCCGCCTGGGTCTGATTCCGTCGGAGGCACAAGCGCAAATCACGGCGCTCACTTCGCCCGAACTTGACCTGCTCAGCGAGGCTTTGCTTGATTTCAATTCAGTGGATGACCTTACTCGTTGGCTGGCAGCTACACGTTTATAAACAAGGATTTTTTTGCATGTATGTAACTCATTTGGAATGCTCAAAGACGGGCAAAACCTACGAGCCGAATAAACTTTATAATTTATCAGAAGCAGGCAAACCTTTATTGGTGCGCTACGATTTGGCGAAAGCGGCAGAGACGTTGACGAAGGAAAGTCTGAAAAATCGCGTCTCGTCGCTCTGGCGTTACCGCGAAGTTTTACCTGTCGTTCACGACGAAAACATCGTTACTTTAGGCGAAGGCTGGACGCCGCTGCTGCATGCAAAACGCTTAGGCGCACGGGTAAATCTGCCGCATCTTTTCATCAAGGACGAATCGCCAAACCCGACTGGATCATTCAAAGCGCGGGGGCAAACTACGGCGATTTCGATGGCGAAAGAATTAGGCGTCAAAAAGTTAGCGATCCCTACCGCAGGCAATGCTGGCGGGGCGATGGCGGCGTTTGCTGCGGCTGCCGGAATCCCTGCGTATGTATTTATGCCGCGCGATACGCCCGCCGCCAATCGCATCGAATGTGAGCAACTCGGCGCAGAAGTCACGTTGATTGACGGCCTCATCACCGATTGCGGCGCAGAAGTTGGCCGACGAAAGTCCGCCGAAGGCTGGTTCGATGTTTCGACGCTGAAAGAGCCGTACCGTATCGAAGGCAAAAAAACGATGGGCTATGAGTTGGCCGAACAATTTAATTGGGCTTTGCCGGATGTGATTTTGTATCCAACTGGCGGCGGCACGGGACTGGTCGGAATGTGGAAAGCCTTCGACGAAATGGAAGAAATGGGTTGGATTGGTAGCAAACGTCCACGCATGTTTTCCATCCAGGCTGCAGGCTGTGCCCCTATCGTTCGTGCTTTTGAAAATGGCTGGGATGAAGCGCCGGAATTTGAAAACGCGCATACGGTAGCATCCGGCTTGCGCGTCCCCAAAGCCATCGGCGATTTCATCATGCTCAACATTTTGCGTCAGAGCGGTGGCGGCGCTATTTCTGTCACTGACGAAGAAATGATCGCCGACACCAAAATCGTAGGCGCAGCCGAAGGCTTATTCTGCGCTCCCGAAGGCGCGGCATGTTTTTCGGCACTCAAGAAAATGTTAGCGGCAGGCACGGTCACGGCGGATGATCGCATTGTGCTTTTCAATACAGGCACGGGGGTGAAATATCTTGAAGCGTATGGCTAAATCTTTCTCCACAAATTCCATACCTACGGTTAGAGATCATTTGCCATCATGGCTACCTAACACTGAGGTGCTGATACGTCGTTGCCAATCGCTTGCAATGCTTGATGCAATAATTAGCCCTGAATGGGAATCTCGCTATTACTCATTTAATTCAAAGTGGGATACAGAGGAAATGATGGCATCAATGCATAATGGACAAGGAGATGATTATTTCATCTTGTTCAATACTGCTGGGGCTATAATAAAAGGCTTTGACCATGAATCACCAATGTCGCCGTTCGCAAACGAACCTCAACAAATTTGGTCGGGTATTTTAGATGAGGTTCCTTCCGTATTCGATGGATTTCTTAAAGAACCAGCCTTCTCACTTGAGCACACAACTTTTTGCCTCTGGCATCTGAAAGACGAGCCGTCCTGGAAAATCGGAAGTATTAGCTACCCGGATGACAGCGATCCCGATGGCTCTTCTTATCTTTTATCAGGGCTGGATGGAAAGCCTCGAACCTATAAAAAATTTGCAGAAGAATACTATGAGCAAGAAATCACCCTCGCTTCAATTGACCACATTTATCAACACCGCACGCTAACAGATGAAATTATCTACGCTCTAAATCCAGAAAATTCTCTTGAAAATTTGAAATCAGATATTGAAGAAATTGGCTATCAGTAACCCTGACTTGCATAACAACTGAAGACAACGTATGAGAAAAACACTTTGCTTATTTATTTTACTTTTTTTATTTATATCCAGTACACAAGCACAAAAGCTCTCACCTTCGCGTCAACTCGCCTACGACATCTTCAAACAACTCATCGAAATCAACACCACCGATTCCGTCGGCAATTGCACTGAAGCCGTCGAAGCAATGGTGACGCGATTGAAGGCTGCGGGTTTTCCTGCTGAAGACATCAAAATTCTCGGTCCCGATCCGCGCAAACAAAATCTTGTAGTCCGCTATCACGGCACAGGCGCACGTAAGCCGGTTTTGCTGCTTGCACACATTGATATCGTCGAAGCCAAGCGCGAGGACTGGTCGTTTGATCCGTTCAAATTTTTGGAGCAGGACGGATATTATTACGGACGAGGCACGTCGGATGACAAAGCGATGGCGGCGATTTTTGTGGCGAATCTGATTCGCTTCAAACAGGAAGGCTACAAGCCCGACCGCGACATTATCGTAGCGTTGACCGCTGATGAAGAAGGCGGAAATTTCAACGGTGTAGACTGGCTCGTCAAAAATCATCGTGAATTAGTTGACGCAGATTTTGGCTTGAACGAAGGTGGCGGTGGCGCGATTCGCAATGGCAAAAAATTATTTAATTCAGTGCAGGCGAGCGAAAAAATCTACCAAAGTTTTTTGCTTGAAGTGAAAGGCAAAGGCGGTCACAGTTCGCGTCCGGTGAAAGACAATGTGATTTATACGCTGACAAATGGCTTACAAAAATTATCACAATTTGATTTTCCGGTGAGCTTGAACGAAGTCACAAAACTTTATTTTGAGCGCGGCGCAAATTATGAATCGGGCGCAACGGCAGCGGCAATGAAAGCGATTGCGGCGAACGCTTCTGACACCAAAGCTGCCACGACATTAGCCAATCAACCCGCATACAATGCAACGCTGCGAACCACTTGTGTGGCGACGATGCTCGAAGGTGGACACGCTGAAAATGCTTTACCGCAAACGGCGCGCGCAAAAGTAAATTGCCGCATTCTTCCCACAGAAACCGCCGATCAAATTCACCAAACGCTCGTCAGAGTTGTCAATGACGAACGTATTTCGATCACTCCAATTCGTGAGCCGAAACCAAGCCCGCCATCGCCTCTGCGTTCTGATGTGATGAGCGCTATCGAACGCGTCACCAGCGAAATGTGGCCTGGCGTGGCGGTTGTGCCTACGATGAGCACGGGCGCGACAGACAGTTTGTATTTGCGCAAAGCGGGCATTTCAATGTACGGCACGTCAGGAATTTTCGGCGACATTGATGATTCGCGGGCGCACGGCAAAGACGAACGCCTCATTGTGCAATCATTTTTTGACGGACAGGAATATTTATATCGGTTGACGAAAGCTTTTACGACTGTGCCACAACGACAAGCTGCTAAATGAATGACTTTCGCTGCGAAATCAAAAGGCAAATATCAAAAATCAAAAGGCAAATGGTCGGCACTTGATTTAAGAAATTCAGAGAAAGCCCTGCTTCCGCATCCTACTTTTGATATTTGCCTTTTGATATTTGATTTCCAGCAGATAAAAAAACCATGAGTCAACCACTCCCACCATCAATGCCGCCCGTTTACCGCCAAGTGCGTTGGCAGATTTTGGCGTTGTTATTTTTTGTCACGGTCATCAATTTCGTAGATCGCCAGGCACTCGCGGTACTTGGCAACGACATCACTGACGAATTCAAATTATCCAATACAGCGTTCGGCACAATCGTTTCGTGGTTTCGTTTTGGGATGATGCTCGGCGAATTTCCGATGGGGTTTTTGATGGATCGCGTCGGTGTGCGCATTGGCTTGGCGTTCGCCGTGTTGTGGTGGTCGTTCGGAAATGGCTTGCATACAATTTCAAATTCGATCTGGCATTTTCGGATTTTTCGCTTTTGGCTCGGCACAGGCGAATGCGGCAATTATTCCGGCGGCAACAAACTCGTAGCGACCTGGTTTCCCGTGCGTGAACGCGCGTTTGCAATTGGCGTTTTCAATAGCGCTTCAATGTTTGGTTCGTTTGTTGCGGCATTTTTGATTATTCCGATACGTGAACATTACGGTTGGCGTGCGGGTTTTTTAGTGCCGAGTTTATTAGGCGTAATTTGGGTAATCGTGTGGTGGATTTTTTATCGTGAACCCAAAGACCATCTGAGCATTACGCAAGCTGAATTACAGTACATCAGAAGCGACAACGACCCGAAGCAAAAAGAAATTGAACCAACGAATCGGCAGTTGCTTCGCTTACCGCAAACTTGGGGCTTGATGCTGTGTCGTTTTTGGGTGGGGCCGGTCGTCGAATTTTATTTGTACTGGATGCCGAAATATTTCCGCGATGTGCGCGGCCTCAGCATTAAAGACAGCGCGTATTTTAACTCCGTCACCTTTGTCTTCGGCGATCTGGGCAGCATTGGCGGCGGCGTAGTTGCGGGCTTATTAATTGCGCGAGGCTTACAAGTGAAATCCGCCCGCCAAACAACTTTGTTCATCGGCGCAGGGCTGTGTTTATTGAGCTTTGTTGTACCGATGTTGACCAGCATTCCTTTGGCGATTGCGGCGATTTCATTAGTACTGTTGGGGCATACATTTTTATCAGCGAACATGTTCGCTTCGATTTCGGATGTGTTTCCGAATTCCGCCGTCGCTCGTGTGACCGGATTAACGGGCGTAGCCAACGGCGTCAGCGGCATGATCTTCCCAATTATTACGGGCATGATTGTGGATCGCACGGGTTATTTGCCCGTATTTTTTATGGCTGCGCTAATGCCGATGATTGGAATTTTATTTTTGGTTGCGACGCTCAAAAATTATCGCAGAGTTCACGTATAGCGGGCAGCTTGCCCGCGTCTGAGGCGTACACTACCAATTATTTGGGGATTAATTTGTTACGTTAATTTCAGCTTGCGGGCTGGCAGCCCGCGCTGCAAAAAATTATGCCTGACGTACTCATCACAGAAAACATTGCAGGCGCGGAAATGGACGCGCTGCGCACCAAATTCGATTGCACGTTTGCGCCTGATTTGTGGCAGCGTCCTGACGAATTACATGCCATCATCGGCAATTACAAAGCACTAATGGTACGCAATCAAACGCAGGTCACACGTGAATTGCTCGCCGCTGCCGAAAATTTACAAGTCATCGGACGCGCCGGAGTCGGACTTGATAATGTAGACGTGCAAGCTGCCTCTGAACGCGGCATCGTCGTTGCCCTCACGCCTGAACAAAATGCAAATTCTGTCGCCGAATTGACTGTCGGATTAATCCTTGCACTCGCCCGCAAAATTCCGGCGGCTGACCGTGACACAAAAGCAGGCGGATGGAAGCGGCAACAATTCACAGGGATAGAAATTCTTGGCAAAACGTTAGGCGTACTCGGCTTCGGTCGCATCGGCGTGAGTACTGCCAATAAAGCGCGTGCGCTTGGGATGGACATCATCGCGTATGATCCATTTGTAGACGCTGAGAGCCTGAAGGCAATGGAAGCACGTGCTGAAATGACTACGCTTGAAAATGTTTTGCAGAGTGCAGATTTTATTTCCTGTCATTTGCCCGCTACGAAAAACACCTTGAATTTATTTGATGAAAGCAAGTTCGCCTTGATGAAGCCGAGCGCGTATTTTATTAATACTTCACGCGGCGAAGTCGTCAACGAAGCTGCGTTGCTTCAAGCTTTGCAGGAAAACAAAATTGCCGGAGCTGCGTTGGACGTTCGTGCGCAGGAACCGCCTGAACATTCACCGCTTGCCAAAATGGATAACGTGATTTTACTGCCGCATATTGGCGCGTTCACCCGTGAAGGGCAAGTCCGCGTAGTGACTGCGATCTGCAAAGATGTGGCGGCTGTGCTAAATGGTGATACCGCGAAAAATTTTGCAAACTTTGGTAAATCAAAAGCTGATTTATAAATATTAACTATAAGTTACTCCCACGAAAGGGAAAAAATAATGTCTGAACAAAATGCTCCACAACTTCCTCTCCCAGATCAAATGATGCAGATGATCTTTGGGTTTTCGCTGTCTCGTTCTATTTCTGTCGCGGCACAACTTGGGGTTGCCGATCACTTAACCGACGGGGCGAAGACCACTGATGAATTAGCACAAACGCTTGGAGTTCATGGGCGTTCGTTGTATCGAATGCTGCGCGCTTTAGCGAGCGCCGGGATTTTTTCTGAAGATACTGATAAGCGTTTTTCACTGACTCCACTTGCAGACATGCTACGCAGCGATCATCCGCAAAGCTTACGCGCCTTTGCGCACATGATGGCGGGTGAAGTGACATATAAAACCTGGCAAGGGCTTCATTATGGAGTCCAGACAGGAGAGCGTGCCTTCGATCACTTATTTGGGGAACCGATTTTCGATTGGTATCAGAAGAATTCATCCGAAGGGAAAATTTTCAATGACGCAATGACGAGTATGAGTTTAGGCTCGGGAGGTGTTGTTGTCAGTGGTTACGATTTTTCCGGCATCAATAAAATTGTGGATGTTGGCGGCGGACATGGATTATTGCTGGCTGCGATTTTAGAAAAATATCCGCAGATGCAGGGTGTGCTTTTCGATATGCCGTATGTCATGGAAGACGCCAAAAAGATTCTCGCGTCAAGAGGGATTGCTGACCGATGTGAAATTGTGACGGGTGATTTTTTTGCTACGGCTCCGGCGGGTAGTGACGCTTACATCATGAAACATATCATTCACGATTGGAGTGATGATGAATGCGTCAAAATCCTGAGCCACTGCCGCGCCGGATTGAACGAAGGCGGCAAAGTTTTAGTCGTCGAAATGGTACTGCCCGAAGGCAACGCTCCTGCCGTGAGCAAATTTCTTGACTTGCAAATGTTACTGGTGCTTTCCGGTTGTGAACGCACCGAATCTGAATATCGCGCACTGTTTGATCGCGCCGGATTGGAGTTGACGAGAGTCATTCCAACTCCGTCCCCCTACAGCGTGCTTGAAGCTGTAAGAAAATAAAAATGAGATGCTGGATGCTAGATGTTAGGGAAAACCAGAATCTAGTATCCAGCATCTGGCATCCAACATCTTTTCTCTTTATGAAATTATTTCTCGATACCGCCAACGTAGACCAAATTCGTCAGGCCTGGGACTGGGGCATCATTGATGGTGTCACAACGAATCCTTCGCACGTCGCCAATTCAGGTCGCAAAGCAATTGATGTTTACAAAGAAATTCTTGACATCGTAGACGGCCCCGTCAGCCTTGAATGCGTAAGTATGACTGCTGCTGAAATTGTGGTGGAAGGCCGCGAACTGGCTAAGCTCCATAAGAACGTCGTCGTCAAGGTTCCGTTAATGAAAGAAGGCTTGAAAGCGGTGAAAGTTTTCAGCCAAGAAGGCATCAAGACGAATGTGACCGTGACGTTTTCGCCGCTCCAGGCTTTGCTTGCGGCAAAATGCGGCGCGACGTATATCAGCCCATTTGTCGGGCGTTTGGATGCTGCCGGACATTTTGGCATGGAAACCGTTCGACAGATCAAAACGATCTACGACAACTACGAATTTGAAACAGAAATTCTTGCGGCAGCGATGCGCCATCCAACCCACGTGCTGGAATCCGCGCTGGCAGGCGTAGACGTTTGCACGATGGCATTCGATATTCTGGATCAACTCTATAATCATCCGATGACGGACATTGTGATTGCTCAGTTTTTGAATGATTGGGCGCGTGTTCCGAAATAAATCGGTTATAATACGACCTTTAGAATGAGGAGAAATGAAGTATGGAATATCCGGTTATTGTCGAACGCAAAAATGGAATTTTCAAAGCGCTGATTCCCGATTTACCTTCTCTGAGCGCAGAAGGCGCATCAAGTGACGAAGCAGTTTTTAATGTGCAACGAGTTGCGAAAGAATATTTAGCGACCGTTGAGTTGAGAAAGATTCAAATTGAGTTGCCGCAAAATTTTTCAACCGCGAGAGATTGGATCGAAGCCGCAGGTATCTTTTCTCCTGATGACGAATTATATAAACAGCATTGGGCAGAAATTGAAGCAGAAAGAAAACGACAGTACGAAGAAGCCAACCGTGCGATTGATGCGGCGGAATCTGCATGAAACTTTATGTCCTTGATAACAGTGTCATTGGTTTTATCGAACAGGCGCATCCCACCATCATGCGACATTTGTTTGAAATACCTGATGGTGACGCACTTGCCACAACAATCATAACAGTTGGGGAAACATTCTCTGGCTGGTTGCCTGTTTGTCGTCGCGCACGGAGCAGTCAGCAACGAATACAGGCTTATGAGCGTATGCAGCGGTCATTTAGTTTTTATCGAGGTATGACGTGTCTGCCCTTCGATGATGTCGCCGCGAAAATTTACGATGAGCTTGTCGCTCAAAAAATTCGTATTGGCACAAATGATCTTTCCATTGCTGCCATCACGCTTTCCGTCAACAGCGTTCTGGTCACGCGCAATCTTGTAGACTTTCAGCGTATTCCAAATCTGGCAATTGAAGATTGGACGACGGGATAGTTCGCAGCTGGTAGTTCGCAGCTTGCTTCCGGCGAACTTCTTCTCTGCGAACTACAAACTAAATACCGCGAACTTTTTATGAAAACTTACCCTCTATATCTCAACGGCGGATTCATCACGACCGCGCAAACAAAAGCCGTCATCAATCCCGCCAATGGTGAAGCGTTTGCGAATATCGCTACGATTGATCGCGCTCGCGTAGCGCAGGCAATCAATGACGCGCACACAGCATTTGCCGGCTGGCGCAAATTGACAGGCAAAGCACGCGGCGAATATCTCCATGCAATCGCCAATAACGTCGAAGCGCGTAAAGACGAAATCGCTAAAGTCATCACGATGGAAAATGGCAAGCCGCTCACGCAATCCTTAGGCGAAGTCGCTATGACTGTGGATCACTTGGGCTGGTTTGCCGAAGAAGCACGACGTGCTTACGGGCGCATCGTGCCAAATCAGGTGGATGGCAAACGTCACCTGATTATCAAGTCTCCGATTGGCGTAGTCGGCGCGATTAGTCCGTGGAATTTTCCGTTGATTCTTGCGGTTAGAAAAGTTGCTCCGGCGTTGGCTGCGGGCTGCACAGTAGTTTTGAAACCTGCTTCGCAAACTCCAATTTGCGCGGCAATTTTTGCTGAATGCGTAGACGCGGCGAAATTGCCGAAAGGTGTTTTTCAATTGGTCGTCGGCAACGCTTCGGAACTTGGCGCAGAGTTTTTGCAAAATCCGCTGTGCCGAAAAATTACGTTTACGGGTTCCACCGAAGTCGGCAAAACTTTGATTGCCGGAGCGGCGGAAACCGTGAAGCCGTTGTCATTGGAACTCGGCGGACACGCGCCAGTATTGGTCTTCGATGATGCTGATCTCGAAAAAGCCGTCGAAGGAGTAATGATTACGAAATTCCGCAACACCGGACAATCGTGCATCGCGTCCAATCGAATTTATGTGCAGCGCGGGATTTATGAAAAATTTCTGGCTGCTTTGGTTGCAAAAACTGAAGCGTTGAAAACTGGCGATGGACTGGAAGCTGGAATGGACATTGGTCCGCTGATTGACGAAGCCGGAGTCAATAAGGCTCTCGAACATATTGAAAACGCTATCGTACAAGGCGCACGCCTGATGTGCGGCGGCAAGAGAATTGCAGGCAGCACCGGATTTTTTGTAGCCCCGACAATTCTTGCCTATGTGCCGAAAACTGCGCTGTGTATGAGCGAAGAA
>JAYSTY010000299.1:0-17341 GCA_043719385.1 Blastocatellia bacterium | reverse complement strand
ACACACCGTCAAAAAACTATTCATCCAGGGTAACTACGTTAAGCTGTGTGCTGCCAATCCCGATTATCCCGATATTGAAATCACGGATGAAACCGATTGGGAAGTATGGGGTTGCGTAACTTATTCATTCCGTAAACATTGATCCGCTTCATTCCGTAAACATTGATCCGCCTATGTCAGCCATCGCCCTCATAGATTGCGATTCGTTTTACTGTTCGTGCGAACGCGTCTTTGATGCTTCGCTGTACAAGCAACCGCTCGTTGTCCTGTCGAATAATGACGGCAACATTATTGCCCGGAGTGCCGAAGCCAAACAGTTTGGCATCAAAATGGGCGAGCCTTTTTTCAAGGTACAACCAGCCATCGAACAAAATCAGGTCGAATGGTTTTCCTCAAACTACGAATTGTATGGGGACTTGAGCGGACGCGTACTGGAAACGCTGAAAGACTTCAGCCCTGAAGTTGAAAACTACTCCATTGATGAAGCTTTCCTGTCGCTCATACCAGAGCGAAATAAGACCTTCACCGACATCGGACGCAGCATTCAGCAGCAGGTCAAACGGCGCGTGGGCATCCCTGTTTCAGTTGGCATTGCTGAAACAAAGACGCTCGCTAAAGTCGCAGCCTTTCACGCTAAGCGTTCCGAGAAAGCAAACGGCGTGGTTGACTTGACAGGTTCACCCTATCAACAAAAAGCAATGGAGCTAACACCCGTTGCTGAAGTGTGGGGAGTGGGCTATCGCTATGCCGAGATGCTACACGCGCATGACATTTTCTCCGCATGGGAATTGCGCAACGCGCCGGATGATTGGATTCGCCAGCAAATGACCGTGGTTGGACTTCGCACCGTCCACGAATTGCGCGGCATCGTTTGCCATCCGTTGGAACTGACCGCCGCAACACGCAAATCAATTATGGTCTCGCGTTCGTTCGGCACTACCGTTGACCAATTGCCAGAGCTAATCAACGCTCTGGCGTTTTATCTGGCACGCGCCGGAGAAAAACTTCGCAAAGAAAAATTGTCCGCTGGTAGTTTGACAGTCTTTATTGAAACTGACCGTTTTCGCCCTGTCCTGCAATATCGCAATTCGATCACGCTGGATGTTGCACCGCTCAGCAATATCACGATGGAGCTTTGGGAACTTGCCAGCAAAGGGCTGCATTCAATTTATCGCCCTGGTTATCAATATCGCAAAGCTGGTGTGACGCTGACAGGCTTGTTGCCGGATGATGCAATGACACGCCGTCTCTGGGAAGATGAACGCAACGAGCAACAGCGCAAAGCACTGATAGCGATGGATGCCATCAATGAGAAGCTTGGACGTGACACTGTGCGCGTTGGCCTCTTTGCCCGGACTGGTAACTGGCAGACACGCATACGCAAACGCTCGCCGCGCTATACAACAAAATGGGATGAACTGATGCGGGTTCGATAATTTATCAAGGCACTTCAGGCATCCAACGATCCATCATTCCTGAAGTCTGTGACCTCCTCACTGGCCATCTAAATTCATACCTGAAGCGGTAAATGAGGAAAGAAGATTCTTGCGTCTCTCTGCCTGTGGCGTGATGATCCGCTCGCCATAAAAACGAAAAGCCTGACAATTCTTAGTGCTTGCCTGTTTCCTCAAGGACTGTTAATATCCACCTGCCAAATTATAACTACTCGAAGAGCCATAGAATCAACAAAGGAAGGCCGATCTTCCAGGTTAGGGTGTACAGTCGCCATGGTATGTCATCTCATTATCCTCAGTAACTTTAACTTCTCAGCACAAGAGAAATAACCAAAGGAGTAGACAAATGAAAATCAACAAATTGGCGGCGTGTCGTAAGTGGTCTGCCAACTCTTTCGGTGCATCGAAGTGATGAAGGTTTTCAAAGACGCCAAGCCCCGCGCCCGGATCGCACGGCAAATCCAATAATCTGACTTCCATGCCGCCGCGTGTTTTCTTGCCGGCCTGACTGAGATGATCCGCCAAACTGATTTCACCGGATGACAAAAATAATGTTCGCCATTCCAGTTGTTTACGGAGTGTGATGTTTTTCGTTTGCCGGATTTTCCCTTGCCCATTGGCGAGCATATAGGCGGTTTCGCCAGCTTCTCGCGGGTCAACCTCTGCCAGTTCATCCAGACAAAGCAGAGCGTCGTTGTGGCTTGCGGCGACCGATTCCAAACCGTTGATCGTTGCTCGCCAGCGCCGAATGAAGCCATTGTCACTACCGCCGCCCCACACGCTCCCAGCGATTAAAAGAAGCGTGGTCTTCCCCTTTGAGGTATCGCCGCGAAAATGGAAGCCACCGCCTTCAACGCCAACTTTTACCAATAAGCTGGCAGCAAATCCGGCTGCGACGGCAAACAGCAACCGACTATTGCCGGGACAAAATCGGCTGATATTTTGTTGCCAGTCTTCGATGGTTCCCGCCGTCGTCATCAGATGATTTGCACCTGCGTCTGACTGATGGAAAACCTGATCGCCATCATTGGAGCCGACGCAACCATCAGGAAAAACGAACGCGGCTTTGTGCCATCCCGTCCGCGCAACGACTAAGACGCGCTTATCTGATTTTCCGGCAAGATACGTGCTGAGCAGCTTTCGATTGAAGACTTGAACGCCTTGATCTCGCAAGAAGGATTCATACTCTGAATTGGTTCCCGCTAACAAAGATTGCGGCATTGCCCAGGTATGTTCTTTGCCATCGGGATCAGTGAATTTTAGTAACCGTCCCCAGTTGCCGCTGCGTTCATCACGCGTCATGGCTTCAACCCAGAGCGGCGAACAAACAGCAGTGGGCTTATTGTCGTCATCAATGGCATTGATACCTTTGGCGTCGGCAACGAACTGATAACCGCCCGTCTTCGTGGTTGCTGCCTTTGCTGCCTTTGCAGTTTTCGGCTTCAGGATCGCCGGGACATCGCGTGTTTTATAGCGTTGCTGGCGGACAGTTTTAATGGCTTCGGTCAATTGTCGATCAGCATCATCGGGTAACAGTCCACGCCGCTTGCCTTCAGTGCGTACCGCTTTTCTGATGTCGGACAGGGTGTCATCCGGCAGGCTCTTGTTATCAATTGATTCCTGATAAGCGAACGCCAGTTCAGCTAATGCCGCTGCAAAATCTTCGTTACCCTGTAGTTGAGCAGTGATGATCTCAAATTGTGTTTTAGGGCGAGCCTTTGCAGTCATCGGGACATCTCCTTTTCGTACCGAGCAACTGAAATCCACCGACAAAATTGCTCAAAACATGATAAGCATAAGCCCAGTGACTCAGCCTGACAGGTAATGCCGACGAACTTAAGCGGATAATAATGCTGACATAGAGAGCATTCAATTTTCGATGACGTTGAAATAGGAGGAGAAATAAGAGAGCTGGTTGTCGTTTCTCCGATTTGTATAGCCTTTGTCATTAGATTTTCTCGCTTTCTGCGAAATTTCAATGACAGAGGCTATACGCATGCGCTATATTTGAAGGCGTCGAACACTTCAAATATTTAGCGCCGCGAAGCTTCCATCATTGGACTTCGCGGTTTTATTTTGCTGATGTAAATTTTGCGGGTTTGCCTTCCATCCATTTCAGAAGGTCACTACCCAGGTAACGACGCAGCCGATAGCCGTAGGAATACACTTTGAGTTTCCCAGCTTTCTCAGCACGGCGAATCGTCATCCATGAGCAAATCCCCAACGCTTCGATTTGTTGGCGGGTATAGAACTGGATGGGGTCAATTATTGTTGGTTGCGGGATTGGATTTAATTTTGCGACGGTTTCTGCCATAATTGGTACACCTTTTTAGTTGTCACTGATTCCATTCAGTGATGGGTTTAGGGTTAGGCAGGCATTCCGTCTCTCGATCAAAAGTTTTGGAATGACCTGCCATTTCTCTTTTCTGTGGCGAACAAAGACTAACAAATACTCAGAACAAAATCTTTGACTAATAAAAGAAATGAATTAGGTGTCATTGTTTTTCTTTTTGCGGGGAATACCGGACTTCTTTCTTGTTCGACTTATGGTTTGGCTCAAATTTAGGTATTCACTTGAAGTTGTATCACCAATGCCATTTCGCTTTTGTTCCAACTTTGGAAGTGCTTCTAGTGCTTTCTCTTGCTCCATAATAATCTCGCTCGGTGACTTTTCTCTTTTCGGCTTCCCCTTCCCACGCAATTTTACTTGTAGCCTTTGGCGATATTGTTCACCGAAAAATAAATCTAAATGCCTGAGTGCTGATTTTGTTGCCTGTGTTTCTGTTGGCGTTATTACTTCATCGTAAGCAAAAAGAAATGACTCAGTGATAGTTTTTACAACAGCAAGATGGATTGCCTGGCCAAGATTTTGCTTCACGTAATCAAAAGCAAAATCTTCTAATTTTGACTCAATCCCTTCTTTTGGATTTAAATGTATCGCATCCTTTCTGGTTTGCGCGAGACTGATAAAAATTCCCAAATTCTTGGAAAGGAATTCCGCAAAGTCAGTAGGGTGGCATCGAAAACCGACCTTCCCATCGTCGTTAATGATTAGTTGCAGTGTGCCTGATTCATAAAGCGAGTTAACTTTCCGTCCCAGTTCCTCTACCCAATTCATAAAAGCATTGGTCGCAGTTTCGCTTGTATCGGTTTGTTTCATACGTTCCTCACTTCGTATTTCCTTGAAGAGGTTTCAGCCTGCCAATCACATCAAGGAACTGTGACTGTCTCAGGGTTAATTACGCCCTGATAAGACAGGCTGAAATGGTTAATTGATTAAGATTGAATCCAACTTTGGTTGTTGGCGTTCCTGCCGCGCATCTAGTGAGTCCGCAATCAAACGCAGGATATGATCTGGCGCATGAACGTAGCGTTCGTAGGCATCCAGCGTAGTATGGCCGCTGGCTTTTGTGACGACATCACGCGAAAGCCCGGATTCGTTAGCGCGTGTGATGAAGCTGTGGCGCAGGTCATAAAAATTCAGACCTTCGATGCCTGCCATGCGCTTGGCTGTGCCCCACGCTCGTTTGAAATTATCCCGAATGCCAAAAACTAAATCCTGACCAATTGGACAAGACGCTTGCAAGCGCGAGAGTTCATCGAAAGCCCGTCGTGTTAGCGCGAGTGTCCGCGATTTCTTCGTCTTTGTGATACGGGCTGGCAAGAGCAGCATCCGCGCCACAAGGTCAACGTTGCCCCATTCCAATTTGAGCAATTCGCCGCGCCTCATGCCAGTGTCTACAGCTACGATAATCAAGCCGCGCAAATGTGACCGCTCGCCAATGCAGACAGCTAACAGGCGTTGCTCTTCGTCGTCGGTCAGAACGCGCTCACGACGATTTTCTTTCGACTTCTCAATGAGCTTATGCCCGGTCAGGTTGCTTCCCATAAACGGCGTCTTATCCATCCAGCCATTCGCTACACAGTAATTGAGAATCGTGCGCAAAAGCTCCAGTTCCATATTCAGGGAACGAACACTTCTTTGCTTGTTGTGAACCGTTGGCGTCGTCGCACGGATGAGTTTAAATTCTCCGATCATTCGTCGGTTGATATGGCGTAACTGAAATTTGCCAAAGTGTGAAAGCAGGATTTTGAGATAAGCTTTGGGAGTAGCTAAAGAATCGCGGCCGGCAATTTTCTCATTGCCAATATAAACAGCCGGAATCAAATGGAGTTTCGCGTATTCGTCGGCAGCTTCGGCGAAAGTTTTTCCGCCTAGTACTTTCCCGGACTCTTGCCCATTTCTCAACTCCATCTGCCATTCTGCAAGTTGCATCCGAGCATCATGCGCCGAATCAAAAAGCCGTTTCATTTCGATCCGCTTGCCGTCTTTCGTACAAATAAATCGCGCCTGATATTTCGGCTTACCACGAAAAAGAATCTTCTTTGCCGTGCCTTTGGGTTTTCTCATAACTATGCTGCCTTTTGTAAGGTTTCCACCTAAGTTTCCACTTATAGAAAGATATTATAGTTAGGAACGGTTAGGAATAGCAACGGAAAAGCTTTACAAACAGGGCATTTTGTAAATAATAGACTAGGATTAAGAGGGTAGACCATCCGCTTGGGGTGCGAGAGGTCGGGAGTTCAAATCTCCCCGGGCTGACCATTCTTTTCACTCACTTATATCCCATCAACTTCTTCTCCTTCAGGCTTGGGGACTTATTAAACTCTAATTTTCTGTGGCGCGGCGCGATTCCCAACCAGGGATGCCAGTAAACTGCCGCCCGGTTCATCAGTCATCTCCTCATTTCATCTTCTGCCACACCAGGTCGTTGTTTTCGCGGCGGTCGAGCAGGCGGACGACTTTGCCTTGTGCGTTGCGCTCAAACACCTTCTTACCGCGCCACACGCCTTTGCGGTAAAGCACGGCGACGCCCAGCCAGAGCAAATAAATCGCCCCAAGCCCGACGCCGCTGCCTGTTTTGGGCCGTCCGAAGTTGAAACCGAATAACAAGTCTGCCCATTTGAAGCCCTGCAAAATACCATCACGAACATCAGGCGATGAATCAGGTAAAGATGGATGAGAAAATAACACAAAGGTACTCGGCCATATTCGGTAAGAGTCTTGCTGAAGGTATTTTTCAGGCTCTCAGCACAGGGAAGCGCCATAAACATTGCCACGGGTGGCGGGGCAATTCGACTGGGCGCACACCGACCTGGCGGAAGCCTTAGCCATCGCCGAACGCGGTGAGAGGCCTTTGCACCTCGCTGATGGCTATCTGGAATATGTCCGCCTCTATTTGGCGCAAGCGGACAAGGACAGAGCGCGTGAACATTGGGTGACGGCGCAAGAGATGATTGCGGAAAGGGGCTACCATCGGCGCGACAAGGAAGTGGACGAGATCGCGGCGCAGCTTGATTGAGGAAGGCTATTACTTTGGAAAGTAAGTTTTCAAATGTCCAATAAACTTCAGTTTGTTGCATCTTCTGGCAACTGTGTCTCTGTTGCACAACCTCAACAAACTGAAGTTTGTGGGACATTTCCTCGCACGCGAAATTCCAAATTATGGTGTATTTAGTAAATAAACCGGAACGTCAGATTGATTCTAGCTCCAATGTGTTGCTTGGTTTTGGGCAGTTGATGCTTCCAAAATTCCTGCGTCGTGCCGCGCATTAATAACAGACTGCCGTGTCCCAAATCCAGGTTGATCGTATCTACATCTTTGCGCTTCTTGTGCCGCAACTGAAAGCGTCGTGTCGCGCCAAAACTGACCGAAGCGATGACAGGCTGTGCGCCCAATTCCGGCTCGTTATCCTGATGCCAGCCCATACTGTCCTGCCCGTCGCGGTAATAATTCAATAACACGCTATTAAAGTTTGCTGCGGCAATCGCTTCACAGCGTTGTCTAATTTGCTGCAACACCGGAAGCCAGGGCAACGGGTGATTTGTGATGTTCGAGTAAGTGTAAATCGCCGCTTCATCGCCATACCACGCGGTCAAACGCGGCTGCGGAATTTCGCGCCCATAGATTTTGATGTTGTCCTGTCGCCAGGCAATTGTGGAAATTAATTCAGGCAGGAAAGCGTCACTTTCATTGGGCGAAAATGCTTGCGAGTAATAAACGACATCCGCGTCCGGCATTGTGAGAATTTGCCCGCTCATTTCAATTCCCACTGCTCGCCAAAAAAGCCAGCGTTCACAATACGACCAACGCGGAGCGGCGAAGGCGGCACGGTAATGTCTACGATAGCCCAATCCGGCAGCTTCGGTGTTTGGCGTGCGTTGCTGGCATTGTCTTCGCGGAAGGTGAAGCCGGAGTTGAGAACTACATAATGTTTCGGATTGAGCGGATTCGGAAAGATCAAAAGGGGAAGATGTTGCGTGGATGAATACGTTTTACCACCAACCTGAATGCTGGTTGCGTTCCATTTGATCGGGAGCTTGTCGGCAATCTGCGCCAGGATTTTATTGCTCGACGGATCGCCCCATAAAATCAAATTACTATTGGCAATGTCGGAGGGCGTAAGGTCGGAATCGTCTTTGATCTGCGCTTCGCCGCGAAATTGCGAGCGCCAGATTTTGCTGGCGTACTCCATTTCATTTTTCACCCAGACGCCGATGGCTTCATTCGCGGCCTTGCCCGTAGGACGCACCATCACAAAGCTATCCAAAAACGCATCGTCAATCGGGCCTTGCAAGCCATGTCTTTTTCGCAATTCATTTGGAAACAAAAATGGAATGATAATGGGAGGCGTAGGAACTCCTGATTGAGTTAATGCGTTACGCAAACTTTCATTAAGTGGCAACTGCACGACAACAGGATTTCCCAGGAACGACCCAGCTATTCCTTCATTTGAAGGTATACTTTCCCACCCTGTTCTTTTTTTACGGAAATCAGCTTTCCAGAAGCGATCAGACTTAACAGGCGCAGCTTCCAACTTTTGCCCGTCTATTAGAACAGTTGGCCTGGTCGCTATATTTAATGGACACAGGCCAGCCGACATCTCCAACGTGAAAGCAGACACGTTACTGGTTTTGATTTGCACCGTTGTTGCATCCTTAATTTCCGCATCCACCGTTGCCTTTTCCCAATGCTGTTCCAAGCCATCAATCGTCACCCAAAACATTTTGTTATAGCGCAAAGTATAGGTCGTGAATTTGACGTGCGCAGGAATTGGATTGCGGCCTTTGGCGACGATGGAATCAATACGGCGATTGATTTCGGGAATCGAATCGGGATGATATTTATGTTCGGTCTGTGGGCCGATGATGTGCGTGAGTTCGATGCCTTCTTTTTTCAGTTCACGCGCCATCACATCTGCTGCTTGTTTTTGCTTATCAATTTCTCCGCTGTATGCGACGGTCGGCAAATTGAATAAGTTCGCGGCGTAATCTGTCGCGTTGTACAAATGCCACAAATTTTGCTCGTACCATGGAGTTTCGCTGAGGTTTGATTTTTGATATTCCGGTGTTTCGGCAAACCCAGCCCCCGGAGCCGCAGCCGCCCACAGTCCTGCGTGATGCGTAGCGATGTGCCAGGTCGCTGCACCACCCATCGAAAAGCCACGCACGGAAATTCGGTTTTCGTCTATTGGATAATGTTTGCGAATATGCGCCAGCGCTTCGAATGTATCTACCTCACCCGCGAATTTATTAGCGTTGCAAAAACGTCCATACGGATGCAGGACGAAGGTATTTGCGGGGGTAAATTGACCGGGATTTTTTAAGCGGTCATTAAGGAAATTAATTTCGGTCAGCGTGTCGCTGCGCCTGTGATACCAAATATCAAGGCGATATTGAAAGGGCAAATTCGCCTGATAAGTTACAGGCACAACTAATCCATATGGCTGCACCGAGCCATCAAGTTTGGAGACATAGCCGCGCACAACCAGACCCGTTTGCGTAATCCAAGAAGGTTTTCCTGCTCGCAATTCTTTCGCACGTTCAAGGCCAAGTTTGAGTTGCGTTTTGGCAAAAGGAATTTCGCGCACGTTCAAAATCTCGTTGTACTGCAATGCGTAATGCACCGCGTTGTAAAAAATCTGGACATCGGGCAATAGCTCCAACAGCTTTGGCTGATCTTTTAATGCGCTGCGCAACGCGTCAATTTCTTGAGCGAGTTCGGCGACACCAGTTTCCAACTCGACGCGCGCTGCGGCGGGGATTTCAATGCCGGGCGGAGGGATAGATTTATTTGCTGGCGGAGTTGTTTGGGCAAACGTGCAGATCGCCAGCAGAGAGAAAAAAACGAACGTGATGAATCGTTGGAACATAGTTGATAATCCAGACTACTGAAAAAGTTAAGACGGCATAGTGAAGCCATTATCTTAGCGGGTGCAGAATGGGGCGGCAACTTTTTGTACCAGCAAAACAAAAGTTTTCCAGTTGCTGAAAGCTGTAATAAAGCTTATTGTTTGTAAGTGGGATGGTTAAAATCCTGCACAGTAAATTCGTCAACAACAACAAGGAGATTCATAGTTATGAATTTTGAAATCAATTCAGGTTCGGCAGTTCAGGCGGCGGAATCAGAACGCGTCAGTTTCATCAAACAAACGTACCTGCACCTGGCAGGCGCAATTCTGGCCTTCATCGCGTTGGAAACGGTACTGCAAATGTCAGGGATAGCTGAAGTATTGACCAGCCTGATGGTGGGGCGCTGGAGCTGGCTCATTGTGTTGGGCGCATTTATGGGCGTGTCGCATCTGGCGACGAAATGGGCGAGTTCAGATGCGTCATCACAAGGCAAACAATATTTGGGTTTGGGATTATACGTTATCGCCGAGGCAATTATTTTCGCGCCGTTATTATTGATCGCGTCAATGATGACTTCGCAAAACGTCATTCCGACAGCGGGAATCCTGTCACTGTTTCTGTTCTCCGGCCTCACGGCGTCGGTATTTATCTCGAAAAAAGATTTATCCTGGATGGGCCGGATTCTGACCATCGGCGGATTCATTGCCCTGGGAATTATTGTCGTCAGCGCCTTATTCGGATTTACTTTAGGGATGCTCTTTTCGGCGGCGATGATTATTTTCGCGGCTGGTTCGATTATGTATCAAACCTCTAACGTCCTGCATCATTACCGCACCGATCAACACGTCGCTGCTTCGTTAGCATTGTTCGCCTCAGTAGCTTTGTTGTTTTGGTATCTGGTACGCTTTTTCTCAGCTTCCCGTAATTAACCGGAAGTAAGATTTTGCATCGCACAAAGGACAGGTCTTAATTGCCTGTCCTTTTTTATTTTGCCGGAGCGGCAGCTTTGCTGATTACTTTCGTTCCGGCACGCAATTCATCAGTACCGCGGACTGCGATTGCATCACCTTCGGTAAGATCACCAAAGACCTCAACCAAATCTTTGCCATCTTTGTTGATCGAAGTCCCGCGCTTCACGTCTACCCATTCGGTCACATCGTCCTTGATACGAATCACAAAAGTTTTTTCTGTGGTGGAGGCGACGGCAGATAACGGGACGAACAGTGACGGTCGCGGACGATGCGAAGGCCAGGTAATTTGCGGAAACATGCCAGGAGCTAATTTCCGATGGGCGTTATTTACGTCCAATTCGACGGGCATTGAGCGCGTTTTGGGATCAACTGAATTTCCAATCCGGGCAATCACGCCTTTGAATATTTCACCGGGAAAAGCAGGCACGGTGAATTCGACGCTGGTTCCTTTTGTCACGCCTGCGAGTTCAGCTTCAGGGACAGCGACAACCAATCGCAAGCGCGTGATTTGTTGTAGCCGCAGGATTGGTTGCGTCGTTCCGCCTAAAGCTCCGGGATGCGCAAATCGTTCTGTAATCGTTCCCGCGAATGGGGCTGTGATCTGCAAATAGCCCTGATTAACCTGGACAGTTTTGACCGATGCCTTCGTTACTTTTTCGCCTTCCGCCAGCGCATTGACCTGCGCCGCCAATGATTTTTCGGACTCTTTGTAAAACTGAACACGCGCCTGATCCGCTTCGACAGAGCGCTGCGCATTTTCTAATTCATTTCCTGAAATCACACCTGGCGTAGCAGCCGCATTTTTCAAGCGATTGTAAGTTGCCGACGATGCCGCCAGTTTTGCTTCAGCTTCGAGACGCTGTGCGCGGATTGAATTGACATGAGATTCAGCTTCAATTTTTTGTGCCGTTGAGACTGTCGTTTTCGCTTCGGCCTCGCCCTGTTGCGCAGCAAATTCCGGCGCTGACAATCGCACTAACACCTGCCCGGCTTTGACCTCAGAGCCACGATCTACACCAATCCATGAGATGAAGCCCTGTATTTTCGGAGATAATTGTACATCCTGAAAAGGCTGCAATTCTCCCGGCAGTTTCAGGTTGCGCGAGAGTTCCTGCGACATCACAGTGGTGACTGCGACGGTTGGAATTTGTGGAGCTTGTGCCGCCGCAGGCGCAGGTTGAGGAGCCTTGTTGCAAGCAGAAGCTAAAGCCATTCCTACCAATAAAGTTAAAAATAATTTTTTCTGAGTCATTGAATAATTCTCGAAAACAACCACTCTCAATTCTCAACTCTGCATTCTCCACTCTTTTGTAGCCCAATTATTTCCGACAAAAAAGTTGAGAGTGGATAGTTGAGAATTGAGAGTGTCATTTGTGATTACTATTGACCTCTCGACGATTTGACGATGGCGACTAATAATTTTTTTATTTCAAGCCAGTCATGGTGGATTGCAAAAAAGTTTTTTTCGTCAAGATATTCTGCTTCACGCAAAAGCTCTAACCAATACTCTGTTTTGACAGTACGTTGTAGCGCATTACTCATTTCGTGAACAAAGCCAGCTCTTGAATCAGCTTCCTGTGCTGCTTTGACGTGAGCGCCAATGGCTGTGCCATTCGTCAATACTTCTTTACTCAGCACATATTCGTGCTTCTCTTGAGACAGCAATTTGTAAAGCTTCACGATGCGCAAAGCAAACTGATAAGATTTCTGTACGATAGGACTTGGTTTTTCATTCATTTTCTCACCCTCCTAAAATTCCTCTGGATGCAACGATGCGGAGTTCTTACTTGCCTTGCGTTGCGACATCGCAAAAATCAAAGGCAAAATAAACAACACTGCAATCGTTGAAGCAATCAATCCACCAATCACGGCGCGTCCGAGCGGCGCTGTCTGTTCGCCGCCTTCGCCCAAAGCCAATGCCATTGGGATCATTCCCGCAATCATCGCAAACGTCGTCATTAATATTGGGCGGAGTCGAGTCTTCGCAGCTTCAATTGCGGCGGCGACTGAATCCTGTGATTTCTGGCGTGCTTGTTCGGCGAACGTGACCAGCAAAATTGCGTTGGCGGTCGAAACTCCAACTGCCATAATTCCGCCCATAAAAGATTGTACATTTAGCGTAGTGCCTGTGATCCACAGCGCAATTGCTACTCCTGACAACACCGCAGGGACGGCTGCGACGGTAATCAAAGCAATTCGGATAGATTGAAAATAACCTGCAAGCAACAGAAAAATCGCGACAATGGCAAGTAGCAATCCAGTCCCTAAACTCGTCAGCGTAGATTGCATCGCCGGAACCTGGCCGCGCACATTAACGCTGACGCCTTTGGGAATTTCTCCGGCGCGTTTGATGGCTTCATTGACGGCGGCGGACACGCTGCCCAAATCTGCGCCCTGAATATTTCCTGTGATCGTCAGCATTCGCGCCTGATTATAACGATCATACTCGCCCTGCATCGAACCGAAATTAATGCTCGCTACATCTCCGAGCAATGTTGATGAGCCTTTGCTATTGTTGACGGGAATTCCCTGAATGTCTTCGATGGACGACATTCGAGATTGCGGAACCTCAACTTGTACCTGATAGGCGACGCCACTCGCCGGATCGCGCCAGTAATTCGGCTGCGTAAAACGGCTGGAAGAAGTCGCGGCGACCATTGAACGCCCAATTTGATCTACGGTAAGTCCCATTTGTCCGGCGCGTTCGCGGTCAATGTTGATGTTGACGGTTGGGTAATCCAACGGCTGCGCGAATTGCAAATCGCGCAACGTCGGAATCTTTTTCATCTCGGCTAACACTTTGTCGGCAAAGCCACGATTCGCCGTCAGGTTTGCGCCACTTAATGCAACTTCAATCGGAGTCGGAGCGCCAAAATTCATGACCTGCGTCACAATGTCGCCCGCTTCAAATGACAGCGAAGTGTTAGGTGCAATCTTCGGCAATTTTTCGCGCAGCCGTTCTTTGAATTCGTTCAGATGAATGCCGGAGCCGGATTTCAATTTGACCAGTAAGATCGCTTCGTGCGGGCCGCTGGTCCATTGATGAATCGTATTAACAGGGAAACTTGCAGGTTGAGTGCCGACGTAGCTAATCGTAATTTCGACCTGTCCTTTAGCTTCTTCCCGAATAGCTTTTAAAACGTTGAGCGCGATAACTTCTGTTCGTTCGACACGAGTACCGGATGGAGCGCGAAGTCGTAATGAAAATGACCCTGTATCTACATTCGGAAAAATATCCGTACCGAGTTTTCGACCAATAAACACAAGCGTTAGCAATGCGATGAGGATGTAGCAACTCAGTACAACCCAACGCATTTTCATCAAAGATTCAAGCACGTTCAGAGTCTTGCCTTGAGGTGGAGTATTCGTGCGTTCATTCGCCTGAAGGCGGGACTCTGAACGGTTTTCCTTCAACCACCAAACCGCCAAAATCGGCACCAGCGTATTCGACAAAAAATACGAAGCCAGCATCGCAAATCCGACTGCGAGCGAAAGCGGCACAAACAAAGAACGAGATACGCCCACCATCAAAAATGAAGGCACAAATACAGCTAAAATTGACAACATCGCCAACAATCGCGGTGTAATCGTTTCGCGTGTAGCTTCCAGTACTGCTTGCGCTTTGGGTTCGCCGCGTGAAAGATGCGTGTGAATATTTTCGATAGCGACAGTGGATTCGTCTACGAGAATTCCGATGGCGAGTGCAAGTCCGCCGAGCGTCATAATGTTCACGGTTTGTCCCGCCAGCCACAAACCTACTAATGCCGCGAGCAAAGCAATCGGGATGGTGATGACAACAATTAATGCGCTGCGAAAATCGCGCAAAAATAAGAGCACCATCAATCCTGTCAGGATGGCTCCGAGTGCGCCTTCCAACGCTAAGCCGCGCACTGAATTTTTGACATACTGTGATTGATCGAATTCAAACCCAACTTTGATGTCGTCAGGAATCAGCTTCTGAAAATTCGGTACTTCGGATTTGACACGGTTGACGACATCCAATGTTGACGCCTCAGCGCGCTTCGTGACAGGAATGTACACCGTGCGCCGTTCATTGATGAGACCATAGCCCGTTAAAATATCTGAGCCTAATTCTACGCGGCCAACATCGCGCACAAAGACCGTCGGGCCATTGCCGGAACGGATTGGCAGTGCAGCTAATTCCTGTGGATTTGAAACGACGGAATTGATCGGCGCAAGTCGTTGCAGATCGCCCATTCGCACATTTCCCGCAGGCAAAATTGTATTGCCGGACGCGACGGCTTTGACGACTTCTTCCGCTGACATTTGATATTCGCGCAACTTGTCAGGATCAACGCGGACGATGACAGTACGCTGATTGCCCCCGAATGGCGGCGGCGCAGAAACTCCGGGCAAGGTCGAAAATACCGGACGAATCCGAAATAATGCGAGGTCAGAAATCTCGCCTAAATCGCGCGTCTCAGAAGTGAAAGTTAAATAGCCAACTGGCACACTGCCTGCATCGTATCGCACGACAAACGGAGCGACTGTTCCCGGTGGCATGAAAGCTCTTGAGCGTTCGACATACGACACCACCTGCGACAACGCCTGACTCATATCCGTGCCGGGATGAAAGAAGATTTTGACCAGTCCTGCGCCCTGAATGGATTTTGATTCGACGTGTTCGACGCCGGAAACATACAGAAAATGGTACTCGTAATAATTCACGAGAAAACTTTCCATCTGCTGCGGATCCATCCCGCCATAAGGTTGTGCGACGTAGACTACAGGCAAATTGAGATTCGGGAACGTGTCTACAGACATGCGCGAAAGGCTGAGCGCAGACAGCAGCGCGATGCCGATAACGGCTACGATAATGGTGATGGGACGACGGAGTGCGGTGTTGATGAGCCACATAATTTATGAAGGTGGTCGGTGATCGGGGGGCGGTGGTCGGTTCATTTTATTCAGCGGTTTGTTTTCTATGAAAGTTCTCAGGCAACCAGAAAATCATCGCCACAAAACCGACCACCGACCACTGTCCACCGACTACGCATTATTTCAGTAATGCCAAAAACGGCGTTAATTCGCCATTCGCCTTTGCCTGCGCCAGTAACGCACGCCAGACGCTCAGTTTTGCCAATGCGTTATCAACTTCAGCTTGCACAAGTAAGCGTTGCGCATCGGCGACTTCAGTAATCGTAGCGAGTTCCGCCTGATAGCGGGCGCGGATTCTGAGTTCAGTCTCCTGCGCGGCTTTCAGTTGCAGCGGAGTATTCGCCGCCAGTTTGCGAGCTGCTTCTAAATACACTTTGGCACGTGAATCCTGTGCTTTTAATTTCTGAATCGTTTGATCGTAGCGAGCCTGCTCCGCCACATAATTGAAATTTTCGATTTTCTTTTTGGCACGGATACCAAAAATTTCAGTCGGCGAAAAACTCAGTGACAATCCCGTCGCCCAGTTCGCCGTATCAGGATAAAAACCTCGTGTATATTTTAATTGACCATCCGTCAACGCTCCGCTACCGCGTGCGAACAGTGCTGATTGCCAGTTGAATTTTGGATAATAACTTTTCTCTAAAATGGTTTGTCTCGCACGAATGACATCAAAGGCGGATTGTTGCGCCAGCGCTAATGGATGCTGCGCGAAATTAGCCACAGGAGCAAGCGGGGTTGGCGGAAGTTCAAGAAATTGATTTGGATCAATGTTGACAGTAGTTCCGGCTTGTCCAATGGCTTCGGCTAAAGTCGTCCGCGCTAAGGCTGCTGTTTGTTCGGCTTGAATTACATTATTTCGTGCAACTGCCAATTCAGCATCAATCCGTGAAGCATCGGCTCCAGGACGTAATTGATTATCAACTAGAACATGCACCGCCTTGGAAAAAATTTCCATTCGTTCGACGTTGGCTTGCACAGCAATGACCGCCTGATCGGAAGCGATGACGGCAAGGTACGCATCGGCGGCAGTCGTAGCAACATCAAGTTTTGTCACCGCGATGATTGCTGTGGCTTGATTCGTGGTTGCACGTGCCAAATCTATGTTTGCTTTGCGTTGTCCAAAATCGAACGGCTCCCACGAAACTAAAACTCCGGTTGCAGAACCAAAGACCGACGCGAATCCACCTGTGCCAAGCGCAGGGCCTGAAATCGCAGGGATTGTCGCCTGTGGTAGCAATAACCCGAAGACGTTATTACGGGTGGCGAAATTTTGCTGCCAGATAAAATCTACTTTGGGTTGGAGCGCAGTACGGGCTAAATCAATATTCGCTTCGGCGGATTGCGCGTTCGCTTGTGCGGCACGGATCGCAGGATAATTGCTCAAAGCAGTTTCGACCGCAGTCTCCAATTTGACAGTTGGTTGTGAAGAAATTTGCGCGAACGAGTATGACGAAAAAATGCACAGACAGAGGAAAAATAAGTTCGGGGTAACCTTAGTCAATTGTATATCTCCGCCATGTTCATAGCAGCTTCATTGGGGCTGGATTTTTCGGATCGCGATAATCATAAAAGCCGCGTCCTGCTTTGCGTCCAAGCATCCCGACCTGCACCATTCGCTTCAGCAGTGGCGGCGGCGCAAATCTTTTTTCACGAAATTCCTGGAACATTATTTCCGCAATATAGCACAGCGTATCAAGCCCGACGAAATCCGCCAGTGTTAATGGCCCCATCGGATGACCGCAACCAAGTTTCATGGCGTTATCAATGTCGGCAATTGAAGCCAGGCCTTCTTCAAAAGTGCGAATTGCATCAAGCAGATAAGG
>JAYSTY010000298.1:0-2918 GCA_043719385.1 Blastocatellia bacterium | reverse complement strand
CTGACGGAGTGCGGGAATCGAAGTTAATAGATTTCTCATAATTTTTGATTGCCTCATCATACCGACTGCGCTCTTCTTCCATCATGCCGAGCAGTAATAGCGCCTGAGCCATTTTTCGCGGATCATCAGGCCGCCGATTTACTACCTGTTGCAATTCATTCATCGCCTGATCCATTTTTTGCTCACTCTTGTAAAAAGCAAAAAGCTCGAAATATGCTGGCAGGTAATTGGGGTCAACTTCAAGGATTTGGCGTAACGTTTTCTCGACATTTTCCTTATCTTTTTGGGCGACGTAAACGCGCACCTTTTGATCCATCAGGAAAGCTTTTTTATAGGGCTGTGCGGCAATCAGGGCATCAATCCTTTGCTGTGCAGCAGGAAAATCATTTTGCATTAAATACACATTGATAACATTGGCGATAGTTGATTCGCCCGTTGGATTAAGTGCCAGCGTTTGATCCGCAATTTGTCTGGCTTTCGTCGCATCATTTTTAGCGAGCAGAAGTCCGGCTAAATTGCCGCGCGGCTCAGGATTGTTCGGGTCAACCTGAATAGCTTTTTCAAGGTCGGACTGAGCGCCGGCAAAATCCTTCGCCTGTATTTTTGCGACAGCCCGGGCGGCGTAGCCTTTGCTTTCAATGTCAGCCAGTGTTTCCGGTTCCAGCCGCGAAGCCTGCAACGCTGCTGCGTTGGATTTCAGGAAGCCTACCCCGTTGATGATTTTGTCTGAAATTTTAATCGCCTCATTGGTGTCCGGTTTGCCCGCCTGGCTTAACAGGATTCGCACCATCATTAACAATCCCGCCGGATTGTCAGGATAGTATTTCAGCATGTCACTGATATTCATTCTGGCCCGTTCAGGATCGCCATCCTGTAAGCGGGCTTCCGCCATAAAATAAAGCCCCGTCGAAAGCTTTGGCTCATTCTTAAGAACCTGTTCAAGATCAGCGATGGCTTCCCGTGTCTTGCCGTTGGCAAGGTTAATTCTGCCCCGCATCAGGAGCGCATCTGTTTCCTGTTTATTGAGTTTGAGTGCGGCATCAACCTGTTGTGCCGCACCAGTGAAGTCATTTTTTCGCACCAATAAGCCGGCCAATTGCGCATACGAACGAGCATATTTGGGACTTTGTTTGATTAGCTCCTGATATTCGCTGATGGCCTGATCTAATTTGCCATCGCGGGCGTGTAAATCAATTACCTGAGCGCGTCCTTCGTTTTTGTCGCCCGTGATTTCCGCCAGTCTGGTGAGGTATTTTTCAGCTTCGCCAAAATTTTTCTGCGTTTCGTAAAAACGAGCGATAGCAGCCAGACCAATGCGATCATTCGGGTCTGCTTCGACGGCCAGTTTAAGCTGTGTTTCCGCTTCATTGAGACGTTGCCGGCTAAACAGAAAATCGGCCAGGGCAAGATGTGCCAGACTTGATTTGGAATCTATTGCAAGCGCCTGGTTAAAGGTTTTTTCGGCTTCCGCGTTCAGCTTTGTTTTTTCAGGTAAGGATGCTTCTAATTTTGCTCTTTGATCAAAATAACGACCATAGCTCAGGTGGCTTTCAATCCGTTTGGGGTTGATGGCGATGGCTTGTTTTAAATCCTGTTCTGCTTCAGACCATTTTTGTTTTGCCGTCCAAACGCCTGCTCGCAGGATATATCCTTCGATATTTTTAGGATCGGCATCCAGTACTTCTTTGGCTAATTTATCAGCTTCATTCAAATTAGCTACCTCGCGTGTGTTGAGGAGGTAGAGATTGCCTAGTCGAACTTTAGCTTCCAGGTTTTTCGGATCAAGTTGCACGGTTTGAACCAGTGATTCAAATGCTTCCTGAACATTATTCAGTCCCATGCCGGCCTCAGAAAGTCCAAAAAAGCCATCGGCCAAATTTTTATCAATAACTAACGCATTGCGGAATTCAAGGCGCGCTTCCCGATATTTTTTTTCTTTTAGAAATTGTTTACCTTTTTCCAGGTGTCTTAATTTGGCTTTGATCGGGTCTTCTTTACAGGCTGGGCTGAAAACACAAGCAAACGCAATTAGTAAAATGGCAGTTAAGTGGAAGAGGCGGCGAGTGAGGTAGTACATGGTCTAGGGTATTTATCTCTCTTAATTAGAATTTTTATCGTTAACAAGTACAGAGCAAATCAACTCCGAGTGCGAAGCCTTGAAAGGATTTTTCAGAGACCTTACGAGGATTGCTATGTAAGCGTTTCGTTGAAGAGCACACAACAAATGTCAAGGATTTTAGTTTAGCCCACCCTCACAGGGTGTAGCAAGAAAAAGATTCATCTGGTAGCGGGGACAGTGATCTTTTTATTTGTCTTGAAGGCGTATAAACAGAGTTGGCTGGAAACTTATCCTGGAACATATTTGCCTTCTCGCCGCCTCCATCAGATAATACATTTTTAGCAACTATGACCACGGAAAGTATTACTTTTAAGATGAGTCAGAACACGGAAGCAACAAGTATCACACCATCAAATACTCAATTTAACCTGAAGAAAATTGCGGAGGGCGTCCGCCTGATTTTAGCCGGAATAGGTGAAGACCCAAATCGCCCGGGTCTGGCTGAAACGCCGCAGCGCGTCGCCGAAATGTATGCGGAAATTTGTGGCGGACTTTACGAAGACCCTGTCTCCGAGTTGAAAGTTTTGCCTTCCGAAGCGCACGACGAAATTGTGATGATTAAAGACATCACCCTCAACTCAATTTGCGAACATCATTTGATTCCTTTCACCGGCGTCGCGCATGTCGCGTACATTCCACAGGAAGGGCGCATCGTTGGCTTGTCAAAACTTGCACGCATCGTTGATATTTTTTCGCGCCGCCCACAGGTGCAGGAAAGATTGACGACGCAGATTGCGGATTTGCTTTATGACGGACCGCTCAAACCAAATGGTGTTTTCGTCGTTATCGAAGCTGTTCA
>JAYSTY010000297.1:0-2919 GCA_043719385.1 Blastocatellia bacterium | reverse complement strand
TTTTGCGGATCGCCGGGGCCATCGGCTGAATCGTATTGCCACGCGATTTCCAGCTTCTGCACATTTGCCCGATTGATTTGTTTGAGCCTGGAATAGCGTGTGCCCGCTGCGTCGCCGCCGTAAAGAAAAGGCGCTGACGCGCGTTGTGCTGTCACCGTCTTCCACGCCGAGGCGACCAGGGCAAACGCCGCGAGAAAAACCAGCGAAAATTTCAGGAGTCGAATATTCATACACGCCTTAAGTTTTTTATTCGTTATGTAGCTTCACTTTTTGGTTTCGCGGACATTCAAAATGATGCGCCGATAAGAAGTCAGCGCGGGTGAACCATTGTCTGTAACCGCAAGAATAATATGGGCAATTCCGTTCGCGCACGCTCTGTTGCCGCCGAGCCACGCGGGACGACACGCGGCGGTTGCGGTCACGGTTGCCTGTGCAGAAGTTTCTTCCGTAATTTTAACGGCTGCCATATTCGTGGTTCTCCCCACAAATCCCGCCTCTTCGTAATGAAACCATTTGTACGTCAGCTTGTTGTGATCCGCATCTTTGCTGGCGCTCGCATCAAGTATGACGGGCTTGCCGACTTCGGCTTCAATAGCGATTGGCGCTGTGCCGTCTTTGCCATTCACGCTGACAACAGGATTATGGTTGGCTTGCGCGAAAGCTTTGATTGTCCAATCCATGCGGGCGGCAAAATCGTGCTGAAAAGCTGGCCGCCAGCGCCAGATCGTTGCGTGATCTGAGACATACGTTTTGCCGTCAAGCCCAACTACAGAATCCGCCGAAGTCACACGCGCAAACATATCGCCGCCCTGTGACCAAATCGGATGCGTCTCGCCGTAAGGTTGCCGCCAGATGTAACGTCCGCCCCAGCCGCCCCAGGTCGGATTACGAAAGCTGTTCAATCCATTATTCGTCAGCCCCAGAAACGACGGCGTGTCGCCTTCCATAATAAAAGCAAACTTCGGATAAAATTTCCCCATTGGGCCTTTGCCGCGAATATTTGTTTCCAGCCATTCGTTTGTCACCCTGCTGCCATCAGCGCCCGCGCAATTGCGGTAATACACATCGCCGCTGATGCCTGTCCACGTCGCCGAAGCGTATTCGCCGCTGTCAGGGCTGCTCGGTTTGACGATGTAATGCAGGTTGGGAAATTCGCGGCGAAGCCACGGCCCGGCATCGTCCTGATCTGAAATCGAACTAACGCGCAATTTAGCTACCAGCTTGTCCACTTCAGCAGGCGAACGTATAGCGCGGACTTGCATCAACGCTTGCGCCAGCGTATTCGCGCCGCCCCACAGCGTGATCCAGAGCGGGCGCGGATCATTTTTGTCGGCTGCGCGAATAATGGCTTCTGCCCCGGCAGACATTTTATCTGCGCCCACGGCTGCCATCCCGTAAGCAGGCTGCCCTGCACAAACCATTGCGCTTAATTTTTCCGTTTCGGGCCATTCCGAAGCATGCTTCAGTAAATTAGCGCGGACTTCGCCGTAGGCTGCGACAATCTGTTTCATCGTTTCCGGCTGCACTTTATTTTTCTGCCATGTCGAAGTCGTAGCGATCAACGCCTCTAAATCAAGTTCGTTGGAATACAGCAACAACCGCACAAACGACATTTGATCATCAGGTTCATTCCCAATATCACTTAATGCAATTACGCGCGGCTTGCCCGTGAAATCATCAACGTAATTGGGTGGTAATGGTTGTGCATTTGAATGCATCGTCAGCGTTAGCATCAAGCCGAGCGCGAGCAATATCAGCGATTTTATGGATTTCATTTTGCGGACAATCATTTTATTTTCCTTTCAACCACATTCATTATTTGCGCCCAAATAAACCAAACTGATCCGCGTTTTCGCGCGTGACAAGTTCGCAATCAATGGATTGTTTTTCAGTTGCACCGGATGAACCGCTTTTGATTTGTTTGTCGGCTTGTTCGACGGCTAAGCAGGCGATGCGAGCGGCGGGTTGCAACACCGTAGCTTTAATTTCGCCTGCTTTTATTGAAGCTATCGCATCAGGACTGCCGTCAAATCCGACATTGCCACGCGAACATGGCGGAAGCACCGATATAGCGCGCCTTGCCTGCCTTCACCACGTCATGCAGCGCTTCCATCGTCTCCTCGATGGGGGTCTGGTAATCCCAGCAGTGGAGCTGGTAGAGGTCAACGTAATCCGTCCCAAGCCGCTTCAGGCTTTTGTCGATCTCGCTCAGGATCGCTTTGCGCGACAGGCCAGAGCCATTCGGCCCGTCGTGCATTTTGCCGTGCAGCTTGGTGGCGATAACGATCTCATCTCGATTGGCGAAGTCCTTCAAAGCTCGTCCCAAGAACTTCTCACTTGCCCCAATTGAATAGACGTTGGCCGTATCGAAAAAATTGATCCCCAAATCGAGGGCTTTCTGGATGATTGGTCGGCTGTTTTCCTCGTTGAGTACCCATTTATGAACCCAGCGCTCCGCGTCCCCAAACCCCATGCAGCCGAGACAAATGCGCGAGACAGTCATCCCTGTTGATCCTAATCGAGCGTATTCCATAGTTTTCTCCTATCAGACGTTTTCTTTTATCAAGCATTTATGATGTATGGCGCTCTGGCGCGACTCACTGCCACTCGTCGGATGAGCCGCAGTTCGATGTTATCCGCCTACTCTCATTTCGGTATGGCTCAGCCCGGTTTGAACTTGTGTGCCGCGCAACATGTTATTCAACTGTCGCTGACGTGACGCATCTTTTCTTCGCCGCACTCGCGGCGGCTGAATTTAGCCGTGGTGTTTCAACCCACGGAACTGAAGCGGAACATTTGCCGCGTCGCGTCAGCGACGGTTGAAGGAGCCGTAGAAATTCAATCATTCGGCAGATGGCATAACTCCATGTTCGGCGCTTACTCAATGATAGGCCGATAATAGCTATCTCAGATAGTATG
>JAYSTY010000296.1:0-7119 GCA_043719385.1 Blastocatellia bacterium | reverse complement strand
ACTAATGATAATCCGAGTAATTGTCTGGCTTGAATATGATTCGGATTGGCGGCTAAAAATTTGTCGAAGGCGTTAATTGCCTTTTCAAATTGATTGGATCGGTAATGCAGAATTCCAACATTGAGCCAGATTTGCGTTAACTGCGGGGCAAGATTTAGCGCAGTTTCATACGCGAAAATTGCCTCTTCATTTTTGCCGAGCCGCGCCAGGACGACGCCAAGATTTGCCTGCGCTTCGACGTAATCAGGTTTGCGTGTCAGGATTTTTTTGTATTCGGTGGCCGCTTCCTGAAATTTTCCTTGCTGTTGTAAGGAGACAGCTTGCGTGAATTGTGAAGATAATTCAGAAGCCAGATAATCCTGTCCAAAGATCAGTAAAAAAATAAATGTGAACGACAAGAAGAGCTGTGCCATAAACGCAATTGTACCACTTTTGAATCATTTTTTTGATGCGCTGGACTTCCAACCTTCTTCCATCTTTTTCAAGCTCGCAGCATCGGGTGAATTCGGTTTCATTTTTAAATACATCTGAATTTCTTCAGAAGCTTCTTTGAATTTCTTTTCGTGCGCATAAACTTCCGCCAGATACACATGAGCGCGCGCCGTACTTTCGCCGCCAATTTTGATAGCTTGTAACAAGCACTGTCTCGCCTCTTCGTAGCGATCCAGGGAAAGATTTGCGTAACCAAGTAATAAAAGCGTCAACGGAATTTCAGGTTCCAGCGAATAGGATTTTTCTAAGTTGCTCAACGCTTCGGCAAACTTTTTCTCCTGAATCTGGCAATACCCCAAACCTCGCAACGCGCCGGGATACCTGCTGTTAATTTCCAAAGCTTTGGCAAAATCCGCTTCGGCTTCGGGTATTTTATTTTGTTGCATTAACAAATTTGCGCGTTCGGTCAGCGCCTGAAAATACTCAGGATACATCTCAATTGATTGATTGAAACTGGCGAGTGCCTTGTCAGGTTGATTTTCCTTTTGTTGCTTTAATCCCTGTTCATAAGCTTTGCGTGCCGCTTTGGGAATATTTTGCGCGGCTTCTACGGCGCTGATCGTACCCGGATTCGTCTTCGGCGCACCGGAGTGCAGCGGTGGGCGCATATAAATATTCACCTGGACACGATTGGAATAAGCGCGGTTACTGTCCGAATCCGCCGGGTCGCTGTACTGTTCCAGGTCGTTCGGATTGATCGCTTTCAAATGGTAGCGGCCTCCGCTGATAGCACGAAATTCAAAATTCCCTCCATCATCACAAATTGTATCCTTGGTCAATCCATTTGGCATTTCCAGCGAAACTTTTGCGCCTGTTGCGGGTTTACCATTTGGCAAATGGACGCGCCCGAAGACAACAAATCCGCCGCCGGATAAAGGCGCTCCGAGTTGCGCGAGCGAAGACACCGAAAGGCTGAGTAAAAGTGTTAGTGCTAATAATGACGAAAGTAAAGTTTTCATAACAGACCTCAACTACGCTGATTTTCGATTTAACTGACACTACTTAATCATCTGGCTTTCAACAAAAAAACTTGTGATGTCAACCAGCGACAAACTAACAACGCATCGTACATAAAAACAGGGGCTGCAAACAAGTTGCAACCCCTGGTATTGTAGCTTGCATTTTCAATTTTCAGTTTAGAAGAAAATCTTCACCGCTAACTGAATAACGCGATTGCCTGAAACCACGCTTTGCTGTGCATTGATTTCGCCAACGCCATTGCCTAGACGCGGGTTACCGCTCAAAGTTCCGCCACGTACATTTTGAATGTACGCCGGATCGGCTTGCAACTTCGCTGAGTAGTCAGAGAAATTTGTCGCAATGTTGTATGTCAGGGTGCGATTCATATCACTGAACTGCGCACGATTGAAGACGTTGAACGCTTCAGCGCGAAGTTGAATACTGCGTGGCGTGTCCCCTCGTCCAAGACCGAAGTTCTTGAACAGCGAGAGATCGGTGTTGTTGACGCCAGGACGGCTGAGGAAGTTGCGCGGATAAGCGCCCTTCTGAGCCAAAGCCTGAGCTATCGTTGGCAACCGAATCGTTTCATAGTTGAAGTATTTGTTAAGTGTTTTGCTGGCATTGGGATCGCTGGTGAAGAAACCACGACTGCCTTCCGTCCAGCTTCCACCGACGCGTTGGTTGAAATTGATGTTCGGGATACCGACATTAACATCTTCCGGTTGACCCGAAATAAACTGGGTAATTCCCGTGATCTGCCATCCGTTGACAACAGATTTGACTAACCAGTTTGCATCTTTCAGGCCTGGCACTTTCCAGTCGTAGTTGATGACCATCACATGTGTACGGTCAAAGGCGAGGCGGCGATAATCGGCGCAACGTGAACAAACCGGATTGATGAAATCACTGTAGGTATTGGCTGTCCCCATCGCTTTCGACCAGGTATAAGCCATGCCAAGATTAAGCGACTTGCTGATTCTTGTACTCACTGTAGCTTGCAGCGAATGATAGTTGGATGAACCGCCCAGCGTTCGCAGACCAATGGTGTTATAGCCCTGATATTTCTTCAGGAAATCTGCCGCCAGCGCATAAGTACCGGAGAATTTCAGTCCTGCGTCAACGTAAGGCTGAGGTAGATTAGGCTCAATGTCAGGGACAACGCCGCCCGCAAATTTTGACGGATCCTGCGCTGCTTTGGTGAAGAGTTCACCGTAAGGACTATAGTTCAGGTTCAGCAATTCCTGCTGGTGACGACCGAGCGTACCAACATAGCCAACACTGACTACAGTCTTGAAACCAACGTCCTGCTGCACCTGCAAACTGAAGCTCTGGATGCTTGGAATTTTGCCCTTCGGATCAACTCCGATCACACCTGAAGTACCAAGTGCCAATGGCCCAGTACCTGTCCCAACGGTGGCAAGGTTGCCAAAGTTGAAGGTTGGATTGATATAAAGTGGTGGCTGGCCGACAGCCGCGAAGACCACTTCGTTACCCTGAACGCGGTCATAAGCGTAACGATAACCGCCACGCAGGACGGTCTTCTTGTTACCGAAAACGTCATAAGCAAATCCAATCGCCGGGCCAAATTGGATACCACGGCTTTCGAGTCCCCCTTTGAGGTAGCCATTCTTGGTGCTTTGCTGACCATTAAACGGATCACCAGAACCAGGTACGATACGACCAATCAGATATGATGGCAGTAAAGCAGTGGCTGTAGATGCCGTGATTGTATTACCCGCACCTGGGTCAAATGCGCGCTGGTTAGCCCCAGCGCATCCGCCAAGTGCAAAAGTGCTTACACCTGCGTTAGTCACGCAAGTCGGTCTGTAGAGTCGCACGGTTTTCGATGCGTCGAACTTGCTGGCATCAAAATAATAATCCTGTAAACGTTTATCGTACTGCGGATAGATCAAGCTCATCCGTAGACCGTAATCCACTGTCAGGCGGCTATTGACCTTCCAGTTATCCTGAGCATACCACTCAACGTTGGTTGAACGATATTGACCCTGGAAGATGCCTATATTCGGCTGGCTGTATGTGTTGAAAGCACCGAGCAGCGCATTGGCATAAGGATGCCCTGTGTTGTTCGGGTCGTTCGTGTTGTTGTTGAAGTTGATAGCGGCTGAATTGCCAGCGGCCTGATCTTTACGGCTGCGCTGATAATAGAAACCAACCTTCATCGTATGGCTTCCCAAAACCTTGCTGACATTATCGTAAATGTCGAAGGTCGTATTGGAATTTTTGTAGGGGAACTGACTGTATCCGGTAGTTCCACCGTAGTTTGTGTTAGGCGTACCACCAAAGGTAATGTTGAACCATTGCTCGGCGGGATAAGAAAATGGTAATGCAAAGTTGAACCCAATCCCTGAATAGGATGCAGCATTGGCTTTGGTTGGATTCAGCGTCAAGTTGTTTTGACTGGAACCGAAAATAAATTCATTCGTCAACGTTGGCGAAAGAGTCGAGGTGACATTCAAAGTTCCATTCCAGGCTGGCGCTTGTTTGAAAATCAGGTTGTCAAAAGGAATTTGATTGCTACCACCAGTCCAGCCTAAACCGTAAGGCATAATCTGTTGATCGGTGTCACGCGTGTAACGAATGTAAGCACGAGTATTTTCCGTCAAAGAGTAATCCACCCGGATACTGTTTTCACTACGCGGATAACTGACGCTAAGCTGCGAATTGTGATTGTAACGGAAGGCGTTGTCAACGCCGCCCAGAGGCGTATTTTCAAAGGGACGGAAAAGATTCAGAATCTTCTGACCGCTTGTATTGATACGTGCCGTTGGAATGATATTGCCGGAAAAGCAGGCGGTTTGGTCGGTCGCATTACAGGCGCCTGTCAGCAATGGGTCGCGGACATAAATTTTTGCGCCATTACCATCGAAGGTATTGCTGAAATTACCTGCTGCTTCAAGTGCCGTTGGAACGCGTGATTGACGCGCTGATTGTGGCACTAACTGCTGTTGCCACTCCTGTGACCAGAAAAAGAAAAGTTTATCTTTAAGAATTTTTTTCGGGAGCAAAACAGGTCCGCCAATATTGTAGCCCTGTTGATTGTAGCGATAGAAGTTGCGCGGATTACGCTGAATACCCGTGGTCGGGTCGCCGATGCGTCCGTTAGCATTATTGAAAAAGCTGTTCGCATTGAACTGCTCATGGCGATGGAAGTAATAACCAGTGCCGTGGAATTGGCTGGTGCCGCTCTTGGTCACGATCTGGATTTCGCCACCGGCAGAACGACCATACTCAGCCTGATAGTTCGAGGTCAGCAATTTGAACTCGGCGATATTGTCGAGCGAAAGCGCAATGTGCTGCGTTCCGTTCGATCCGCTGTCCATGTTCGTAGTACCGTCAATCGTCAGATTGGCTTTACCACCACGCGCTCCGGCGATGTTCACGTTGCCGATACCGCCAGGGCCGGAAGTCGCAAAACCTGAAGTGACAACTACACCCGGAGTCAGTTTAATGAGATCAAGATAGTTGCGTCCGTTGATCGCCAGATTTTGAATCTGTTGGTTATTGATGGCGGTTCCCTGTTCACCGCTTTCCGTTTTAATCTGCAACTGTGCGGCGTCGGCAATGACCTGAACTGTATCGCCGATCTGACCGACTTCCAGTTTGATCGTACCCGTTGACTGACGATCCGCAGCGTTAAGGGTGATCCCGGATTTGACTACTTTTTTGAAGCCTGTCGCTTCAATCGTCACCGAATAAGTTCAGGGTTGGAGGGTCGTGAAAGTAAAAGTACCTTCATTGCTTGTGATTGCGTCAAGTTGAAAATTACGGGTAACGTCGGAAACTATTACTTTGGCTCCCGCTACGACACCGCCTTGCGCATCCTGAACCGTACCGCTCAGAGAGCCGCTTGTTTGCGCCAGCACGAAAGCCGACAGTAAACCAAGCATCATCAAAAGCGGGAAAAGCCGTTTCGCAAAGAGAAGCGAAGACATAAAAATTCTCCTTTTTAAGTGTTTATTACGCTGCTGTAGTTGTAAGAATACAACTACAGCATGACCAATTGAGGAAATCCTGAAAACAACTTTTGAGCATAGAAATACTCAAAAAGAATCTTCAATTACATTAAGTATTAGATTTTCAGTCCCAGAAGCTGGTCAAGAGTACGCCAGATGAGCGGCGGATAGGTAGTGTCGTTAATTAATTAGCTATTGACCGACGATAGTATCTGACTGTCGTCACAAACTGTCAACGGCTACAGGTGTATGCAAAAAATAAAGCTCTATCGCAGCGACATTAATCTTGTCACTGCGATAGAGCTTCGTATCTTTCAGCTTGAGGAATTAACCTCAGTTATTAATACGCATAGATTGCAGCATCCGTCGGAATAAATTCTGGTAATTGCTGAAATCATCTTTGGGTGTGACAAAAATAATATGCAGAGAATCACCGTTATTCATTTGCATATTGAACACCATCGCTCGTTCATCACGATTTGTAATCGGGGAACGCCCTTCCAGCGTTGCTGTCATTGCCGCTCTGCCGCCGACATTGCTGTAACGACTCGGCCCACTGACGACGCGTAAATAGTTATTGCCCTGGAGCGTAGACTCAACCAGTTCTTTGGTCGAAGTATCAAGCGATGCCGGACGCGGCCTGCGGGTGCGCGGGTCAACGGATTGTTGCGATTGATGGGTATCAATAATCACGCCATAAATTGTCGAGCCATCCTGCATCACGCCGCCGTTTGGAAAAATTAACGAAGCGATGCCTGAACTGCCTGAAGAGGCCTGCCAGTTATCGGGATAAGTAATTTCGTAAGCGCCGCTCTGTTGACGAAAAACTTTCAGGTTGGCAGAGGGAGCCGCAACGCGCACATTAACAGGCTGCCCGTTTTGTGTGGTTGGCTGTCGTTGTCCGCCCTGTTGCTGCGCTTGTTGCTGCGCACTGGGCGCTTTTGGCATGCCTTGCAACATTCGCTTCACTTCCGCAAAGCCACCCAATTCGCGTCCGTTGCCGCGTGAGCCAATAGATTTTGCTTCTGCCCTGATGCGAGCTTCACGATCTGCGGGTTGTGGGTGATCACTGAACCATCTTTCAAGTTTACCCGGCTCCCGGCTTTGCTCCCCGCGCAAAGTCTCAAAAAAATCAGCCATCGAATTTGGATCGTAACCCGACTTCGCCATAATCTGCGAGCCAAGTACATCGGCGTCTGATTCAGCGGCGCGGCTGTTTTTCATCAGTACTCCGCCCGCGAAAACACTGGCCGCCGCACCACCGATTGCACCCGCCACGCCATTGCCTAAAACTGCGCCCACGATGCCGGCAATACCCTGATAGCTTTGGGCCTTGCACACATTCGCAGTCCCGTGACGAAGCGCGACGTGCGAAATTTCGTGCGCCATCACGCCGGCTAATTCGGCTTCATTTTTGGCGGCTTCGATGGTTCCGCGATTGACGTAAGTGAAACCACCCGGCAAAGCGAAGGCGTTAATCTCCCCCACATTCAGGAGCTTAAAGCTGTATTGGAATTTTTCGCCGGGCGCATTCAGTGCCAGGTTTTGTCCGAGGCGATTGATATATTCCTGCGCCCGCGCATCATTCACCGGTTGAAATTGTTTTTCTGCTTCAGCCGCTGCCTGTCGGCCCAGTTCCACGTCTTGTTGTGGCGTTGCACAACTCTTGGCGGCCTTAACCGGCGTTTGTGCA
>JAYSTY010000295.1:0-7122 GCA_043719385.1 Blastocatellia bacterium | reverse complement strand
CTTAAAGTTTTTATAAGCCAGTGCGCCCGCCAGACCGGCGATAATCACACACGCCCCAACGATGCCGACAATGAGTCCGGTTTTTTTCTGTGCAGGCGGAGCTTGCTGACCGACTGTAATGCTGGAAGAACTATTTTGCGAATCTGTGACCGGAGGCGGATTGAAAGTCGGTTGCGAAGTAGGAATATTGACTCGAACGCGCGTTTCCTCAATTCGCTGTTCACTTAATGGAGTTGCTTTGGAAACGAGCATAAACGCATCAAGCGAGCAAAATTTCATGTTGTCCGAATATTCATTTTTACATTGGGGGCAAACTTTCATTCTTTAATTTCCTTCCAAAAAAACAAAAAGCTGAGAGCGTCATTGTACAACGAAACTCTCAGCCTTAGCTATTTGGCGCGAATCATGTAACGCAAAAATAAAAGCCGCCAAAGGTTGACGGCTAATATTGGTTGCGGGGGTAGGATTTGAACCTACGACCTTTGGGTTATGAGCCCAACGAGCTACCAGGCTGCTCCACCCCGCGTCAAATCGAAGGAGCGAATTTACTTGTCGCTCCACGCTTTGTCAAGCGCGGACATCGAATAGTTGCAATCTGGGTTTAGCTCGGTATCATAGCGTTTCGATTAATCTCATGAACACCAACAATTTCTCAATGACTGAACAGGAAAAACAGCAACTCGACACCGCAGGCTATCTGGTGTTGCGCGATTTTCTTGCCCCGGAAACGCTCGCCGCTTTGCGTAATCAAGTGGAAGAAATTTATGCCGAGCAGGGCGCAACCGCCGGAACAGAATACAGGCAGGAACCACAAACGCGACGGCTGGCAAATCTTGTCAATTGCGGAGAAATATTTGCGCAATTAATTTCTGCACCAAGAATTTTGCAACTTGTCCGTTGTGTCATCGGCGCTGAATTCAAATTGAGCAGCCTGAATTTTCGCTCAGCGGATCCGCATTCGGACTGGGTGCAACCGCTGCATTGTGATGTTGGCGCAGTGCCGGATGAAAAAGGTTTTTGGGTCTGTAATGTGATTTTTCTGCTGGATGATTTCACGGCGGAGAATGGAACAACGCGCATGGTTCCCGGCACACATCATTTGGGCCAATTGCCGCAGGGTGTTTTGGCTGACCCGTCGGCTCCGCATCCTGATGAAATATTGCTGCTTGAAAAAGCCGGAACCGCCGTTGTGATGAACACGCACATGTGGCACGGCGCAACCGCCAATCGTACTGCCCAACACCGCCGCGCTTTGCACGGTTTTTATTGCCGCCATGACAAACCGCAACAGCAGTATCAAAAAGCTTTGCTCAGCGCCGCAGTGCAACAAAACCTAAGTCCTGAGTTACGAAAATTGCTCGCGCTGGATGATCCGTTGAATGATGAATTAAGTTCACAGTTCAGCGGCGCGAGCGGATTCCTAAAATAAACTCCCGGCAAGCTGATAGAGCTTGTCACACACAAACCGAGGGTCAGCTATGCTCAAACGCAGAGATTTTATCGTCGCAGTAATTTCCATCACCGTCACTCTGGGCGCAGTTACATTGGCGCGTACCACAGAAACTCCGGTGATGGGTTCGTCCATTTTCGACTGGAACAAAATTCCGGTCACGCCCTCGAAAGTTGGGTCAGGACGCAAATTTTTCCAGGCGCCAACCGCGACGCTGGATGAACTGGAATGTCATGTCACGACCCTGAATCCAGGCCAGACTCCGCACGCGCCGCACAAACATCCCGACGAAGAAATTATCATTATCAAAGAGGGAACCGTCGAATCGCTCAACAACGGTGAACTCAAACGCGTCGGCCCCGGCTCCATTATTTTTCAGGCCTCGAATCAATTGCACAGCATTAAAAATGTTGGAACTACGCCGGCGACTTATCACGTCATCAAGTGGAATTCGCCCGGCATGTTGAAGAAAAAGGAAAACTAAATGCCATCCATTGAATTGAAACGCCGCGTCCGCTGGGCGGATGCTGATCCGGCGTTTCGTATTAACTTCCCGCGCTATTTTGAATATTTTGAAGAAGGCGAAGCCGAGTTGCTGCGCTCGCGTGGGTTTTCGTTGCTGAAAAGCGATAGCGAATACGGCTTCCCGCGGGTGCATGCCGAATGTAATTTCAAGCGGACATTAGCCCTGGACGCCGAATTCACGTTGCGCGTTTCGGTAGGAAAACTAGGGCGCAGCTCAATCCGCTACGAATACAAAATTTTTGACGAAGAAAATGAACTGGCGGCAGAAGGCTCAATGACCGTCGTCACCACAAAAGAGGGAAAGTCAGTTGCAATGCCGGAAGAATTGCGGCGGGCATTAACAGATTAATAAACAAAGGTTTTTGGGCTTTGGACTTTGGGCTTTGACTTTAGTTTTCAGGACTGCGAATTTTATCTTTAAGTGTTGCTGGCTAAAAAAAAGACCAAAGACCAAAAACCAAAGCCCCAAGACCAAAACTAAGTTTTTATAACGCAACTTAAACCAGGAGAAAATAAATGAAAGCAGTTGTCTTACACGAAAAAGGTGATCCCGAAAATCTCAAGTACGAAGACGTTTCCGATCCCGAACCGTTGGGCGGTCAGGTCGTAGTCCGACTCAAAGCCGCCGCCCTCAATCACCGCGATGTGTGGATTCGCAAGGGAATGTATGCCGGACTTAAATTTCCGATCATTCTTGGCTCTGACGGCGCAGGTGAAATCGTCACCCTCGGCGATGACGTACCAAAAGAATTATTGGGGCAACAGGTCATCATCAATCCCGGCATGGATTGGGGCAACGATCCGCGTGTGCAGCACAAATATTTTCATATTCTTGGCCTGCCCGAAGACGGAACCTACGCGCAATTCGTCAAAGTGCCGTTTGATTATTGCCATCCCAAACCCAAAGAATTGAGTTGGGAAGAGGCAGCGGCAATTCCCCTCGCCGGACTGACAGCCTATCGCGCCGTCGTCACGCGCGCCCGCGTCAAAGCTGGCGACAAAGTTCTGGTCACAGGCATTGGCGGTGGCGTTTCAGCTTTCGCTTTGCAGATCGCGCAAAAACTCGGCGCTCAGGTTTTCGTGACTTCCGGCAGCGATGAAAAAATCGAACGCGCTAAAGAATTAGGCGCCGACGGTGGCGCGAATTATAAAACCCAGGATTGGGCGCAGGCAGTTGTCGGGATGACTGGCGGCGAAGGGCCGGATGTAGTGATTGACAGCGTGGGCGGTGAAACGCTTGCCAAGTGTATCGAATTCATCAAACCTGGCGGACGCATCGCGTTATATGGCGCGACGACGGGCTTGCCAAAGACAGTTGATTTGCGCCGCATCTTTTGGAAGCAGTTGGATATTTGCGGTTCGACGATGGGAACGCAGGAAGAATTCGCCGCGATGCTGAAGCTTTACGAAGACGGCAGCATCAAGCCAGTCGTGGATAAAGTCTTCCCGCTTTGCGATGCCGCCGCTTCGCACGAACGCATGGAAGAGGCCGGACAATTCGGCAAAATCGTCCTGAATTGCGAATAAAATCGCTGTGGCAGAAGCCCGACTGTTAAGGAGGGCGTAGTCACAGGAAAACGCCCTTCTTAACAGTCGGGCTTCTGCCATCAACCTTAGGAGTAAAATGTCGCACAAAACTTCACGCCGCAAATTCATCGCACAATCTACCATCGGAGCCGCCGCCTTAACTGCTGGCTCAACCCTCATCAAAGCCGAATCCGAAAACATTATTGAAGCTCCGACAATTGATACCTCGACACGTCGCGTGCTGGGCGCAAATGATCGCATCAATTTTGGTTTCATTGGCATGGGCGGAAGGATGGGATCGCACATAAATTACGCCTTCAAGCGTCAGAAGGATCAGGGCGATGTGCAATGCGTAGCCATTTGCGACATTTATGACAGTCACAAAAAGCGCGGACAAAAACAAACCGGCGTCGAAGACAAAAATATTCATCACGACTACCATGAACTTTGCACACGCAAAGATATTGACGCTGTGTTTATTGCTTCGCCGGATCATTGGCATGCGCGGCAGGCGCTCGAAGCGCTCAACAACGGCAAGCACGTGTACCTTGAAAAACCAATGACGTACACGATTGACGAAGCGCGTGATTTATCGCGTAAAGTTGCTGAAACAAAATTACAGTTACAAGTTGGCAGCCAGCACGCGTCAGAGCTTCAGTATTGGAAAACCCGCGACCTGATTGCCGAGGGAGCCATCGGCAAAGTGTTGTGGGCTTCGACCAGCTACGCACGGCAAACGCCGATTGGCGAGTGGAATTACTACACGATTGACCCCGACACCGAAGCCAACGAGAAGACGATTGACTGGAAGGCGTTTCAGGGCTACGCGAAAAAACGTCCGTTCGACAAAGATCGTTTTTTCCGCTGGCGCAAGTATTGGGATTACTCCGGCGGCATCGCCACGGATTTGTTCTATCACCGGTTGTCGCCGATTATGATTGCGATTGGCAACCCTGAATTTCCTTCCCGCGTGATGGCGGGCGGCGGCATTTATTCACCCGTAGACGGCGACATCCGCGACGTACCCGACACCTATTTCACCTCTGTCGAGTTTCCCGGCAAGTACGCGATTTTGATTGGCTCTTCGATGCTGAATGCGACGGGGTTTGCGCAAGGGCAACCGCAATTAATTCGCGGGACAAAAGGCACGGTTTACCTCGAAGGCAAAGTGCGCGTCGTCCCCGAAAAACCTTACCGCGACGAGTTCAAGAAAAAATACAACACCGAAGAATTGGTGCTGGAAGCCGAGACAAACGTCGAATACAAAGGCAAGCCCTGGACGACGAGCCATCAGGGCAATTTCATCAATGCCGTGCGCGGTTTGGAAGCGGTACATTTCGATGCAGATTTGGGCTACAAAGCAATGGTAGCGATTCGGCTCGGCGTAGATGCCTATCGCAGCGGACAGGTAATGTATTTTGATCGCACGCGTGAGAAGGCAACCAACAAAGTTACGTTAGCTTAGCAAAATATAAAAATAAGGTAAGTAGCAAATTACACTTTAATATCGAAATAGGAAGCTAAATCCCCCAACTCTAAATGGCGAGGCCCAGTCTCCGTACAAATTTCCAAATCTGTTACTTTTACCTCTTGCCAAAGCCTGCGAGATTGCTTCTTACTACATTTGATTATGTTGTAGTGGCACTTGTCCTTTGTCTCTTCGCTATCTTTTTGCTCCGCTAACAAGGCTGGATTGTACTCTGGGATTTCCCAAAAGATTGCTGGAGTGCTTCTAATGTTGTCGGGATAGAACTGATAGAGGTGGTTACATAATGAGCCACTTGTGGCTTCTGCACAGTGCTTATTAATGACTGATATACCACCATCGTCGGATGGGGTAAAGGCTGTACTTCGGAAACGACGCTTCTCTTCATCGTAGTGGTTTGGGTGAATGAGGCGGGCAAATCGCATAAGTCAAGTACACATTCCTCAAGCTTTGAAATGGCTGAATTAAAGCTCAAGCATTCCTTGAAATCTTTATCATAACCAGCAACGATATAAGCAAAGTCAATTTCGCCATTTGGGTTGATATTAAATTCGTACTCAGTTTCGTTTTCCTGTTGCTCGTCGTAGATTACAAACTGAACTCCACCATCTTCTCCTGGAAAAGCATTAGTTGAAATAAAACCCAAATGTTGAGCATAAGCATTGAAGCGCAATGCCAAATTAATGGCTAATGGTCTTATCGCTTTTCCTGAACCATACGCCCACCCATCACGCAAGTCAGCAAAACCCTGAATTTTAACAGAAGTTTTTCTAATTGTCGGCATACCTATTCATTCCTACTAATATCGGGGTCATTCGAATACGCTTTTGCCGTTTCGGACATCACACGTACAAAATCAACGAATCGCTTGGGCGTGACCGCTATTCTCGCTACACAATCAGCAACCAATCCTGTTTTCTTCAACTCCTCAAGTGCTTCAGGGGATTGCACCAGAGGCTGACCCTCAAAAAATGATAAAATCACCTCATCTGGAGAGTGACTAACTGCCATATACTGCACGTACAAAGCAGGCGTACGCGGCAAAACACGTAAGTGCACAGAAACCGAATTGCTTTTTTCGGCGCCTTCTAATTTTTCGTCTAACATAATCTTATTCATGGGGCAAGAGAGCCTAACTTATCGCCTCTTGGATTGTCAACAAATGGTTTTATTGAATTATTCCGCTAAATGTATGACTGAATATATCGCATATTGTTAATACGCTCAATCTGTAAGCGAGTTGCAAAATATTTTTATGGAATTTTATAAGTCTCTCAGTAGCTCAGTCTTCCTAAATATCCCGTGCTGGAATCTTATGAATTGTTGCCGTGAGGTATTTTGATCGGGTGCGGAAGAAAATTTATGCCAGCCTGGAACATACCAAGTGCTCAAAAGAAATGAACTAAATACCTTAATTACAAAATACCCGGCTATTCAAGGCGTTTACAGTTATTTCAGATACTTTGCGTTCTCTCAGTAAAGGTAACTACTCCTCTGCTCTGTCACAACCGTGGTAAGATTACTGGCAAATTCATGTAAATAAGTAGGTGGGCAAATGTTTCTCGGTGTTCAGAATTTGAGAGATATGGTCAAATGACGCAGCTCGTCATTCTTTATCCTGAAAAACATTTGTGCGAGTACTTAGCCTCACCTTCACGCTCTCACTTTCCTCTGCCCATTATTTATATTATTATTTTCGTGTTCATCCCGAAAAAGCATTTTCCTTTTGAAAACAAAGGTACGATTCGATTCAAATTCACCATTGGAGCAACTACTTTTGATTGCTATGAAAACACCACTCGCGCTCCTTGAGCGCTCATTCACGACGGCAAGTTGACCGTCTCGCCTGTTCGGGTTGGGTCGCTTGTCATTGGAGGTAATTATGGCTAAGCAACTAACCAACCGGGAAAAACTTTCCTTTACGTTAGATCATCTGACCGACAACGAAATCGAAGAAGTCATCGAATACGTTTCGGTTATGGATACGATGCGCCGCGAGCGTAAAAAATCCGAATTGTTCGAGGATGATTTAGGCGCGACGCTGAGTTCAGCCTATGAAAATCGGCGTGCCCGACAAGTGCTGGAATGGGATGCCGTGCGGCAACATTCCAATGCCGGTCACCAGCGAGCAGCG
>JAYSTY010000294.1:0-17517 GCA_043719385.1 Blastocatellia bacterium | reverse complement strand
TTGTTTTCTCTTAATTTTACAGAGAAAAGAAATTAATTCCTGCTCGGCTAAAAATTGATTAGCCTATCTGAAATATGCGTTATGGTCTTATTAACTTTAATTTTCTGCTTCGTCTTTAATTACTTATCCTGGTTCCAGAGCTTCTCCATTATTGGAACAGTTCGTGATGTATCCGGGAGATCTGTTGAGAACGTTCGTTATGCTGTGATAGATGAAAATTTTCAGCCTATCCGTTCAGGTTTCGTTCTCAGCGGCGGACGCTTCACCGTTAAAGGTCTGTCATCGGGGCGATATAAGTTTCGGATTGAAACAACAGGCACTCCCTACGAAGAGCAAACGCAATCGCTAGAGCTTCAGTCGTTAAAAGTACTTGGTGGCGGCAATGAAGAATATCCAATGGATTTCGTGCTTAAGTTCAAGAAGGGAGCCGCGCCAGCCGGGACTGGTGTTCCAATTTTCGCGCAGGAAATCCCAAAACCTGCACTCAAAGAATATGAACACGCCCAGAAAAACCTGAAGAATAGTAAAGCAGATGAGGCTATTATTGAGTTAAAGAAGGCAATTGAATTGTTCCCGGACTTTTATGATGCCATGGAATTACTTGGCGTCGAGTACATTAAGAAGGGACAATATGAAGCCGCCCTGCCATTATTCGCTCACGCCATCGAAATAAATAAGCGTAGTACAAAATGCCACTATGGACTTGGAGTCGCCTATCTCAAAATTAACAAATTGAATGAGGCGGTTGAGTGGTTAGAAAAAGCCGCGCAACTGGAACCAAATAGCGCCAACACACAAATGATGCTGGGTCTCGCTTATGGAACAGGCGGCGTTTTCGATAAATCTGAGGCAGCACTTAAAAAGGCGCTGAAACTTGGCGGTACAGCAGCAGCAGAGGCGCATTTTTATTTGGGTGGACTTTATAACAAATTAGAGCGATACCCTGAAGCCTGGCAAGAACTGGACACTTATTTGCGAGAGGCAAAAAACCTCAAAGACCCAACACAAATTAAGGCAATGATTGAAAAAATAAAAGAAAAAGACGCCTTAAAGACTGCTCCAACTTCCCCGCCAATAACCAATCCTAAACCTAAAGGTCAGGGAGTGGTAGCTACTGCGCCTGCAACTTCAACTGAGTCCAAGCCTGTCGTACCTGAAAGTAAAGCTTTGACTTTTGTTCCGGTGCCGCCGCTCGCTCCTGAGTTTGTCGAATTGCTCCGCCAGAGCAACATAAATGGCGGACTGATGCACCGCAAATTACTTGATTTCACGTACCTCTTGAAAAAAACCAAACGGACACTTAACGAACATGGAAAATCAGTTGGTACACAGGAACAGGTATTCGAAGCGTATCCAATTCGCGGAGAGCATGTTCTCATTAAACTCAGCACCAATGGCATCACCTCAAAATACGTGTCAGATGAACGCAGGCGGGCAGTAAAAGAACTTGAAGAGGCAGAGCGCAATCGAACACCAGTTACTCAAAATGCTCCTAACAATGAAGCTGAAGGCTATCTCGCCGCTGGTATCACCGGAATATTTCAGGGAAAACCATCTTATATTTCGATTGATGTTTCCACCATATTAAAATCCTGCGAATTCTTTTCTCCGCGTACTGAACAAGTTTTCAATCGTTCAACTATCGCGCTTAATTTTCGGCCTCGCGCCGGAATGAATCTGGCGGCAAAGCATGCCTACATCGCCAGAATAGTAGGAACAATTTGGATTGATCAGGAAGACAAGGTCATTACTCGCGTTGAAGGCTGGCCTGCCACAAAAGGAGCTTTTGACCTCATTCAATCTACGGCTCCACGCAGCGAAGCCTCTTTGATTTATCAACAAGAACGACAATTGAATGGACTTTGGTTTCCGACTTTGATCCGACTGAATGCTGATGGAAACTTCGATTTATTCGACGGCTTGAATTGGGAAGTGATTTTTGAGTTCAGTAAATATCAACGATTCCAAACTAGTGCTGATGATTTAATCGTGAAGCCTACGGATAAGAAACATTAATTCCAGAACCTTCCACAGAGCCTTTGGGAGAACTCGTATGCTCAAGCTAACCTTTTTGCTGTTGTTATTCTTTAATCTGTCGTTCTTCCAAAAATTCACTGTCATTGGCTCTGTCCGTGACACAACAGGTCGTTCTATTCCGGGAGTGCGCGTTTTGGTATTGGATGAAAACTTTCAGCCCATCCGCACCATCTTTGTAGATTCGAGTGGGCAGTTTTTTGTTCGAGGATTAAGCCCTGGTCGGTATCAGTTCAATGTCGAAACTACGGGGACGCCTTATCAGGAACAGGGTACCGGATGGATTGAGCTACAATCATTGCGTGTGCGTGCCGGTGGAACGGAACAGTATCCGCTGGATCTTGTGCTGAAACTAAAACCCACTAAAGAATCTCCCAAACCAGGGGCGATGGTCTTTGCGCAAGAGGTTCCAGCACCGGCACGATTGGAGTATGAGCGCGGTATAAAACGCCTGCGTGACAGGAATATCGAAGCGGGATTCACAGCCTTGAAAAAGGCCATTGAGCTTTTTCCTAAGTACTTTGCGGCGCTGGAAGCGCTTGGCACGGAATATGTAAAAACCGAGCTGTATGACGCTGCGCTTCCGCTCCTGAAACAGGCGCTGGTCATTAACAATCGTGCCAGCAAGAGCCACTATTCGTTAGGCGTCGCGTATCTGAAACTGAACCATCTGGCAGAGGCAATTGAGAGCCTGACACAATCAGCCAATCTTGATCCCAACAACGTCAATGTACACATGATGCTGGGCGTTGCTTATGGCAACCGACAGCAACTAACAGAAGCCGAAGCGGCCTTCCAAAGGGCATTGAAAATAGGAGGAGCAGGGGTCGTTGAAGCACATTTTTATCTGGCTAACATTTATGAAAAACAACAACGTTATGACGTCGCGATTACTGAGCTAGAACGGTACTTAAAAGAGTCAAAATCAATTAAGAACCCTGAACAGATTAGAGAGTGGATACAAAGCCTGAAGGAAATTAGCAAACAGAAGTCATAAGTTGAGGCTTGACATGCGCCGCTGAGGAAAATTTGATTGAAATGAAAATAGGGCTGCTCGTCCAGAGTGAACGAGCAGCCCTCATAAGTTTTAGTTCAGTCCTGTAGGACGAAACTTAGAACGTTAGACGCATCCCAAGACGAACATCACGAATGCCTTGATAGGCATTTGCAAACTTATAGTTGATGTTCTTCGACGGAACTGCTCCGGTAACTGAATTGACTAGCGTATTGACATCCCAGCCACCCTTGTAGAAAGCCGCGTCAGTAATATTGATGCTACCACTACGGTTGAAGGCCTGGTCGGTATCAATTACAGCACCCTGATTGAGCAGATTGGTGAAGTTGGCATCAAGCTTCAGCTTAACACGCTCACCCAAGCTGATCGTATGCGAAATCAAGAGATCAGTTTGTGTATATACTGGTGTACGCCCTAAATCGCCACGTCCTGCATAGAAAACGGGGACGATGAATCCAACTGTAGACGTGAGTGGGGTACCGCTATAAGCAATCTGGTTGACTGAGAACAGTGTTTCACCCGACTTGCCCCACGGTTGGGCATAGTTCAGGAAAAGCTTTAAGGTGTGCGGGCGATCCGTCGCCAGCAAGCCAAAAACGTTCTGTCCCTTCGAATCGAAGTTGCCAGGCGAAAGATCGAACGCACGACTCACGTTCGGGTCCGAACGACCACCTTCGTCGGAATTGGCCAGTCCACCCCAGTTGCCCCACAGGCGGCTGTAAGTATAGGAGGCATTATAGTTCAGGCGTTTCAAGATACCTTCGCTGAAACGACCATCCAGTCGAAATTCGACACCATCGTAGTTGCGCGTGGCTTTTGGCGTCAGAGGCACGCCACTTGTAGTTTTGAATTTAGTGGCATCCGTTTGACCGAATCCAGGATTGCCGATTGTGTAGACTTCGTTTGATTCTGCATCAAGCACGCCGATGTCTTCAATGCCGCGAACCAGACGGCTGCGCGTGTACCGTACATTGAAAAGCATGCCTGGTTTAATTTCGTGATCAAGCGAAATCGAGTATTGACGGGACGACATCGGTTTAATGTCGGGGTCAATGCCGTCAAGTTGACCTTGCGCGTTAATGGGTACCGTGCGGTTATCAACGTCCAGCACTTTTGGCGTACCGCCAGCCAAAGCCGCCGGATTCGCCAACGAGAGTTTAGACAGATCGGGATCATTCAGTTTGTAGTAATGGTCATGCCAGTAATCACCGCCAAACGAACCACGCGCCAATTCATACTTCATTAAATCATAATATTGACCATAGCTGGCACTGAGTTTCCATTTGCCATCACCACGGATATCCCACGCACCCCCGAGGAGCGGAGAAATCTTGTCTCCCCAGCCAAAACTGATGGGGTTCGGAACCTTGTTGCCTGCGACTACCTTCGTGTAAGGCGGCAGGAATTCATTTTCCAGGCGAACGCCGAGGTTCAGGGTGATGTTCTTCCGTACCTGCCAGGAATCCTGGGCATAGTAGCCCTGATTACGGCTGCTGACTTGAGCATTATGGCGTACACCATCGCGCCAAATGTAGTAACCATAGTCACCACGAACTCCCTGGATGCTGCCGCGGCTGATCGCTTCACCCCAAACAATCTCAAATCGTCCCTGGGTGTAATTGTCAAGGACGTCATTATTCAGGCGGTTCAATGCAAAACCACCTTTGAAGCTATGACGCTGGCCAAACCAGTTTGTCAGGTAAATGGCATTTAAATAGACATTGTGACGAGTGGTAATATCTCGCTGGATGCCAAAGGTAGAAGCCACGTTCTGGAAACCATTAGCCTGTCGGTAAGCTACTGGAATCGCATTGTATTGAGTCTGGGTAAGTTTTGCTTGTGTGACAATTGAGGGGGCATCGGTACCCACTCCTGGGGCTGTCGAAGCATTCCACCTATACCAGGGAGCAGCAGCAAGGCCATAATTACCATTTTTGTCGTTGAGATACTTATAGCCGTAGCGAGCTTCCAGAATAAAGTTCGGAGTGACAGTATAGACCGCCGATGCTGTGTAATTGGAAGCTGGAACGTAGCCACCACGAATTGAGAAATCAGTCGAGGGAGCTGCAACGCTCGGGTCATTGCCTGTGAGGTCGCCGACCTGCTTGACCGGGTTCCAAAAGTAAGATGTGTTGATCTGTAATTTTTGCGTCGGCGCGTAATCAACCCTGGCGACTCCGCGATGGCTAATAAATCGCCGAGTTGTCGTGCGTGTGCCGGCTGCGAAGGCGGTAGTGCGCTCGGTGCGATTTAAATCAGCGGTATAACCGGTGAAAAAATTCAGACGCTCTTTGATGATCGGCCCGCTAAAGGTAAAGCCAGGGTAAAAAGTACGATACTCATCTTCTTTCGCACGAAAGAACTCATTTTTCGTAACATCCGCTGTCGTGCGCCGCCATAAACCGCGTGGTCGCGAGTTCAACGCTGCGCCGTTCATTTGCAACCAGGCGTCACCGTGAAACTCGTTGGAACCGCTCCTGCTGACGACGTTGATGACACCACCCATTGTACCGGTATATTCAGCTTCAAAACCGGCGGTCTTGACCTGAACTTCTTTGACGAACTCGAAGGGCAGCGAGTCATTGTTTCTGAGCGCACCGCGACGAACGTCGGAAACGTCCACGCCGTCAACCACGAAGGTATTTTCTGAACCGCTTGCGCCATTGATCTGAAAACCACCGACGCCGAAGTTGCCGGACTTGGGTTCGGGGCGTACACCTGGAGCCACCACTAGTAAGGAGTGGAACTGGCGACCTTTTGGTGTTTTATCTACGAACTCTTGGGTGATGTTGGTCGCGGCTTTGCTGGAAGACACGTCAATGGTATCACCACCAGATGTGATTGTGACCGCTTCAGAAATGTTTCCCGCTGTCAACGTTACGTCAACGGCACTGGCAAAACCCAATACGACTTTGACTTCTTCGTTCTTGACAGTCTTGAAATTGGTTTGAGCCACCGTCACAGTGTAAGTTCCAGCCGGGACTTTAGGGAATAAGTATGTTCCCTGGCTATCAGTAATAGCATCAAGTGACCGTACCAGACCAGATCCGGTTAAGGTTACTTTAGCACCAGGTACTATGGCACCTGATGGATCTTTAACTGATCCCTGTACGCTACCCGTATTCTCCTGGGCAAATGCAACCAGTGAAAATAAAATGGTAATGCACAAAATATTCAAAGCATTTTTAATAATGCCTGAAAATGTTGCTTGTTTCATTGTGAACCCTCCTTGGGTAAATTCAGATTAATGCGGCTCAGGTTTGCTGTGCCGCACGTTGATTACAAAACTAATTTAAGGACGTTTGAATTTGCTATTGATGACTTCATTGAGGTTTTAAAATTCTGTTTCTGATTAATTCCAGACAGCACTCAGGTTACGTGAAATCAGTAACCGCTGATTTCACGCAACTGTTATTCCATCTGGACTAATATTCTGGTCTAACACCTATAAAGGAAGAGTAAGCCTTCTGGATGGTTTATTTAGCTGAGGGGAAACATTTTCGGTAAAGCTACATTTCGTTCATATTTTTGAATCAAATTCAAATTATTGGATTTCCTGATAGCGACACCTCGCCCTTTTGGTAAACCCGAGTTTCCCTCCAATGCCGAAGACAGAAACATATCCTTAAATCCAAAAATCTGAACCCAATCCAAAATCCTGAACAACTGCTTAGGTAAACCAATCTTACAAGTAATATCAATCCATTGAAAATAAGAGCTTTACCTGTCAACTATGCGGTGTTTGTTTGGTGGCAGGCTAATTGCCTTAAACTCTGATCAAGACTTGGAAAGAAACAGCATCTTCTCTCATACAAAGCTGCTTCTAAATAATTCAGGTCATTTCAAGCAAGTAACAAATCTACATCACTATACGGCAAGGGACTGAAACAATGTCACCGCCACAGGTGGTCAATTTTTCAGGAGGATTCAAATGAACCGAGTTTTCAGCTACGGCATAATGATGCTGTTCGCTATTCTTTGTTGTACATCAGCAATTTTCGCCCAGCGTACAACCGGAGACATCGAAGGCGTAGTTACTGATGCCAATGGCGGCGTTGTGCCTAATGTTGCCATTACGGTGACAGGTGTTTCGGTCGGGTTTACCCGCAATGTACAAAGCGACAGCCAGGGCGCATTCCGCCTGCAACAAATTCCTGGCGGCACTTATAAAATTACGACCATGGCCATTGGTGGTTTTGCCGCAACTGCGATAGACAATGTCACCGTGACCATCGAGAATTCTACAACTGTTACAATTAAGTTGGGGATCGCATCGGCAACCGATTCGGTAGTGGTGACAACTGACGCGCTGGGAGTGGCAATAGATACTTCCGATAGTAAAGTGATGACAAACATCACTTCCAAACTAATTGAGCAGTTACCCAAAGGCGTAGGCTTTACCTCGCTTTTGAATATTTCCCCAGGCACCAGACCAGAACCCCTCTCAGGTGGTTTCCAGGTAGATGGCGCTTCAGGTTCAGAAAATACTTTTATTGTGGATGGACTTCCGCTTGAAAATTACCTAACTGGCGCCCTTAACCCAATCAACAACATTCCAACCTCAATTGTGGCTGAAATTCAGGTTAAAACCGGTGGGTTTGAAGCAGAGCACGGTGGCGCTTCCGGTGGTGTGATCGTGGTTGCGACCAGATCAGGTTCAGACACTTTTCACGGGGAAATTAGTTCGGCCTTTGATGCCAGTGCATTACAGCCTCGCCCCAGAGCGGCGATGTCTCGGTTTGTTTCGAGTAGCTCTACCGCTGCGGCTATCGCAGCCAATCCTGATTATACTTTTCTGCTCAGACCGCAAAGAGACAAGTTTCTTAACCTATACCCGACGGCAACTTTTAGCGGCCCACTCATCAAACATCGGGTGTGGTTCCTGGGTAGTTATTCGCCACAGATTTTTAGAGTTACGCGCACCTCATCTTTTATTCTCCCTCCAACCAATGCGAATTTCTCAACGGGTCAATTTGTCCCGACACCACGCACGGTGTCTCCAACCGGACAGCCTGACCAGATCAAGTACAAACGAAACGAAAGATTCGAATATGCTTTTTCCAAAGTGGATGCTCAGATTTTCAATAATTTGCGCGGTTCGGTAAGTTATTTGTGGAACCCTGACATTACTGACGGCAACCTGCCTTTCGCTCAAATTACAACTGGTAATCCTGTGAACACTCAGTACGCTGGATTTTCATATTTTTCCGGTGATTATGCGCGACTGCAAGGTGGACGGATTAATTCAAACAATTTCACCGGTCAAATGACGTACACGCCAACCAGCACTTTGATTGCGACGTTCCGTTATGGACGCGCCTTTCAGAATCAAAAAGGTGGTAACTACGCATTGGCCAACGAAGTCCGCTATGTTTGCGGTGGGTCACAAGCTGCATATTCAACCACTGTGACGGGATGTCCGGGTGGTATTGGTTTCCAAAATCTTGCTACGAATTCCATTACCTCGTATGACGTTTCGCTCAAAAATGAGTACAACGCCGACGTTAGCTATCTTCCGCATGATTTTGGTGGCAAACATGAGTTTAAAGGCGGCTATCAATATGGACGAACCAGCAATGATGTCTTAGGCGGAAATGCTGGTACGGGTACAGTAACACTTTTCTATGGTCAGGATTATGCGCAAGCCGGCACGGGCGTCAGCCTTCCTTGCGCCTTAGGCACAGCAAACTGTATTGGGGTAGGAACGCTTTCCAGATCTGGTGCCAAAGGGTCTGCTAAAAACAACTACCAGGCTATTTACGGACAGGATAAATGGCAACCTTCCCGCCGTCTTACTTTAAACCTGGGAGTGAGAATTGAAAAAGAGGACTTACCTTCTTATAACGAAGGTTTCGCTCTAGCCGGTTCGCCGATCCCCCCAATTCGATTAGGTTGGGGCAAAAAAATTGCTCCGCGCTTAGGTGGTTCCTTTGACTTGTTCGGAGATGGCAAGTCGAAAATTTACGCCAGCTATGGTCGTTTTTATGACCGTTTGAAATTTAATCTTCCGCGTGGACTTTTTGGTGGTAACTTTTTCCGTACAGACTACTTCCCCATTACTGCTGCCAATCCAGGTTACAACTATTATACGCCAGCGAAAATTCTGGGAACGTGGGCGGATCCTCTCGGCGGTGGAAACCCCACAACCGCAGGCGGATTAAGCCAACTGCAAAGAGATTTTCGTATTCCATCTAATTTGACCGCAGCGCAGTTTACGGCGTTGGGGCTGCCAGTAACAGGCATTGATCCTGACTTAAAACCGTTCCGCCAAAGTGAATTTACGGTTGGATTTGAAAGAGAGTTGTCGAGAAGCTTTGTCTTGTCAGCTCGTTATACACGCAAGAATGTTGATTCCGCTATTGAAGATCACGGTATTCTGGGACTCAGCGAATCAGAAAATTACCCCATCGGTAATCCAGGTGAAGGTCTTGATTTAAAACTCGACAAAGCTACGGGTTATGCCAAGTCAGCGAAACCCCAACGCTTGTACAATGCTTTTGAAGTAGTTCTCAACAAACGGTTGTCGAACAACTACTTTTTCAATGTAAATTACACTTGGAGCCGCTTATACGGTAACTATTCCGGTCTGGCTAGTTCGGACGAAATCACTGCTGCTACTGGTACCGGACGTTCTTCACCAGCAACCAATCGTTTCTTTGATTATGCCATTAATGGTTACACAACATCTGGCGAACCCGATAACGGATTCCTGGCGTCTGACCGTCGGCATGCATTCAAGGCCTACGGTGGTTATTCATTCAATAAGTGGATGAGTAAAGCTCATTCTACTGATTTGTCATTCTTCTTTACCGGACTACAAGGAACACCAGTGACAACCTTTGTGTCTGTGGTTGCCACCTCAATTCCCTTATCAAAGCGTGGTGATTTGGGCAGAACTCCGATCTATACGCAAACTGATCTTTCCTTGACGCATCGTTATAAATTCGGACACGACGGACGTTATACAGTAGCTTTTGACTTTAACGTCTTAAATGCTTTCAATCAGAATACCCCGGTTACTCTGGTTACTGGTAAGTATCGAGTTACTAATACGATTTCGGCAAATGACATTGATCCAACGTACAATAGCAACACGCAAACGTTAACAAGTGTGCTGAACAAAATCCTGAACGGCCAAATCGGCGCACAGGTTGCTGGCTTGGCCAGCGGCGCTAATTTGAGCATTCAGGGTGCAACAGGTGCGGCAACTAACGGAAGAACCAATCCGGTTAGTAGCCTCTACGGACAACCCTCGCTCTATCAGGCTCTCCGTAACGTTAGATTTGGTGTCCGGTTCAACTTCTAGTCGAAGAAAAAACGAAACTCTAAAGCCTGCTCAATGAGCAGGCTTTTTTTATGTAGAACGATAGGAGGAGGCGTTTCATTTTGTGATCATTTAAGACGGTTATAAAGCAATGTCGCATTCCAGATAAAAAACTTCGTCGAGGTTAATTGTCAGTGGGCTATTGTCAGCATTGGTTTCCATCAGGTCTTTCATATAATTCCACCAGCGCTGACAGACTTCAGTAGTCGCAATTTTATGCCACAATTCTTCGGATTCGACCTCGGCGTAAGCAAAAAGTTTGTTCGTCTCACGATCAATAAAAATGGAATAATTATGTACGCCGTGCGATTTCAGCACGGCTTGTAATTCTGTCCAAATCGGATTGTGGCGACGTACATATTCGGCTTCGTTCCCCGGGTGCAGCCGCATGATGAAAGCTTTACGAAGCATGAAAAAACCCTTTCCGGTTGTCTGTTAATAAGTTGACCGGCCACCTGTCAGATCGAAGGTGAAACCCGTCGTAAAACTCGCTCTGGGTGAAACGATGAACGCCGCCATACTGGCTACCTCTTCCAGTGTGCCGCAACGCTTCATCGGAATTTTGTCGGTCATATATTTCACCTGCTCATCCGGCAAGGCTTCGACCATTGGCGTGCGAATCACTGCCGGCGCCAGCGCGTTCACCGTGATTCCATGTTCGGCGTATTCCTTGCCCTGGACTTTTGTCAGGCCAATGACTGCGGCTTTCGATGCCGAATACGCCAGCATCCCGACGTTGCCGTCTTTGCCCGCAATCGAAGCGATGTGCAAAATGCGCCCGTAATTTTGTTTGAGCATAAACGGCAACACTGCACGCGAAGTCAGAAAGCAGCCGTTGACGTTCACTGCAAAAACAAATTTGAAGTCCGCAAAATCTACTTCGTGCGTATTGATATTTGTTTTACCCGTCACGCCTGCGCAGTTAACGAGAATATCAATCCGTCCAAATTGTTTGGCGATTTTGTTAATGACCCTGCCGACCTGCTTTTCATCGGTGACGTTAAGTTGAAAAGGATGTGCGCCAATTTGCTGCGCCGCTTTTTGCAAAGGAGATTTTTGTAAATCGCACATTGCGACGTGAGCGCCGAGACTCGCTAACCGCTGCGAAATCGCCAAGCCGAGGCCGGATGCGGCTCCGGTAATGATTGCTACCTGATGTTCAAATTGATTGTCCATGATTTGTTAATTAGCAGATGTATTTTTTTATCACAGCGGTTTAGTAAAGCAAATATGGTCGGCGCTGTTCAGCAAATATTTGTTCATTGCCTCGCCAGCTTGCGGCAATTTCATCAATCGCCATGCCGCCTTCGATTTGCTCGCGCAATTTTTTTGACCCCGCAATTACATCGAATGGATGGCGCTCGTATTCATATTCATACGGCGGCTGCTTCCACTGAAAATCCTGTGGATAAAGGTCATGGATCGCTTTGATAATGGCGATGCCCGTAATCACAGGCGCAAAGGCACGACGGGCCTGGACGTGAAGCTGAACTCCGTGACAGATGACTCCGGCGTGTTTTTGAAATGTCGGCAGGAAGCTGTGTGGACGAAAATGGACAGCAGGTAATTGTAAGGCATTGAGGTAATCAGCCAGGCCGTCAGCGTCAACATAAGGTGCGCCAATTAATTCAAATGGTCGTGTCGTTCCGCGTCCTTCGCTAATCATTGTACCTTCCAAAAAAACTGTGCCGGGATAAACGATGCACGCATCTATGGTCGGCAAATTTGGTGAAGGTAAAACCCAGGGCGCATCCGTTTCGTCGTAATATAAATCGCGGTTGTAACCCTGCATCTGAATTACTTCGAGTTCGCAGCCGATGCCGAATTCACGATTGAACAGTAAGGCTAATTCTCCGATTGTCATCCCGTGCCGCATTGGCAGCGGAAACATTCCGACAAACGATTCGTGCCCCTGCTCAAGCAGGCTCCCTTCAATTCCCTCTCCGCCAATTGGATTGGGGCGATCAAGCACAATCATTTTTTTGCCAAACTCTTTCGCCGCCTGCATTGCCAGCGCCATTGTGTAAATAAACGTGTAAACACGCGTGCCTGCGTCCTGCACATCAAAGACCAGCACGTCCACTTCGCCTAACATTTCCTTAGTTGGCTGGCGCGTAGTTCCATAAAGCGAATACGCCATCACGCCCGTGCGCCGATCACGAAAGCCTTCCCACTCAATCATGTTGTCCTGGGTTTCGCCGCGAATGCCGTGTTGCGGGCCAAACAAAGTGGTGAGGTTGATGTCAGGGTGCACGTGAAATAAATCGGCGGCGTGTTGCCACGCATGGTTGACCGTCGTCGGATTGCAAATCAGGCCGACGCGGGCGCCGCGTAATAAATTAATCTTTTCTGCCAGCAGGACTTCCAACCCTAATTTGATTTTATTCATCTGTATACCCTCGTTCACTTGCGTCGCATTTACAACCTTTACAAATTGGAAATGACGATGGCGAGTGCTATGCTCAACTGGTTCAGACCAAAAGGATTTTTTATGAAAACCGTTCGAATTTGTACCTTAACTTTATTAACCGCAATTTTTCTCAACGTTTTCTGTTTGGCGCAACAACCAGTATCGGCTCCGCAACAAACGCAACCTTACACGCCGCAGGATATTAACATGGCGTTACGGCGAAATGTGGGGCGTGACATGACCGAAAATGATCTGGCAGCGCGGATTCAGCGCCTGGGTGTGGCGTTCGATCCGACGCCGGAAATTGTGTCTCGCTTCCGATTTAATGGAGCGCATCCGCACTTAATGAATACTATCAAACGCGCCGGTGAAAAATATGCTCCGGCGTCTGATGTATTGGTCTCAACTAAAGTTAATATCGCCGATCCAATCATCGAAGAAGTCCGCCAGAAGGTCAAAGATTACGTTGATGGCATGCCTGATTTTATCTGTACTCAGGAAGTGCAGCGCTCCATGGATTTCGATGGCTCCGGCTCCTGGCAGCGCATAGATGAATTGCGTTATGAGCTAACCTACAATCGCAAACATGAAACGTATAAACCGCTGCCGGTCAATGGTCTGTTATCACCGAGAAATATCAATAATTCCGGGGGTGCCAGTTCCGCCGGAGAATTTGCCTCGACATTGGACAATTTATTTGATCCGGCAACCGAGGCCGTTTTCAAACCTGCCGGAAAAGAAAAACTCGGTACGCATCAGACCTTAATTTACGATTATCGCGTGACGCAACAAAAATCAAAGCTGGTTGTCAGAATTAACGATGACCCGCAGTTCATTCCGGGTTACGCGGGTACGGTGTGGATTGATGCGAAAACGAAAGATGTCTTACGCATTGAACAGGCGGTTGAAGACCCGCCCGTCCAATATCGCACCTTCAGCGGTGACAAAACCATTGATTATGAAATGGTCAAATTGCGTGGCGTTGAAGGCGAAGTTTTACTGCCGATCAGAGCCGAAGTCATGATGTTGAATCGCGGACAGAAAAGTTATTCTCGCAATCTGATTTCTTTCAAGTTCTATCGTAAGTTCGAGTCCGACATCAAATTTATCGAAGGCGCAGAATCCGACAAACCCGAAAAGCCGGAGCCACCGGAAAAGCCACCAGGAGAAGTGAAATGAATCTCAGCCCTTTGGCTGTCTGGCAGTGGCGCGAACTGAAAGCAATTGATCGCGCTTTATTAATTCTCTCGATTTTTTGCGGCGCGAACTATTTACTCGCGCCGTTTTTAGTTGCCGAACAAATCCACAGCTACTGGATCATCAATGCAATTATCAAAGGCCTCGCCGTGTCGCCGCTGGCTATAATTGCTTTTCGACTCCTGCCAAATCTGGCGGGAAAGTTAATGGGCAGTGCGCTGGTTTTCTCAAGTATGGGCGATGTTTTTCTGGCCTTGCGTAACGGAGATTATTTCGCCTTTGGGCTGCTGTCATTTTTGGTTGCTCATCTTTTTTTCATCACGCTGTGGCTTCGCAACTGGTCAAAGCCGCTGCGAATAAATATTGTGCAGAAGCTTTTGCTGACAGTGATAATTGCTTTTCTCGTGGTGATGTTGTGGTGGTTGTTACCTGTGCCAAATGGCTTGTCAATTCCGGTAACAGTGTATATGTGCGTGCTGACCACAATGGTCAGCACGGTGGCGCTGGCGAATTTCAAAACGGCCTGGGTCGTGATTGGCGCAAGCTTGTTTATGCTTTCCGATTCGCTGATTGCCCTGAGCACATTCAAAAATGTAGTCGGCGGAAAGCTGGCCGGATTTTTAATCTGGTCAACGTATTATCTGGCCGAATATTTCATCGCGGTTGGTTTTTTGAGAGAAGCAACGGGCGGGGACAAGCCACCGCCCGTGCAAAATTAGCTACCGCGATTTTGGTGTTGTCGGCGGCGGAGTAACAACCGCTGGTGCAGCGCCAGGTCGTGCCGGCAATTCAGGCATTGTTGCCTGGCTGAAACGTGGCAACAGTTCATCCCGCATCGCCAGATAATACACAGCCGCCGCAATTGCTATTGCTGATTTCTTCGCATCGTCCTCAATAATCCGTTCGTAATTATCCAGGTTCGTATGCCACGTCGCCGTCCCATATTCAATCGGGTCCTGCATCACGCCAATCCCCGGCAATCCGGCCTGATTGAATGAGGTATTATCTGAACCGCCGAGGCCACGACTTTTGGAAGCCATTGCTCCCATCACACCTAAATCTTCAAATGGCGCAGCAAACTGTTTCAGAATCGCAGCCGTTTCCGGTGGCCCGAAAACGCCGAAGCTCCGCGCACGACCAGTGCCGGAATCAATGTTGAAATAACAACCAAACTTTGCAAAGTCCGGCTTCGGGTTTTCTGCTGCACCAAAATGCTCTTTGACGTAAGCCTGCGATCCCAGCAGTCCCTGCTCTTCGCCACTCCACAACGCCACGCGAATTGTGCGGCGCGGTTTCAGCCCGAGCGCCTTGATGATGCGTGCGGCTTCCATCATTGTGGCGCAACCAATGGCGTTGTCCGTGGCGCCTGTTGCCGCGTGCCACGAATCAAGATGTCCACCCAGCATAATCACTTCGTCGGCTTTGTCCGTGCCGGGAATTTCAGCAATTGTATTGTAGGAAGTTTTGCCTTCGGGATAGCTCCGATTCCCGATGTTGAAGGCAAGTTCAACCGCCGTACCATCAGCCAAAATACGGGAGATGCGCCCATAATCTTCGTTGCGCATAATCACGGTTGGCACAACTTTTGTGGTGTCAAAGCTACGATTATTAAAGGCGCGAATTTGTCCCTGATCACGTCCGCCATCATCAACTCTGATTGCTGCTCCATTTTCAAGCAGGAATTTGTCTACCTGTTCACCGATTTGACGCGGCGTGAGTTTTTTCGGGTCAGGTGGTTCCTGCTGCCGCCTTGGGCCAAACGGCGCAGGATTATCAGAATTGAGTCGTTCTTTGATTATTTTGTCATCTATGCGACGCGGCGCAGGTTCAATCGTCACAGGCACAAATTGCGATTTGCCAACCAAAACAATTTTGCCTTTGACTTTGTCCTTGACGCTGCCGAGGTAAGCGGTAAGTTCTTCCGGCGCAGGTTTTTCAGGCAGGATCATTTGAAATGCCTGAGCTGTAACCGTGCCATTTGTTCCCGGCGTCCACGCCAATACTTCACAGGTCAATTGATCTTTGACGGGCGAAATAATGTGCGCCGAAAAATGTTCATTAAGCCAGCCCGGATGACCAAAATCCCAAGGTTCTAAATGTGCGTTGGCAAAGCCCCACGATTGCATTTGTTTGATGGCCCATTTTGCGGCATTTTCGTGATTGGGCGAGCCAGTCAGGCGCGGGCCATAAACGTCAGTGAAAAAATGCAGTGTTCGCATAATCTGCGAATTTTCCATACCTTCTTTCCGCATCTTCGTATTGACTTCGGTATCAATATTTTCGGGCTTTACTGCCTGAGTTGTTTGCGCAAACGGCTGCAACACCAGAGAACAAAAAACAATCAGCGTAACCACCATTCTGTTTTGACAAAACTGTTTATTCATTTTGATTCCTTATACATTCAGATTGATTCCCGATCAGTATGACTTCGAGGCTTCGATAATTCGCGTCCGTCATCTATAATCTTTTTTTGCAGCACGAAGAATAACCAATAATTGCCAACTATCAAAATGCCTAACGACAAATGGAATTCAGCGCTTTACGATCAAAAGCATTCGTTCGTGTATGAATACGGCAAAGATTTGCTGGCGCTGCTGCATCCGCAGCCGGGCGAAAGGATTCTTGATGTTGGTTGCGGCACTGGTCATTTGACTGCGCAAATTGCTGAAGCAGGAGCCAGCATTACGGGCCTTGACAGTTCCGCCGCGATGATCGAAAAGGCACAGGCGGCTTATCCAAACCTCGAATTTATCCAGGCTGACGCGACTAATTTTTCTTTCACTGAACCTTTTGACGCCGTGTTTTCCAACGCGACATTGCACTGGATTTCCGATGCTGAAGCAGCGGTCAAATGTATGGAGCAAGCCCTCAAATCGGGCGGCAGATTGGTCGTCGAATTTGGCGGCAAAAATAATATTGCCAACATTATGAATGCACTCGGTGAAGCGCTGACGGAATTGGGAATCGCTGGAATGAGCCGTGCAATGTATTTTCCGTCAATTGGCGAATACGCGCCCTGGCTCGAAAAATACGGCCTCGAAATCAATCAGGCATTTCTTTTTGACCGCCCCACAAAACTGGACGGTGAAGACGGAATGAAAAACTGGCTGCGCATGTTCGCGGTGATGAAAACGGAAAATTTATCCGAAGAATTGCGCGAAACCGCCTTTGCTTTGGCAGAAAAAAAATTGCGCAGGGTGCAATATATTGACGGTCAATGGTACGCTGATTATCGCAGGTTGAGAATCGTCGCACGAAAACTTTGATGGCAGTCACAAACGGATTCAGATTTTAATTTCTGGCAAAAAATATTTTTATGCAACTCGCTCGCGTCCTCGGCAATGTCGTTGCCACTATTAAAAACTCGACGCTCGAAGGCCGCAAGCTGATGGTGATTCAAACGCTTGATGCTGCCTTGCGTCCGGTCGGCAAACCTTTGGTCGCCATAGATTCTGTCGGCGCGGGCGCAGGCGAATTAGTGTTCTGGTGTCGCGGCAAAGAAGCGAGCTTCCCCTTTGCGGGCAGCGAAGTCCCAAC
>JAYSTY010000293.1:0-7147 GCA_043719385.1 Blastocatellia bacterium | reverse complement strand
AACCTGGTTATCGTGCGCTCAGCGAATAATTACACCATATCGTAACGTTGAATTGCCGTTATGGTTAATCATCAGGGAGCGGAAGTTACAGCCAGCCTCCAATCCAGCCAATAAAATCAGGCATAATTTCATTTCCAATTCATCGGCACACCTTTTGCAATACTGCCTCGCAAGTTTGCTCCCCTTTGTAAGATTAAAAATTCGGAGGCAGTGATGTTCGGAATCAACAAACAACAACAACAGCGAGATGAAACTTTATTATGCCGATTATTAGTTGGCTTCAATCTTTTATTACTGGGTTTATTTTTGATCCTCAGTAAATAATCAGAGATCGAAGCGATAATTAATCCCTGCCTGCGGGATTCAACTCCTTGTCTCACCAGCCTGCTCTCGACTAAGATCGCCCTTTATGGGCAAAGTCATTTCTCTCCATCAACTCCAACAAGAACGCGAAAACTGGCGCTCAGAAAACAAAACCGTAGTTTTCACTAACGGCTGTTTTGACCTGCTGCATCCCGGACACACGCGCTACATGCAAATGGCGCGAGACCTCGGCGATGTCTTAATCGTAGCCCTCAACAGCGACCGCGCCGTAAAAATTCTCAAAGGCGAATCCCGCCCAATTCTCAAAGAAAATGAACGCGCTGAGGTAATGGCTGCGCTCGCCTGCGTGGATTATGTAATGATCTTCGATGACATTTCTCCGCGTGAAACCATTGCAGAACTGCTGCCCGATATTTTAGTCAAAGGTGGAGATTGGGGCGTAGACGCGATCATCGGACGCGAAGAAGTTGAAGCGGCTAGAGGGAAGGTGATGAGCTTGCCTTTTGTAGAGGGAGTTTCGACTACAGAGATTATTGAGCGAATCACAAATGATGAAAAAAAGAATGCTGCTATAAAGTCGAAACGAGAGGTTGAACTGTACGAAAGTCTAGGTTTGGGATTGATCTTTCATTGTGAGTCGGGAGTAATATTTACAAGCCAAGTTGGTGGATATTCATGTTGGCAACTCGCGGAAGAGGGGATTTATATTCCATTGGATGATGAAGTGCAGAAACTTGACAAAAAACTACATGACCATTTTACAGGATCAAAATGGAAGGGCTGGTGCTGTCATGGTATTGATGAAGAAACAGCAGATTTTATAGATGATTTACTTCAATCATCTATATTAACGAAAATGCTAACTGTTGACCGAACTCGACTAGATCAATCAATGGAGGCTATGATTTATGTAAAAGTAGACGATCAACCTGCAACCAAACCAACAAGACAAGAGGGGAATTACGCCGATCAACGTGCAGCTATAGAAGCTAAATATAAGCACCTTGCTTTAGATCCGTTTTTATATCCATTTTATGGGTTCGGAATAGGAATGGGTACATTGACTTGGTGTAACAGCGACTGATGTAGACGGTTATAACTACATTTACCACCATTAACAATTATTGTGTCTCTGCAAAACTACCTACAATCAACACCCATTCAAAACCTTATTGCCGAAATTCGCACAGGCAAGCGAGTCGTCAGCCTTGCAGGTCTCGGCAATGGTGCGAAAGCTTTGGTCATTGCATCACTGCAAAAAGCGACGGGCAAGCGGTTCGCCTTTCTCAGCCTTCGCAATCGTGATCTCGAAGATTTAGAGCGCGACCTGAAATTTTTCTACAATTCCATCAACAATCGCAACGAATGTGAAGAGCAGGTTTTCACTTTGCCGGCTTCGGAAAGTGATCCGTACAGCGGAGTGTCTCCGCACGCCGAATTGCTTGAGCGAAGAGCGTTGGCATTGTGGAGATTGGCTTCGGGCGCAGGCGAGATTGTGATGTTGACGGCGCGTTCATTGCTGCAAAGATTTGTTCCACCGCAGGAAACAAAACAGGCCGGAGTGATGTTGCGTATCGGCGAGGAATTGCCGCTTGATGAACTGCTCAATCATTTGCACGCGATTGGTTACGTTCGCGCTGATCCGGTGGGCAACGTCGGCGAATATTCTTCGCGCGGCGGCATTCTGGATTTTTATTCTCCGAGCCGGGGCATAGATGAAAGCGAAGAAGCGCTGCATCCAATTCGCGTAGAATTTTTCGGCGATGAAATTGATTCGATTCGTGAATTCGATCCTGAAACACAGCGTTCACTTAGAACCATCGAAGAAGCCGTCATCGTGCCGATGCGCGATGAAAGGTCTTCGGCGCAGGATTTCAAAGATTGGGCAAACATCGCCCGTGAACATTGGCACGATGAAAAATATGATCGGGCGTTGCGTGATCGTTTAGTCTATGCCGACGATGGCGAGCCATTTCAGGGCTGGGAATTTTTGCTGCCGTTGGTGAAGCCGCTGACCGCTTCTGTGTTTGATTATCTGCGCGACACAGTGTTGGTAGTTGATGAGCCTTCCGAAATCGAAAAACAAATCAAGACAATTCAGGAAGAATTAAATCGCGGCTTTGAGCGTGCCGAAGCTGCGGATGATATTGCCTTGTTGCCGGAGAAATTATTTTTATCCGCTGATGAATTACGAGAAAAAATCACACAGCTTCAGCGCGTAGAGCTTCGGTTACTGGGAAGCGCGGCGTTGAGTTTTGAAGAAGAACTCAGCACCGAAGATGTAGCCGCGACCGCAATCCTCAGTAATTCAGTCCACAAAGCATTTACAAGAGAAAGCACAGTTGGTCCGTTATTTTTATTTCCGCCTGAACCCAATATTTCAGAAACAAACATCAGTTCCCGCACCGTCCGAAAATGGCACGGCAAAGTCAGCGATCTGGCGAATGAATTAAACCAGCAAAACGATCAAACAATTTTCGTCCTTCCCAGCACCGGCGTAGCCGACCGCATCCGTGAAGTCTTGAACGAATACGATGTCAGGTTAATTAATCACAACGAATCTTTTCCGACCACCGATTACCGACCACCGACCACCATCATCGGCGATCTCTCCGTCGGCTTCTCGCTCCCTGCATCAAATTTAACGTTTTACACCGAACGCGACATCTTTGACGAAGCGATTCATGTTGAGCGGCGCACCAATAAAACCAGGGCTACGCGCTCGCCTGCGGCGGCCTTCCTGTCAGATTTTCGTGATTTAAAAATCGGCGATTATGTAGTCCACATAGATCATGGCATCGCGCAATTCCAAGGTTTATTTCAACTCGACGCTTCGGGTGGAGCAACTACTGCGGCGCAAAATTATGCACGAGCAATTGGCGCAAATACGGAAGCTAAACCGAAGCACCGCGAATTCATGCTGCTGACTTACGCGGAAGGTACGAAGCTTTACGTGCCGGTTGAGCGGTTGGATTTAATTCAGAAATTTTCGAGCGGAGAAAGTACCGAACCCAAATTAGACAAGCTCGGCGGTATCGCGTGGGCGAAAACAAAAGCCAAAGCCAAACGCGCGATGCGTGACATGGCGGAAGAATTATTGAAGCTTTACGCGGAACGAAAACTGGCGCAGCGCAAACCATTCAGCACCGATTCGCATTGGCAGGAAGAGTTCGAGGCTTCGTTCCCGTATGAACTCACGCCCGATCAAGTCACCGCTGTCGCCGACACGAAAAAAGATATGGAAGGCGAAATGCCGATGGATCGTTTGCTGTGCGGCGATGTCGGCTACGGCAAAACCGAAGTCGCCATGCGCGCCGCATTTAAAGCAGTGATGGACGGCAGACAAGTGGCGTTACTGGCTCCGACGACGGTTTTGGCATACCAGCATTTTCAAACGTTCAAATCACGCTTCGCCGCGTTTCCCGTCACAATAGAATTGTTGTCACGGTTTCGTTCCCCGAAAGAACAAAAAGAAGTTCTCGTCGCCCTCGAAAAAGGTTCTACGGATGTGGTTGTGGGTACGCATCGAATTCTCTCACGCGACTTAATTTTTAAAGACCTCGCTCTCGTGATCGTGGACGAAGAGCAACGCTTCGGAGTCGCGCACAAAGAGCGACTCAAGCAAATGAAAAAGCGCGTAGACGTGCTGACGATGAGCGCGACTCCGATTCCGCGGACCTTGAATATGTCGTTGATGGGCTTGCGCGATATGTCGGTGATTGAAACTCCGCCGCGTGATCGTCTGGCGATTCAAACCAATGTCGTAGCGTTTTCTGAAACCGTCATCCGCGCTGCGATTGAGCAGGAATTACAACGCGAAGGCCAGGTATTTTTCGTTCACAACCGCGTCGAATCTATCACCGAAATTGCAGCCTTAATTAAACGCACTGTGCCGCAAGCTCGCATCGTTGTAGCACACGGACAAATGGGCGAAAAAGAAATGGAAGAATCTGTGCTGGATTTCGTCGCACATAAATTTGATGTGCTGGTGGCGACTACGATCATCGAAAACGGCATAGATATTCCGAATGCGAATACAATAATTATCAATCGCGCCGATGCTTACGGATTGTCGCAGCTTTATCAATTGCGTGGAAGAGTAGGCAGGTCCAATCGCCGCGCCTACGCGTATTTATTGATTCCGGGCGAGCAGGCACTGACTCCGATTGCGAAAAAACGTTTAGCGGCCATCCGAGAATTTTCAGATTTAGGCGCAGGCTTCCGCATCGCAGCTTTGGATTTGGAACTGCGCGGCGGCGGCAATTTATTAGGCGGTCAACAATCAGGCCACATTGATACGATTGGATTTGATTTGTATTGCCAGATGCTCGAACGCACCGTCAGCGAATTGCGCGGCGAAGACATCGTCGAAGAAATCACGACGCAATTAAATTTAGGAGTTGATACGCGCATCCCCGACGAATACATTTCCGACATGAGCCAACGCCTGCGCACTTACAAACGCATTGCATCATCACGCACCGATGAAGAACTCGCTCGCATCAAAGATGAAATCGCCGACCGCTACGGACGGCTGCCGGAATCGGTTGAGAATTTATTTTTATATTCCCGCACACGCCGCGAATCAGAAAATTTGGGCATCCTTTCCATTGACCGCATCGCCGATAGCTTAGCCATTCGCTTCAGCGAAAAATCACGGATAAATCCTGAGAGCTTAATGAAATTACTGGCTGAAAATCCGAATGCGAAATTTACGCCGAATGGGGTTTTGAAAGTGAAAATGAAAGAAGATGAAGATATGGCAAAACGTGTATTTAATGAGTTAGAAGACCTTACCAAACGCTTGGAAGTAAATACTAACGGTACGATGTGTTAGAAATCATTTGACAGAGCAAACCTCCTATCCTAGACTCCACAATGTCTTATTTCTTTAAACACAGTAATTAGCAGCCCAGAAGTCCTTACAAGTTGTTTTGCCATTACCGAAAAGGGGCTAGTCAACATAAAGGCTAATTCGTGGCTTAAACTGTTCATAGTAAAAATAAAGCGCCAAGCCACAACAATGGAGAATTGAAAAAGCCATGGTTATTGAAACCCATCACAATGAGTTGCCAAAAATCTTTATCGGAAGTTCAAAAGAAGGGATTAAACTTGCCCGATTAATCCAGACGGAGCTACAGCACGATGCTATTTCTAATGTTTGGAACCAAACGTTTTCAGCCTCAAAGGTCACGATTCTGAATCTGTTAGAAAATCTAGAGAAATGTGATTTTGGAATCTTTGTTTTAACACCTGATGATCCTGTATTGATCAGAGGAAAAGAAGTAAAAATTGCAAGAGATAATGTGATACTTGAAATGGGGATGTATATAGGAAAACTTGGATTGGAACGAACTTTTTTTGTAATCCCTGAGGGAGATTACGAATTTCACCTACCAAGCGATTTAAGTGGAGTAGTTTGGGCGGGATATAAGCCTCAATTTCTAGAGACACAGTCTGAATTTGCAATTGCTATTGCCTGTAATCAAATTAGAACTCAAATTGGACGGCTTGGTCAAAGATCAATAGTACCAGTAACTCCTTCACATATAACTAATAACCAGATCAGAGATTATCAACAGGCGTTAGCAATACTTACTTCAGAGTTAAAACTCTTGGGGGTAGGTCGTGAGTCAAGAAATATTTCTATTCCAGAAATGGGAAAAAAACTAGATATAGAAATTGGTACAATTAGGAATTGTATTGAAACCGCAATTCTGGAGGCTGGTCTAAAAATGGACAAGAAATATGAAGATACGGTAATAGTTAGAAAGCCTTGGTAGAGAGCTGATTCAAACTTGGGTCAATCCTCAATTCAAAAATACCCCAATTGGTTAGTCTTAATTACTCCACAAAGATAGAGGTGTGCATGTCAAAGCTAGATGCTAGAACATTTCAAACTAAAGTACCTATAGGGTCAAATATCCTCCTGACATTATCCACTAATCGAGAGGTTGAGGGGAAACTAACTGAAATAGGCATAGAAAAAATTGAATTACACAAAAAAGATGGCGAAAATGCATTCTACACATATGATCGTATAAGTGGTTGTGAAATATTGCCTGACGTGATTACTGGCAAACTCACGCCGCAGGAATCAATTACACCCTCAACGCAACCGAAGACATTAATACCTCGGACGCCCCAAGTATTATTTCAATATTTCGAAGAGATAGCAAATATTGATTCATCTTATCGAGTGCAAACGCGCGCAGGGATACTTACAATAAGGCAACCTAAGTTTCTTATTACAGATGATACATATAACATTCAAACTAAGCTTGAACTTAAACCCTCATTTGACCGATTTACAAATATATGGCAAAACGCGCATAAACAGAATGAGATGAACCGACTGGAGCAAATCATCCAAGAATGGAAACTATTATCTCGGAATTACCCGAATGATCCAACGATTACTTTTAATTTAGGTTGCCTATACCTAGCACTAAATAAGACAGCGGAGGCAATCCGTAGCTTTTATTCAGCGAAAGATAATGAGGACAATTCGTATAACCTAACAGCAGCGGCTTTGCGATCCGGTAAACGCCAAATTGCCTGCTATGGATTGAAAAAGTTTTTTTCTATTAAGAGCCCAAACGATTACCATGACATGTGGCAGCTATTCATTGGGCTGATAAACGAAAATCAAGCCGTCCCTAGTTTAAAACCAATTATTGAAAAATCGTGGGATCATGCCAAAGAACAAATTGTAGAAGCTGTACTTTTTCTACTAAAAACAAATGGATTAAATGAGGATACGCAGAAGTTAGCAACTGAGTATTATTCAGCACCTGATTTGTTGACAGCAAATCAAATAACG
>JAYSTY010000292.1:0-17595 GCA_043719385.1 Blastocatellia bacterium | reverse complement strand
ATACAAATAAAACGCGACAATATTCCAGTACGACGGAAAGCCCAAAAAATAATGATCGTCCGTTTTGATATTGACCTGACAAAATCCATAGACACTGGCGAGCAAGGGAACTAACAACCAATATTGATAAGCTGTTCCCAGCAATTCCGCCCGCCAAATCAACAACAACGGCAGCGTCGTATAAGTATTGAAATCTATCAAATCGTCCAGCCTGCGACCATCAAACCCGGGTGCGTATTTTCGCACCTCAGCCTTGCGCGCTAACCATCCGTCAGTCGTATCAATGATGGTGGCAATCACCATCATTAAGAACGCGAGTCTGAACGCCGGATCGCCGCCACGTATGATTAAGACTGCAATCATCGCCGCTAAGACTAAGCCTAATGAAGTATAGAGGTGAACACTCCATGCGAGAATTTTTGCCATTTCTGAAGTTTACGATGAAGTCTCACAGTTGCAAAATGAATGAGGGAGAATAGATCACGGATCAAACGGATGAGGCAGGTTTTCGCGGGTCTGATCCGCGTAGACCGGCTTCATCCGTGTGATCCGTGGTCTATTCTTTTTGTGTTGGAAAAGCTGTTAATTCGCTACAATCTCAGCTATTGTTAAGACTCTACGTCGGACTTTCATACCGGAGAAAAATTGTGAAATTCAAAAGAAAACTGCCACGAATAATTTTAGTTCTGAGCTTGTTTGCGCTGCCGCTGATTTTTTTGCGGACTGGCGCAGCGGAAAAAACTTCAGAAGAAAAAGGACTGTACAACCTCACGCATAATCCCTACGGCATGATGATTTTGACCGACAAAATGCTGGAGAAGATTCCGACCGTTTGGGAAAAGGAATGGCAGGAGAAACTAAAATCCAACGATCTTGAAGCAATTCGCAAAGTCGCGTTTGAGCGATATGGATTCACCGAAGCGACCTGGGATAATCGCGGCGGCCCGATGCAAATGGTCGTCAATGAACGCGGCAACTGGGTGCAGAATTGTATGTTGTGTCACGGCGGACGCGTTCCGGTTTCCGGTGAAAGCATGATTGGAATGCCGAATACGGAACTGGACATGCAAACGCTCTTTGATGATTTGACGAAGCTGACCAAATATAAATTGCCGTATTCGATGAATTTTGCGGCTTCACGGGGACGCACGAACGCCTTTATTTTCAGCCTGGAATTGCTTCGCCTGCGTAATGAAGATTTGTCGCCACGGAAAGAACCGCTGCCAATGGGTGATTACAAAGACAGCGACCTTGACCCGATTCCCTGGTGGCATTTAAACAAGAAAACGGCACTATACGCCGATGCCGGCGTCAAAGGAGATTTTGCACGTCCCATTATGCAGTTCACGATGGGCGAACCGAGCGGCGAAAAAATCAAAGCCTGGGAAAATGATTTCAAAGACGTGCTGGCTTACCTGAAAACAATTCAGCCGCCGAAATACCCGTTACCAGTGAACGCGAAGCTGGCGGGTGAAGGCCAAAAAGTCTTTACGAAAACCTGCGCCGGATGTCACGGGACTTATGGCATTGAGGGAAAATATCCAAACAAATTAATCCCGCTGGAAGTTATCAATACTGACCCGGTGCGATTGCAGGGATTGACCAAAGAATTTCGTGCGTACTTCAATAAAACTTGGTTTGCGCAAAATAGTTCGCACGCCGAGGAAAATCCGAACGGTTATGTCGCCCCGCCGCTGGATGGCATATGGGCCTCAGCCCCATATTTTCATAATGGCTCTGTCCCGACAATTTATGGTGTCCTAACACAGGCTGCGCGTCCAAAATATTTTCGGCGGATGGGAGGCGCAAAAGAATATGACGCGAAAAATATTGGCTTGAAGTATGAAACCGTCAATGCCCCGGCTGCACCTGATCTTGCCCCCGAAGCGCGCCGCCGTATCGTAGCCACAACCCTGCCAGGCCTCAGCAATCAGGGTCATCCGTTTGGATTTAAGTTAAGTGAAAATGAAAAATGGCAGGTCATTGAATATTTGAAAACCCTGTAATACCATCCTGTTGTTTTTATCAGGAGCGCAAATAATGGCTATGCAACTTAAAACTCTTCCCTATACTGAGGAACCATTGCCACCAAGAGAAGTTCTTCCCACGATGTATGATTTGCCCGATGAAGAGGTCGGACAATCCGGTATGCCTGATATTTTCCACGTGTGGCAAGCCCGCTTGCTGGGCGAAACTTTTATTCCCCCAACCTACGAATCAACTGAAATTTTCACTGCGAGTGATTTGAATATTTATTACGATGTTCGCAACGTCACGCAGTACAAACGTCCTGACTGGTTCGCTGTCACTGGATTGCCGAAAGGCTCGCCTTCCGAGATGCGATTGAGTTATGTCGTGTGGCAGGAAGGCATTGATCCATTAATCGTAGTGGAGCTTCTATCGCCGAGTACGGAAAAAGATGATCTTGGAAAACGACTCCGCGATGTCACGAAGCCTCCAACGAAATGGGATGTTTACGAGCAAATTTTGCGTATCCCATATTATGTAGTTTTTAGCCGTTACACGAATGAGCTACGCATTTTTAAATTGTTCGGTGCACGATATGAGGAAGTTAAGGACCACGAAGGACGCTTCTGGGTCGAAGCCCTCGAATTAGGAATTGGTGTTTGGAAAGGACGCTACCTCAACGAGGATCGTTTGTGGTTGCGCTGGTATGACCGTGACGGAAACTGGATTCCAACGCTGGACGAACGCGCCGTACTACAAACACGGCGTGCTGAACAAGCGGCGCAACGCGCAGAGCAGGAATCACAACGCGCCGAAGTTGAGTTACAGGCGAAAAAAATTGCGGAGCAACGTGCGCAGCAATTGGAAGCCAAGCTTCGAGAATTAGGCATTGACCCTGATCAGGTATAATCTCTGGGAGCGCACGCGGCTCGCGTGCGTCCTCTCCCTGGGAAATTCTTATGAAAATCGCCCCGAAACAGCTCATAACATTTCTCCCGATAACATTTTTGCTTTCCAGTTTTTGCCCAAATGAACAACGCCGTCACGTCCGGTGCATTCATTATTGAGCCGCCCACACTGCTGAATCTTGGAATCAGCGGCGATGATAATCGCAACGCCGCAGTAGCCGTGCAGTATCGCAAAACAGGCGCGACAAACTGGCATGAAGCGCAGCCGTTGCTTCGTCTTGGCGATGAAAAAGTCGGCGGGCGCGAAATTTTCCGGAGTACTGGGCGCCGCGCATGTTCGCGGGCAGCATTCTTGATCTCGAAGAAAATACATCCTACGAGTGCCGCTTACCGATCCTGATGGTGTGAGCGGAAAAACTTCGCAGCAAGTGATTGTAAAAACACGCGAATGAAAAAAATATGAGAAAGCCAGAGAGGTGGGAACATTATACTACTGAACTATTCTAAATATCCTAACGAACTCGGTAATCGTTTAAGACATGAGCATACCGTACCATTGGGCTTACTTGCGGGGAGGGTCTTGAGTTTTGACTTGGAGTGTCGAGATACTATTCGTAAGATATTCACTGTTCATTGCAAGGCCGCAGTTATGACAACGCCAGAAGATGCACTTCTCAACAATCTAAAGCTACGCAGTAATATGCCTGAAGGATGGGCTTTTGGTGAAAATTTACTTGCACGATATTCGCTTGCAAAAATTGAATTACTTCCGCCAGGATCGCTTAAAAGCTAAGCAATGATGTAATCATGCATTAGTAAGATTAGGTTAATTACTCCGTACAAACTGAACTGTTATGCCACGATTGATGACATTCTTTACGTTTCAATTCAGCTTATTGTGCCTGAGTTTTTTTCTCTATTGGCTTTCACAACCAATCCCGCAACCATCCAAAAATGCCTCCGGAGAAAAACTTTTCCAATCACATTGCGCCGCCTGTCATGGACAAAAAGGCGAAGGCGGTACAGGCCCAACGCTTGCAACTCCGAAATTAAATCGCGCCGATTCTGAGGCTTCACTTTTCAAAATTATCCGCGAAGGAATCGTCGGAACTGAAATGCCGGGAACGCGCTTAGAATCTGTAGAGCTTAAGGAATTAGCCGATTATGTGCGCAGCCTTGGTCAGCTTCCGCGTGAAAAAATGATTGGTGACGTTGAGCGCGGCAAGAAATTATATTTCTCAAAAGGCGAATGCGCTTCGTGTCACGCGATCAATGGCGAGGGAAGCGCGTATGCGCCAGACCTCAGTGAAATCGGACTGCGGCGCGGTAGACAGCATTTGATGACTTCATTGTTGGCACCGCAAGCCGATGTCCCGAAAAGTTATTTACAGCTTCGTACAGGCACTGCGATTACGGATAATTTTTTATTAGTTCGTGTTGTTACGAAAGACGGGAAAAAGATTTCCGGCATCCGCATTAACGAAGATACATTCACAATTCACCTGCGCGAAATTTCGGGGCGTGTGCATTCATTTTTTAAATCAGAGCTGTTAGAGCTGCATAAAGATTGGGGGAAATCTTCGATGCCAAGCTACAGGAAAATATTAGAACATGATGAATTGATTGATGTCGTGGCTTATTTGGTTTCGTTGCGAGGTGAAAAATGAGACAGCATTTTTCTCATGCAAAGGCGCAAAGACGCAAAGGATTTTACGTTTGTTTAGTAGTGATTATTTTTGCTGTTACAAGTTTTGCGCAGGTTAATTATGAACGAATTCGTAGTTCAGAATTAGAACCGCAGAACTGGCTGACCTATTCTGGCAACTTTCAAGCGCATCGGTTTTCTTCACTCACGCAAATCAATAAAACGAATGTCGCGAAGCTCAAGCCAGCCTGGGTTTATCAGATGCGCGATCCGGGCAAAGTCGAAACGACTCCGCTGGTCGTGGATGGAATTTTGTATATTTCTGAAAAGCCGCATGTCGTGACGGCGCTTGATGGACGGACGGGAAGACCGCTTTGGACGTATCGCCGGACGACTCCTACAAATGCGCGAGGATGTTGCGGGACTCCGAATCGCGGCTTGGCGGTGCTCGATGACACCCTTTATTTATGCACCTTTGATGCGCATCTCGTCGCGCTTGATATTCATTCGGGCAAGCCGAAATGGGACATTGTGGTAGCCGATTACAAAGCAGGCTACACGATGACGGGTGCGCCGCTTGCCATCAAAGATAAAATTATTGTCGGTATCGCAGGCGGAGAATTAGGCATTCGCGGATTTCTTGATGCTTACGATCCGAAGACGGGAAAACGAATGTGGCGGTTTTGGACGGTTCCCGAACCCGGAGAAAAAGGCAGCGAAACGTGGGCGGGAGAGAGTTGGAAAACCGGCGGCGCTCCGACGTGGGTCACCGGTTCTTACGATCCAGCCTTGAATTTGATTTATTGGGGAACGGGCAATCCGGCTCCTGATTGGAACGGCGACAGTCGCGCCGGAGACAATTTATTTTCTGACAGCCTGTTGGCGCTTGATGCTGACACCGGAAAATTGAAGTGGCATTTTCAATTTACCCCGCACGATCTTTACGATTGGGATGCGAACCAGGTGCCCGTCATTATTGATGGAAACATCTACGGACGAAATCGAAAATTAATCGTTACTGCGAACCGCAATGCTTTTTATTACGTGCTGGATCGGGTGACGGGAGAATTTTTGCGCGGCGCTCCTTACATCAAACAAACGTGGGCGCAAGGGCTGGATAGAAACGGGCGACCGATTAAATTGCCAAACACTGAACCATCGGTTGCAGGGACTTTATTGTATCCAGGCTTGGGCGGCGCAACGAATTGGAATAGCCCGTCGTATAGCCCGCAAACAAAATTATTTTATGTGCTGGCGCGAGAAAATCATCCACAATATTTTTTCAAATCAGACACGACTTACCACGCCGGAGAATTTTTTGAAGGCGGCGGCGGACGCGATATTCCTGGCATTGAACCTTATGGCGTAGTCAAAGCTCTTGACGCTTTGACCGGGCAACAAAAATGGGAATTCAAATTACATTCCCCGGTCATGGCGGGCGTGATGGCTACGGCGGGAGGCTTGGTTTTTGGCGGCAGTAGCGAGGGATATTTTTATGCGCTGGATGCGTTGACAGGCAAGCCGCTTTGGAATTTCATGGCAGGCGCACAGATCGTGACGAATCCGATTAGTTATTCAATTCGCGGCAAACAATATGTGGCGATTTCTTCGGGAAATGGCTTGTTTGTCTTTGGACTCTAAATACGCAGTAGGTGTGGTTTTCAGTTGTGTTATTACGCCCTTACTGCGTGTAAGCTCACGCATTCACAGGAGGAAAACTCAATGATCGAAGATACCTTTTCACGTCGCAATTTTTTGGCGGGATTAGCCACTACTGGGGCAATTGCTTCAACGGCTGAATCATTTCCAATAACTGAAGCTCGAACGACAAATGGAACCATCAAGATTGTTTGTTCGGAAAGATTGACGGTGGCTGAAACGGAACAGATTCGCGCGGCAGGCAAAAATATTGAACTGCTCGTTGCATCCGACAAAGCTGAATTCAAACGGCAAGTTGTAGACGCCGAAGTCGTACTCGGCAACATTGATCGTGAAACGTTACCAACTGCAAAAAAACTAAAATGGATTCACACGTGGGCTGCCGGAGTTGAATGGCTCTACCCTGAAATGATTGAGCATCCGTCCGTGTTGTGTAATATGCAGCGCATTTTTTCGCCTGTAATTGCCGAAACAGCGATTGGGCTATTGCTGAGTTTGACGCGCGGCCTGACGCAGGATTCCGTTCCGAATTTCAAGCAACGAAAATACCAGGCCGCGACGGTTCCGCTGGATGATCTTTACCAGAAAACGATTGGCATTGTAGGCATGGGCGGCATTGGTTCTGACACGGCGCGTCGCCTGCATTACGGCTTCAGTATGCGTGTATTTGCGACGGACGCTAAGCCGCTGCCCAAGCCGGAATTCGTCGCTGAGTTGCACGATCCAGACTGGTTGATGGAAATGGTTCCGCAGGTAGATGTTTTGATGAGCGCTGCTCCATTGACAAAAATTACGCGGCAGATGTTCAATGACGCGGTCTTCAATAAAATGAAACCGACCGCATATTTCCTGAACGTTTCGCGGGGTGGATTGGTTGATAACGATGCGCTGGTCAGAGCCTTGAAGGAAAAGAAAATTCGTGGCGCAGGATTGGACGCGACTACGCCGGAGCCATTGCCCGCCGATCATCCGTTTTGGGATTGTCCGAATTTAGTGGTCACACCGCACAATTCCGGCTACGCGCCCAGCCGACAGATCAGGCTGATGGCGGTGGTCGCAGAAAATGTCCGCCGCTATTCCAACGGGCTGCCATTGCTCAATGTAGTTGATAAGGCACGAGGATATTGAGGTTGGGCTACTCCGATTCTTTGCGCGACATTAGCAGGCTGAATTTAAGACCGATCAGAAATCCAAGCGCCCAACCGATAATGGCGGTAGCTTGTGGATAATCTTTGCCCGCAACCTGATAGCCGATGACGAAAAAAAGAGCTAAAGCGAGACCTTTGACGATGGTGAGAAGTGAGGAACTATTCAATTTCATTGCGTACAACTTTTCCTGGGGGTAATAATAAATCCCCGGGGCAATGAGGAGTCCCATTTTATAGACAAACACGACCCGATTGGCAACAAAATAATTTCAGCCCGGCAGGAGATAAATCCTGCCGGGCTGATTTAGAAGATTAGCTAAGTGGCTCTAAATACCTTGCCTGATAATCATCAGTATGCACAAAACCAACTTGCTCATATAATTTAATGGCAGTCTCTTCCTCTTTTTCGACGACCAGCGTAACCATTAATTGTTGTTTCAGCAGACGATGAACTAATTCTGACAGGCAGCTTTTTGCCAGGCCCTGCTGCCGCTGATCTTCACGCGCCCAAACCCCTTCCAGATAAACGACTTCTGGTGTCACACACTGGAGTTCAGTTTTAAAAACTACTTCTCCATTATCTAACTTGACCCAGGTTCGTTGACGCTCAATCCGCTCAGCGACGCGACGTGTAAATCCTTCTGCATCGGCTTCTCTGGGATCAGTGCCAGTGGCTTCTTTCAACATCGTAGCTTGTGCTGTGGCGATGACTGCAAGGTCTTCGCTATTGGCACATTGCATTTGTAAGTGCTCCAATGGCAGGTTTGTTTTTTGACAAACGTACCAGCGAAAGTCGCGTACCAGTTTTGTTTTACGGCCAGCGGCTGAGAGGTGTGCCCAAAACGCTTCGACCTGGGATGTTGGGCCGAAAACGAATGAGCAGGTAACGTTATTTTCAATTACAACCTGCGCAAAATGAGCCAGTGCTGCGGCTTCGGCAGCAGGACGAGCGTAAATCATCGTGGCCTGACCCAGGAGGGCAACACCAACGATTCTGTGATTTTCAAAGTAACCATAAAAGTGGCCACGATTTGAGGGATGTGATAAGCCATTATCAATGAGCATACCGCGCAGTAGAACGCTTTGTTGTGGAGCCTCAGAAAGTAATCTGAGCGTTGCCTCCATGTCCGTTTCCTGCAATTCCTTAACTGCACGGATTTTCACATGGTTTGTAGTTGTTAAGACAGATGAACTATTGGATAACATAAATAAGCTTCCTTTCTTTATGACAGATAATTAATCAATTAAATTACTAAAGTTTAAGTTATTAATTTATCGGTACTGGAAGCATTGAAACACCATTGTCGCCGAGGCCGACACTATCACCCAACACAACGCCGTCACCTAAAACCACTCCGTCGCCAAGCACAACACCGTCACCTAAAACTACTCCGTCACTTAGTACGACGCCATCCGAAAGAACGACGCCATCTGAGAGAACTGTCCCTGAAGTTTGAACCGCTCCTTTAGTATTCAGAACACCATTTGAAATGAGGCTGGAATTTAACCCGATAAGCCCATTGGCAATAACAGTTGCATCGGGGAAAGAAGCATTTACTGCATACATTCCCTGCCAGTTGACCATTAACGAACTACCATACAGGAGGCAATAATCAACCACCATTCCCTGCCCCCAAAAACATGTCTGACCATTAATGGAGCTGGTTTGTACGACAGGCAACGGAGCGGTCAGCATGGCTGCGCCATTTACCAGCAATTGCGGATTCGCCACCACTAACTGGGCGATCCGAACAGCACCGTCAAGATTGAGCTGACCCGCACCCTGCTCAAAGGAATTAACCCCCTGAATAGGCTGCGCCGTATACATCAAAATCGCTTTGACTAAGTTCGGAGTCAGGTTGGGATTTACCTGTAATAATAAAGCAGCAGCTCCGGCGACCACGGGGGCGGACATCGAAGTCCCGCTCATATACATGGTCTTACTGGTTTTATCAGTGGTCAGGTTTGTATCCAAAACGGGATTTTGCTGGATTCGCACATTTGGCAATAAAGATGATTTGGGGTTGGCAGATTGAGCGCCAATTAGTTTATTACCAGGCGCAACCAGATCAGGTTTGATCAGGTTATCATAATGCCTGACGCCAGTAGTATCGGTAGAATAACCGCGTGTTGGCCCACGTGAACTAAAGGTTGTGACGATATCATCGGATCGGACATCAGAACCGTATGTATTAGTCGCGCCAACCGTGATGACTGAAGGATCAGAACCAGGGGAATGTATGGCTCCATAAATCTTTTGTCCGGCTGCATTTTTACCATCGTTGCCAGCCGCACAGACCACCACGATTCCCGCATCGTGCGCACGTCGTGCCGCCAGACATAAGGGATCATATTGATAGCTGTCAACCGCCGTCGCACCCAAACTCATGTTGATGACGCGGATGTTATAGGTCGCTTTATTTTGAATACACCAGTCAAGCGCGGCAATGATTGAACTGGAAGTACCCGCGCCATTGTCATTCAAAACACGGAGGTTGATCAGGTTTGCGCCGGAAGCAATGCCGGTATAAGCGCCACTCGCAAAACTACTGGAACCAGCAGCCAGAGATGCGACGTGCGTGCCATGACCATTTGTATCACCAACCAGATTCTCGCCGGTAAAATCTTTGGCATAAACAACGCGACTCGCACTATTGTTGGCAAATAATTTATGCGCCGGATCAATCCCGCTATCGAGAATGGCGATGCCAATACTGCTGCCATTCAAAGTTGTATTATTGATAACCGTGCGGACTTGTGCGGCAGCGGTGGTTAATTCCAGATGCCCTTCGGACGCCACGGCGCGATCCGGACTCATATGGACAATATTCGTATTGGCAGCCAGTTCGCGCAGGCGACCGAGAGGAACATCGGCTGTCACCAGACCGAGCCGATTGTGAAACTTTTTCATCCGTCCACCCAGCAATTCGATACCATCTTTTGCCGTCACTTCGGGGACAGAGTTATTTAACTGGAGGATTACTGATTGTGTGCGCAGGGCTGAAAGTTTCCCTTCCTGCTTATCTATCGCCTCATCAAGGTCCTTCGCCAACTTGTGATGACCGGGTTTTCCTTCACGATTTGCCACCTGTTTGCTATTCGGCTGAGCAAATACTGCCATGACATTTTGCATTAACATCAGCACCGAAAGTACTGTGATTACTTTTTTCTTACTTGAACTGCCTAACATATAAAACATTCCGTACTCCTTATTCATCCGTTGGTTATGACACACCTGCATCAAAAAAAATGACCGCCCTGATCACCCGATAAGTGATAAGGACGGTCATTGTTATTGACTGAACTTAACAGCGTCTCTTCGGGAACTCCCGTTGCCATATCAAAATTTTGACTTAGGTCGGTAAGCACTTGCCCCTTCCAGCTTTCGCACAGAATCGGCTCTTATCGGTGACGTGATTAGTAAGTGAAAAGAACTTGTTTGCTGGTAGTGAATAATCATCACCAGTGGTTTTCACAGGATTAATATTCCTGCCCATGAAATTTTCCATCTCATTGGGCAGGCGTAGATTGCCTGCTAATTTTCACAAATCAATTCTGAGAAAATGATAAGTTTTGTGATGTCTGGAAAATGATGAGGATTAACAAGCAGGGTTGTATTTGTAAAGTCAGCCCAAAGGCGGCAATTCAGGTCGTTGCCCATCGTTAGGTGCATTTACTTTCAACGTTCACTTCATGAGAAACATTTCGCAACGGCTTTGGTGCATCTAAACTCGCCGTCAACCGCGAGACAGTTGGTAATAAAATAATCCCTACGACGGCAGCTAACGATTTAAACGGAAACAGTAAGGTGTTTCCGTCGTACCAGCTTTTTGGCTCACCCGACAAAAATGCGGCGAAGATTTCCGGGTAAGGGATAAAGGGAGGTAAATTGAATAATGGCTCTCCACCGCCTAACCGCAAAAACAAAGAAATACAAAATGCCGTGATTGAGCCGATCCGATTTACTTTTTTATCAAACAAAGCAAAAACCAGTTGCGGGAAGAGTAAGACAAAAATTAAATCGCTCGTAAAAAACCAGAGCGCCTGGACGCTTTGGACCTTGAATGCCATCACAGTCGCGGCGGCTCCGAGCAATACAATCGAAATTCGGAGCAAGCGCTTCATCTGTGTGACGGTCAAATCTGGTTTCAGCAAACGATGACAGCAATTCCAGGCAAACATTGATCCGGCAGAAAGGATGGATGAACTAAAGCTGGAAGTAACGGCTCCGATGATTGCGCCGAGTCCAAGAATGCCAACCAGCGGTGGAGTAATATACTGAAAAATCATTGGCAGCGTTTGTGAAGGTTGCGCTTGTAACTGCGCCAGTAAATGCGCCGGCCATTTATAACTGACCGCGGCAATCCCTAATAATAACGGCGGTAAGGTAAACGCGATGGTCAGGACTCCGGCAAAAATGGAATGCTGTTGCGCTCGCCGGGGAGACTGGCAGGAAAGCACACGCTGAAAATAACAATTCCACGGAATCCCGCCGAAGACCAGCATCACGCTCACGTCCCACCAGTTGATAATTGTTTGCGTCGTCCAGATTCCTTTAACGGCGTGAAGCGGAGGAACGATCCCAGTTGCGTTCGGATGCAGCGTTGCATAACTCGACCACGCGGCATCAAATCCTCCGACCGCAGTTAGAATAAATGGGATGGTGACAACCAAGCCAAGCGCCACTAATCCAAGCTGAAAAACATCTGTGTAGGCGACCGACCACATGCCTCCAAGCATCGTGTATGTCGTGATAACCACGGCAGAAATAATAATCGCCATACTCAGCGATAACGTAGACATCACACTAATCGTAGAACCAACCGCGACCAATAATTCCGCGCTCCAAAAGACTTCGCCAAGCATCGCAGGGATGAACAAAACGGCAGCCCATTTTTTTCCAAAGCGCGCTTCAAAAGGATCAATCAGCGTCGTGAATTCATACTGCCGCATCGTCCTGGCAAAAAATAATCCACCCAGAATTAAGCTGATTCCAAAACATAATCCGCCTTGAATTCCAAGCGCGACACTGGATTTATAAACGCCTTCCGCCGTACCAAGCAGATACCCGCCGTCTACCCACGTAGCCGTCATCGTTAACGTAGCGATCCACAAGGGCATCGAACGCCCCGCGACGATTAAATCCTGCGCGGTTCCGTCTTTGACCTTGCGAGCGGCAAACCAGCCTACGAGCAGGAATCCGGTGTATAGAATTATTACAGATGTTAGTGCCATTAGAATTTGCTCACTTGATCTTCGGGTTTCTGCTATCCCGTACAATTGTGCTATGGAATACTTACTTCAAGAGTTGTAAGAGGTACACAAAAATTCATCATCTATAAATTCCCCCTTGATGTAAATGCCTGCTAACAATGAGAGCTGAGTTAGTTATTTCTTTGGTACAGCATTTGCCTCTACAAGTAATGTTATCCCCCGGTAATATTGATAGTTGAGCGGAAAACCATGATTCTTAATTCTGCTCAACATCACACCCTATTACCTCACAACGCCGTCTAATTTTCTGTTCTTTGGCGGATGGATGCTTTTTTGTTCAGGGCATTGGAATTAATACTAACTTCTAATACTGACCCTAAAAGTTTAATCGCATCTGCGTCACGGGTCTGTAATTGTCGCCTTCCCACTCTTACCCAAGCGCAATGACTTAACGGCTCGAAATCCTCCAATTCGAAAGGTTTTTTTTAATGAATAGGTTTTTAATAACTATTTGTGTGTCTATCGCTCTGTCTGCAACATTCCTCATTCCCTTTAAATCCCTCAAGGCTGCCCCTCTCATCGTGGCAAATGTTCCTCAAAATGTAACCTGGACAAATCTTGTCAAGTGTACTGTCTCCGGTGGAATTTTATCTAAAAACGCTGGTCTCAATGATTCACCAGATGCCGGCGCTAATTCCTTACAACAAATAAATTCAGGCGATGGCTATGTAGAATTTTCAGCCTCTGGAGCAGCTAAAAACCGCTACTTAGGCTTGACCAAAAACTATGCCGGAGTCGGTTATAAATCAATGAATTTTGCGCTCCATCTCACAACTCTGGCACAAGGCGGTGGTTTTATCGCCGAAGCGCGTGAAAATAATGTGTATAAGTCAGGAACAACTTATACTTCAGGGTCAATTTTTCGGATCGCGATTGAAGCAGGCGTCGTCAAATTTTATCGAGACGGAACAGTCTTTTATACGAGTCCGACGAATCCCGTTTATCCGCTGGTCGTGGATACAACATTGCTTGATTTGAACGGAGAAATTTCAAATGCGGTCATTGCTAACGACACCACCACAACTCCACCGCCAACAGTTGATACCATTTCGCCGGTCTTAAGCCAAATCAGCAGTTCAGGCATTAGTACCAGCGGTGCATCAATTACCTGGCTCACCAATGAAATAGCAGATTCACAGGTTGATTACGGGACGACCATCGGCTATGGCAGTGTCAAAACACTTGCTACCATGACTACCGGTCATCAAATAGATTTAACCGGGCTGGCGACCAACACTACCTATAATTATCGGGTTAAGTCAAAAGATACCAGCGGAAACCTGGCGACCTCAGGAAATTATACGTTTATCACCGGGCAACTGAATAATGCAGGGACAGTGGCGGGACGATTGGATGACGGTTTGATTCATCTGCCGACAAATTATTCGGGTTGGACTCCGCCTGCCGTGGGCGGCGATTTCACTGACTCAGCGTACGGAACAACGATCACCCGTCTAAGTAATGGTCAGGCACAATTGGCGCAGGGAGTTCATCACGAATATGCCACGATGTCTCCTTTCAATAGTGACAATTCGCGGATTTTACTGCTGGGTGAGGATAGTGGATTTTACGTGGTGGATCGGGCAGGAAATATCATTTCTTCCCCCTCACAAACCATGATGAGTGGATATAATGAGCCGCGCTGGAGTACGAACAATCCGAATATTTTTTATTATCATTCAGGGAATCAAATCTTTACATTTGATGTCGCAACGAAACAAAAGTCTGCGGTTCGTGCCTTCACCCAATTTACTGCTATCACTTTTGGCGGAGGCGAAAGTGACATCTCAGAAGACGGTAATCATCTGGTCATTATTGGTGATAAAAAATTAGTTGGCGTTTATACCATCAGCACCAACATCCTCAGCTCAACGTTAGACATTAGTACGGCTGGCGGTTTTGATTACTTCGACCTGACTGCGAATAATAATGTCATCGTCCGTTGGGGTTCGACCGGGACAGGGCGATTTAAAGGCTTTGAGTTATATGATCAGAATATGAACTTTATGCGACAAGTTATCACTTACGCCGCGCATGGAGATCGTGGACGCGACCTGAATGGGGACGAAGTTTTGTTTGTCCTTGGCTCAAGCGATCCGGCTCCGCCTGCCGGTTGTGAAAATAATGGCGTAGAGAAAATCAGGTTATCCGACAGCCGGAAAACCTGCATTATGCCACTCGACTGGTATCAGGAAGTTCATATCAGTGCCAACAGTAATGGACGCAATCCGTGGGTTTTAGTCAGTGTTACGGATACTAATTTTGGCACTGCTGACGGGACACTGCCCGCCAATTGGCAAAGTCTCTGGAAGGTCAAATATAACGAAGTCATCCTGGTCAAAGTTGATGGATCAGAAGTTCGTCATCTGGCACACCATCGAACTCGCGTCCTCGACGATTACTGGTTTGAGCCACGTGCCGCCATCAGCCGTGATGGAATTTACGCGATCTACGATAGTAATTTCGGGATCAAACCATCTGCGTATTATACCGATGCGTTCCTGCTCCACCTCATGAATGGTCAATAAAACAAAGGCCGCCGCCAGTGGCATTGACGTCTCTGGCGGCTACTTTGGTACAAAAGCAAAGTCGAACCTGACAAACGTTCTATTCACAGGTCACGTGTGTCTTCCGCCCTATAGTTCCTGCCAGCCAATTTATCTCTGCATTCAAATTGAAAGCATTTCATCACAAAATACGAATGCGTGGCTCTTAGTGTCAAAGCAGATGACCTAATAGCCTGGCCACGGGCTGCGACCGACATCGAAAACCTCAATCTAAAAGCAATGAATATGGCCTATTCTTTAATGACGCAGAGTGAAAATGAGGCCCCGCTGAAAATGACGGCGACGCAATGTTGCTTGTGCGAACACGATCAGGCAGAAATGCTTGGGACAGGTGAAGACTTTGAATATCGCACCAGCAAGGACAGCTTTACTGCCATGCAGTGTCGCTCCTGTAGCCTGGTCTATCTAAACCCGCGACCGACCTTTAAAGAATTTGCCCGAATTTATCCGTCTAATTATCACGCCTTTGGATTTTCTGAATCAGAATTTGGAGTTGTTTTCAAAGCTCGGTGGCGGCTGGAAGCCAAACGTCTTTTAGGCTGGTGTCGCAACCTGCCTGACCAGGCTCGAATTATTGACATTGGTTGCGGTGATGGTTTTCATGTTGAGTTACTGAAAGATTTTCGAATAAAAACCTGGCAATTAGATGGGGTAGATGCTGATGAGCGAGCTGCCCGGATGGCGCATAAAAGAGGCTTAACGGTTCATCACGGTTTGCTGCAACTGCTGGCCAATGTGCGGAAATTATTGCGTCCGGGAGGGCGGGTCGTGATTGTCACCGATAACACGGACACGCTTGATTTTCGGATTTTCAAGCAACGCCATTGGGGCGGGTATCATTTTCCGCGTCATTGGAATTTATTCAATCCTTCAACTATCAACTGTCTGGCTGAAAAAACAGGATATGAAGTCGAAAAACTAACTACCCAAATTAGTCCGGTTAATTGGACATACTCTGTTCGCAACACTTTGATCGAACGAAATGCGCCGCTCTTGTTGATTGAAATGTTTAGTTTGAAATCTACCCTCGCGCTTGGGGTATTCACGATTTTTGATAGTTTACATAACCTGACCGGACATGGTGCGCTCCTCAACGCCATCCTCAAGCGTCCTCTTCAGACGGAAATACAATGAAATTCAATAGTAATAAACCAGTAGTAATTCTTGGAGCCGGTTTAGCCGGATTGACTGCCTCGACCTTTTTGCGTCAGCACGGTGTGCCGGTCCGTTTGTACGAAGCCGGAAATAAAATCGCCGGACTGGCACAAAGTTTTCACGATGAAAATGGTTTTACTGAACCTGAGTCTTGAGTAGAAATTAAGCGTAAGAAATGAGTTTTGCAAAGCACAATTTATAGTCTAACATCTTTAGTTTCAGAGTGTTCCATAGATCGAGCCAGGAGCGTGAATAGACTCTGGTCGCAAATCTTTCCCACAAAGAACTAAAAATTCCTTCGACTCTCGCTCGAATCGTGGAGTGGAGTATTTTTAATCGTTGACTGGCAATGTCCGCTCGCGTCAAAAACAGAATCCCTTCTTCTTCATACATTTCCCATTGAAACTGCGTTCCTCAAGACCCTAAATCAGCCAGCACCAAACTACTTTCTTCCAGCAAACTGACCAGCATTCTCGCTCCCGCCCGATCATCATAACGGGTGGGCAAGAGGACAGCTCCGATGATTTGTCCTGTCCGCGTGGCTAACACGTGCAATTTGAAGCCGAAAAACCAACCTTTCGTTCCTTTGCCGAAATACGCTCCTTCATCTCTTAACAGGTTGACTCGCCCATGCCGGATGGCTTGGCACACATTGATCGGAAGCGAATCAATCAGATAAATCTCACCTAATTCCTTGAGCTTGACTGGCACTTTTTCCAGCAGTAAATCCATTTGACGACTTACTTGATGCCATCTGGCGAGCCATTGCTGGTAACTCGGCAGGTAGGGAAAAGCTTGTCCATCATTGGCTTTCACCAATAAATACGTGCGTTTGAGCGTCGCTGTCCCGAAATAACTTTGCATCATCGCCACCGCCATGATTTCCGCATCTGTACATTTCGGGTGGTGGTTCGACTTCCTCCACTGACCTCCGTTTTTTTCTCTTTTGATCCGATCATCCACCAGACAATAGACCGCCGCTAACTGTTCCCTTATACTTAACATTATGTAATCTCCTTCTTCTGAGTAGTTCTTATACCTAAATTTATTCTACTCATTTTTCGGAGATGACATAATTCTCTACTCAAGACTCAGGTTTACTTAGGATTTCGGGGCGCATTTCATTACGAATCGTTTGGCCAAAGCCGTCGGTATTTCCGCTCAATGCCGAACCGTACGGCATTACGCCGAAACCGTTTGGCTGGGCGGTAAATCTTATAGCTATCCCTTTGGCTTGATGTGTCTCCCGCGCATGACGATGGGCGGAATGG
>JAYSTY010000291.1:0-7160 GCA_043719385.1 Blastocatellia bacterium | reverse complement strand
CTGGGCAGGCCCAGGTGCGTAATTGACGCTGGTAACTTTCTCTGAAGTAAATTCAGAGCCAAAAGGACTGAGGTCATACTCAGTCCTTTTTTTATTTTTAGCCAGAGGAAAGCAGTTCGCTACAGCTCGCGGTACTGTACCTTGAGCGGTAGCGATGGGGTTGTTTGGCATTTATTCAATGACTAAAAATTCAGGTGTGATAACTTCAGGAGAGAAAAAACCTGCGGCAGTATTAAATAATCTGATGCGCGCGAGACGATGAACATTGGCCAGATGTCCGAAATTCCACGTCACGACAAAATCAATTTTGTGATACGAAGCGATTGCAACGTGTAAAGCATCGCCCAGGAACTTTCGGTGAATGATCCCACGAGAAATATACCCTTCCGCCAAAATAGCAGCCTCTTCCGTCACCTCTAATCTGGGTAGCTTACTAATCAACGTCAGATAGCTTTTTCGATATGGCTCGCTCGTCCGTTCCAATTCTCGTTCAACCAAAGGTGAAACAAATGTTTTGTAATGAGGTAATTCGTGTTCCCACCAGCGAATTGTCATGTCTCGGCGAAATGAATCGCCTTTGTCCAAATATGCACCGATTACTGAAGTTTCCAAATATAAAGAGGTCATTTAATTGCAATTTTTTCGATGCTGTTGGTTTGTGGAACTAATTGAAGCAGAAACCTGCGCAGATCAATAATAACTTTGAAGTGACGTAAAAAATCACCGCCAATAATTCCATGTTGTTCAAAACCGGAAGTTTCGTTAACTGGCTCAAGATTCAAAATCAGAGCGCGGGCATTTCGTTGTCTCAGACCGTTAACCGTAAGCGTCGCAAGTCCGATTGCCTCAACATCATTTTCGACGCCAGCCGCGCCAACCACCCGAAATAGCGCATTTTTCAATTTGAGCTTCTCCAATCCATGACGTTTGACAGAGGCTTTGGAAATAACGGTGGTACTTGCGCCTGTATCAATAATGAAATTAAAAGGTTTATCGTTACCTTCAAGAAATGCTTCTGCGCTGGCCAGTCCTCCACTGGTCGAGCGGACAGGGACAGAAAATTTTTGCTGATCAGGTTCCAGGATTGGGAGTGCTCCCTCATCTTCCCTGATTTTGGTTCGGTCGAGGATTAGTTTTTTTTCTTTATAATCAATTGTCACGGCGTAATTTGATAAGACCGAAAGTCCGATATAGCCATCAGCTTTTTCTTCCGCTGGAACCTCATCAGGAGAATGTACTGTCCGAATATAAGTGGGCACCAAATCAATTTTTGCTGCGCCAATTCCAATTGAATCCAGGACACCATAAATAATGGAAAATGATCCATCACCACCGACAGCACGAGCATTTCCCCCGCGAGCCACAGCTTTAATCCCAAGTTTTGCGGCGGCTTTATCAGAAATTACTGACAGACTAGCGCCCGTATCAATGACAAAATTCAACGTTTCCTTATTATTGATTTTAATTTTTATGAACGGACGATTGCCATAAAGCTCAAATGGGACAGTGACAATTTCAGGCCCGCTCTGGCGATGAAGTTTTGTGGTGCCGAGGTAGCGATAAAAATCAATCAGACCGCGAATGCGTGCGCGTCTTTCTTCATCAGTTTTCGGTGAAACAGAAAGAAAATTTTGATAAGCGTCGGCGGCTTCGCCGTAAAGTTCGAGGCGCGAGCAGACGCGCGCAAATGAAACATGATAATCAGGTTCGCGGGATTCAAGCTGGAGTGCTCGTTTAAAAAGGTCGTAAGAATTTTTGGTGCGATGTTCGTAAAATTCTACTTCGGCAAAACCGGCAATTGCGAGGTGATCTTTACTGTTAATTTGCAGGGCAGTCCGCAAAGATTCGACCGAATTGCGAAAATCTCCTGTGCGCAACAGTGCCGTTCCCATTAACCCAAAAGCTCTGCCATTGAGGTTATCCAGCGCCACAACTTGGGCGGCTTCTTCATAACCTTCCAGCGTTTTGCTTTGTTTGAGTAAGACAAAACTCAAACCTAATCTGGCTTCTTTGTCATCGGGGTTTTTGGTCAGAAGCTCACGGTAAATAATTTCCGCTCTGTCAAAGTTACCAGCGAGAGTTTCTTTGTCGGCTTTTTTGATGGCGCTTTTGCGGGATTCTGAATATGCCGGGAAGACGACGATAAACAGCGAGATCATGAGAGCGCAAATTGCAGGCTTCATATTTCACCTCCACTGTTATTACACAGTTGAAGAATTCGAAGAAGAAATCCTGGGCCGCTATTTCAAAATTTCCCCAGTTTTGTTTGACCAGAGTAGAAGGTCAAGCTCATCAAAATCAATTGTAAGCTCTTCGGCGAAATTTCTCATTATTTCTTCGGTAACGAGATAATTTTTTTTGTTGGATGGTGGAGCAGGAGATTCAATCCTGCCAAATTCGTGCAGTGTTTGCAGGATATGTTTATCTAAAATTGCGTAGCCACGATAGCCAATATTTCTTAAAAAATGACTAGCTTCTTTATAACCAATTCCCTTGATGCCTTTGTTCGCGGCAAAAAAATCGCGCCTTGCCTCCATGTCAGCACCGAAGGAATTAAGCTTTTCACGCAACTTCATTTCACATTCGAGTTGTAAATAATTACGCGTATGAATAATGTAACCTGCCCGCGCCCGGGGATAACGATGCGCTCCGACTAAGGCAATTTCAAGGTTTTCAGGAGAGCCATTGAGTAATAATTTTTGCACGCGCTCAATTGCTTTGAGTCCCATCCGGGCGCTGCATCCGGCGGTAAAGATACAAAAAATTAATTCTTCAAAAAGCGTAGCATCAACAGCGGATTTATTGATAGCGGCAAACTCAGCAAGTCTTGCCTGAATGACTAAACGTTTTTCCTGATAGGTAACAGCTAATTGATCAGAAAGAGAGTTTTCCATTTAACGGCGATTCGTAGTTTTTTTATCATTTGCATAAACCCTGACATAATCAACGGTCATGACCTGCGGAAAAATGGTTGAGAGGTCTGGGTTGCCAGGCCAGCTTCCACCCACAGCTACATTCAGGATCAGAAAGGATGGATGATCAAAAACCCAGCTTGATCCGGCTGGTAAATCTGCGGTTGAGATCGTTTTGTAAAGAATCCCATCAACATAAAATTGCATGACTCTGACATCCCACTCAACGGCATAGACATGAAAATCATCAGAAAATCGCTGGTTATTTGGCAGGAAATAGGAAGAGCTTAAGCCGTTGCCACCAGAGTATCCAGGGCCATGCAAAGTACTATGAACAGTAAAGGGTTCACGACCAATATTTTCCATGATGTCAATTTCACCACATTTAGGCCAGCCGATTTGCGGGTTATCAATGTCAGCTCCCAGCATCCAGAAGGCGGGCCAGATTCCCTGCCCATACGGAATTTTCAGTCGCGCTTCTATTTTTCCATAAGTCGTTGCGAACTTTCCTTTGGTTAATAAACGAGCCGAAGTATAGCCGCGTGTGATGCCGTCATTTCCAGTATAAATTTCTTTAACTGCTTTGATGATCAAATGACCTTCGCCATCAAGAAAGGCATTCTGGGTGCGACTTGTATAATATTCAAGTTCCTGGTTACCCCATCCGCCGTCAAAACCAACGCCAATATCATAGCCCCATTTCGCGGCGTCAGGAGCAGTATTTGCCGCACCATTAAACTCATCAGACCAGGTCAGGATAGTTCTTTGTGCGAAGGTTGAGGTAGAAAAAATCAGCCAACAACCAGCACAAAAAATCAGTATTAAGAATTTGTGTTTCATACTTTCCAGCATCCTTATAATCCTAACTTTTTCCACTTCGCAGCCACGATTTGTTTGACCTCGGCGCTGATATTATTTTCACGCGGCCATCTGCGATCAAAGCCTTCGTTTTTCCACTTCCGCGTGGCATCAACTCCCATTTTAGAGCCATAACCCATTTGTCGTGCCGAGTGATCCAGAACATCAATTGGCCCAAGCATGAATTGGATGTCGCGTTCAGGATCAATATTGTTGAGGGTTTTCCACACAACCTCAGAATAATTCTGGACGTCAACATCTTCATCAACCACCACAATACATTTGGTGAACATGGCCTGGCCCATGCCCCAAATCGCGTTCATGATTTTGCGTGCGTGACCAGGATATTGTTTACGAATCGAAACCAGCATCAGGTTATGGAAGACGCCTTCAAAGGGCAAAACCATATCCACAATTTCAGGAAACTGCCGCTTCAGGACAGGCAACGTAATCCGTGTAATCGCCCAGCCCAGATAACAATCTTCCATCGGAGGTTTGCCCACAATTGTTGCCTGATAAATTGGATTGCGGCGATGCGTGACAGTTGTGACGTGAAAAACCGGATATGGTTCTTCGAGCGTATAAAATCCCGTATGATCACCAAAAGGCCCTTCAATGCGTCGTTCGGCAGGATCAACATAACCTTCCAAAACAATTTCAGCATTGGCTGGAACTTCCAGATCAACCGAAATACACTTCACCATTTCAATTGGTTTTTCGCGCATGAAGCTCGCAAAAATCATTTCATCAAGGTCATCAGGCAAGGGCAGTGTCGCGGCAAAAGTTGTCAACGGATCTCCGCCGATGGCCACAGCAACGGGCATTTTTTCAACGCCGCGTTTTTCCTGATCGCGGTGATGCGCCGCGCCGTGCTTGTGAATTTGCCAGTGCATGCCCGTAGTTTTTTCGTCGTACACCTGCATGCGATACATCCCACAATTTCGTGCGCCGGTTCGTGGGTTACGCGTGAACACCATCGGAAAAGTTATAAATCGTCCGCCGTCGGCTTCCCAGCATTTCAGAATCGGAAAATCAAACAGCGAAAATTCTCCTTCCCGCTTGATGACTTCCTGACATTTGCCTGCTTTCACCACCTTCGGAAAATATTTGCCGAGTTCAGCGAGTTTGGGCAACATCTTTACTTTTTCGAGCAACCCGGTTGGCGATTTGAAATCGAGCCATTCGGTCAAACGCTCAGCGACGTCATCAACGCTATTTACTTGCAGCATTAATTCCATACGACGTTTGCTGCCGAAAGCATTAATCAGGACAGGGACTTTTCCCTCGTCTACGTTTTCAAAAAGCAAAGCCTGATTGTGGTTGGATTTAGAAACGCGGTCAGTGATTTCAGTGATTTCCTGATCGCTGGAGACGGGAATTTTTATCCGCGTGAGTTCGTTATTTTTCTCAAGGACTTTGATAAATTCGCGGAGGTCTTCGTAAGCCATAAAATAAAATCAATATTAAGCAGCACAAAGCAAAAGGCAAAAGTGATGAGCGGATATTGCTCTTTCTTTTGCCGATAGTTTGCAGATTTGATGGGGAAAGAGTAAATCCCAAAATTTGGTCGTTAAATTCTACTCGTTGTCCTGATGGTTTTTGGTTTTCTTTAGCCTTCAGCTTCGCGCTTGATGACTGCCTCGCCACCAATCCTTGATGAAATACGAGTCAGAATTAAAACCACAATGACCGCAAGGAGCGAGGCCAGAATGGCGTAAGTGTACAATCCTGCCAGGCTATCATCAGATTCAAAATATTTTTTGATCGTAGCTTTGATGGCTTCGTTCCACGCCAGGGCCGCGACCAATCCCAGGGAAGCAGAAGCCAGAGCGATCAGTGATTGCAGGATCATTTGCACAAATTGTTTTGACATTTTTTCGACCTCCTAAAGAAAATTCGGAGCCAGGGGATTGAATTGATGACGGTACAACTGTAAATAAAAGATCAGGGAGTCCACTTATGCGAGTCGTATAGTGATGGCACATCTGCCACCAGGCGAGCATAATCTTCCGGCAAATCGATGTCTTCGAGAATTAAGGATGATTCAACCGGGACTTCCTGAATTTCATTGCGGTGGGCATTCAGCAGGGCTTTCAAACCTTCCGGGTTTGCCTCATCCAGCCGCATAATTTCTTCTTCAAAATCCCGGCTGATAACAATTGGATGACCGTGTTTGCCTTGCCAGGTTGGAATTGAAATGGGTTTTTCATAATCGCCAAAGCTCACAACCAAAGGGTTGATGACTTCAGGTCCGACCATCGGTTGATCCACCAGCGCAATTAAAATTCCATTAGTTCGCGGACTGATGAGTGAAAGCCCAGTTTTGACTGAGCTAACCATGCCTTTGCGATATTCACGGTTGATGGCGAATTGGACTCCGGCCCCGGCTAACCGGGAGCGAATTTCTGATTCACGAAAACCAAGCACGACAATTATTTCGTCCACCCGCGAACGTCTGAGGTTATCAATACACGCGCTGATGACCGTGCGCGTTCCCCATTTCAGGAGTGGTTTGAAGTCGCCACCCATGCGGCTGGATTCACCTGCGGCTAGTAAAATAGCGGAAATCATAAAGCTTATTCTTGTTCCTTTGCCTGGTCTTTTATTAACTCGGCTAATTGCGCGAAAGGGTTATTAAAACTGCTGGCATTGGCTTTCGCTGGTTGTGACTTTGACGGCGCTTTATTTGTTGGCGACTCGTTTGTCTCCGCTTGCGAATTGGTTGCTGCAACTGCCTCGTGTGCCTCAGAAAATTCAATCACAACGGGTTTTTCATTCGTGCGATGACGATAAACAGGGCGCTCAAACATGGGCGAAATACGCGTCCAGTCTCCGGTCGCGTGCGGTTCAGAAATTAAGCGCAGCATCGCTTCAATCTTTGAATCCAAATCGTCAAGATACGCCAGCATCAGGGCTTCAGGGGTGGAAGGCAATTTCGGAGAACCGTATTCCAGTTTGCCGTGATGCGACAACAGCATATGCAATACATGTCGCCGTAATTCTTCGGGAAAGTCAGGAATTTGTTTTATTTGGTCAGAGACAAAAATTGTTTCCATCGCCAGATGACCGATCATTTGACCGTCATTTGTATAGTTGGTTCCGCGCTCATAACTCAACTCGTCAATTTTGCCGAAATCGTGCAACACTGCGCCTGTCCGCAGCAAATCAAGATCAATGCCTTCGTAATGACCGCCAACTTTATCCGCTAACCGGACTAAGGAAAGAGTGTGTTCCAGCAAACCACCCAGGTAAGGATGATGCATAGATTTGGCGGCTGGAGCACGTTTGAATTTCGCGACGGTTTTTTCGTCAGCGAAAATATTTTCGAGCAATTGCTTCAACGGCTGATTATCAAAACTGCGGACAATTTCCATTAACTCCGTGAACATT
>JAYSTY010000030.1:0-10625 GCA_043719385.1 Blastocatellia bacterium | reverse complement strand
ATGTAATCCCAACTACTATCACCAAAACTAAAAGCAAGGTCTATCACATATGGAGCAGCGCCAATGGCTTGTTCCACGTCCGCCGGGTTAGCAATGTTTCCCGGGTAGCACTGAACAAGTTCGTGAGAAAATATCTCGGGGAGACCGCGATTGCCTCTGGCCATGACGTTAACCCGCATCCCCGCCTCAACCAGTCGTTGTACAATATGCCTGCCGATAAAACCAGTGCCGCCAAAAATAGCGACATCCGCTGGTTCCAGCTTGCTGGCAGGAGTTTTTGTAGTTGCAACCGAAGAAACAGCGGGGAGTTTTTCAACAATCCGCTCACACATCCGCACCACTTCGGTTCCAAAATCAACATCAACGGGAAGTTTCTTATGCTGCAAACCATTGTAAAAGCCTTCGATTGAATTTCGCATTCCCTCAGACTGCCAGTCGGTTGGCGGCCTCAGTCTAAACGTCGCTTTCAATTCTTCATAAAAACCACGGACGCCCTGCGCTCTTACCTGGCGAGTAATAGCCTGTCCCGTGTGATAATCAACAAAATCTCGCCCTGGTGTATTTGTTTCTACGACCACACGGTTTCTCATCAAATTCGCCGTAATTGTGCCATTTTCACAGATGATGGACATTCCGACACCAGGGAATTCTTGTCCAATAGAGTAAAAAAACTGGGCCGTCGCCTGTTCACAAACCATCGAGATTTGCCAGGTGTCAAAAAAATCAATGCCCGCCGCCAACTTAATAGGATTACGCGTCAACACGCTACAATCCCGCATGGCACCAATCAAGTCATAGATTTGCGCTAACGGATGGACGGCCTGCTCAAAAAAGATGTTCGGTGGTGACTGAAACAGCCAATGGGTATATTTTTTTCCTGCCAATAAAGGTAAATCCGTATTCCAATGATAGTAGATATGGTGAATTTTCCCTAAGATATTTGACTTGATAATTTCTTTTACACGCTGGTGGGCAAGCGTAAAAGTCGTATTTTGATTCACGCCAACGAGAACCCCCTGCTGCCGGGCAGCTTCTTTTAAAAGCGTGGCCTCCGCAACACTGAGACACATTGGCTTTTCAATCAATACATGCATTCCGGCGTTGATGTATGGCAGCGCAACTTCCGTATGCTTATAAGGAGGAACTAAAATGTGGGCAACGTCACAGAGCTTTTTTGCGAAGATCTCGGTTGGATCAGCATAAAAAGCTTCCACATTCCACGCTTTAGCCAGGCTTTCAGCCATTTCAATCTGAGGATCAACCACGGCGCTTACATTAATCCCTGGGAGAGATTTCAAGATACTTATATGGCTACTGGAAATCCCGCCAGCACCAGCAATACAAACATTTATTTTTTTTTCCATTTTGGCGTCTCTTTTCTTAGGTATTGATCCTCTGCTCTTCTCAAGCGTATTTTTTGAGCGTTACCTCACAATAGATTTTTTCTACGTCGTGCGCGGTAATCCGAGCAAAATGTTCCGGTTGTGGAACAACTAAAACTCCGGCTAAATCAATTCCAGCCGGACTGACAGTCAATTGTTTTGCGCCTTCGGCAAAGTAACATGCCGGACGATGTTTTGCGCGGGGGAATAAATAAACAGTCCAACCATGAGCATCATAAGTTGCCGCCAGATTCAGCATCGGTTCGATGAGGAAATCTGAAGCAATGGTAGCTAAAGCCAATAACGTTTCTGCAAACCAGGCAGCGATCTTAGGCTTTTCTGTCCCGCGAGCAATCAAAACATTCAACCGATAATCAGCCAGCGTAAAAAAGGGGAAAGCTTCCTGCTGTGTCTGGTAATTTCGCGGCCAGTTTTCGACTTCATCGAATAACGGCACAGCGGCGCGGCTGCAAGCCTGAAAATGATGATGATCCGGCGCCGAAGCTCCGCAGGCAGGGCCGTTGTAAAGGGTAAAATATTCGTCGCCGATGGCTTTTGTGAGGTCCAGGAAATTGCCAAATTTATCAGCGATGGCTTGTGGCGTATGCTGCCGGTGCGAAATCACCAAGTGGTTTTTCAGCACCGGAAATGGATTGCACAAAATTACATAATTTTCGCCAAACGCAATTCCCTTCTCTTCCGCAGGCAAATTTTCCGGGCACAAAAAACAGGGACGAGCTTTGATCGAAGCGGCGTCCACCTTCGCGGCTGTGCTGACAATCCGCGCCGGATTGAATTGCACCTGCACGTGCGAGCCATTCACGTCTAGCTCTTTGTATTCGACTTGACTCAAGGCCGCCGTAGCGTTGCGCAGCATCGGCCACGTGTCGAGTTGCTCGGCAATCATCGGCGCTACGCGTGAGCGCAAATCAGTAAGTGGGATTGCGGAATAAGCCGATAATTCCTGCTCCGAAATCAGGCGCGAAGTCCAGTTCATAAATTCAATTGATTGTTTGTTCGGTAAAGATCACTTCATCGTAAATGTCTTCCAATGAAATTTCGCAGTTGATAGATGTAAGGATTAATTTGTCCGCTTTTGCGCTCAGTATTTGCACTTTCCATTCGGCGTCGTCAGCTCGCCGAAAATGCTCAACGCGCATCAAATTTTGATCAATGAGAATGTAATTCGTAACACTCGGCATGGTTGTGTAAGAGTCAAATTTTTCATTGCGATCTTTCAGCCTGGTTGACTCTGACAATACTTCAATGATGATTTTAGGGTTAAGCAAAACATCTTTTTCCTCGTCTTCAAATTGCCTTTCGCCACAAACGACTACAACATCAGGATAGTAATAATTTCCTTTGCGAGCTTTGACCCGCATATCGCTGGAAAAAGGAAAACACGGCGTGCGTTTCGTTTGCGTCCGTATTTCTGTCACAAGATTAGTTGTAATAATGTTGTGATTTGGACTCGCTCCCGCCATCGCAACAACTATGCCGCCAATTAACTCGCTTTTTTCCGTAGCTAGTCGCTCAATTTCTAAATAATCCTCATCTGTCGCAGTGTCTTGATATGCCAAATTTCGATTGCTCATACTTGCTCTCTATTTTTTCGCTGACGCGCCTGAATTTCCCACGTGCGAATGCGGTCTTTGTAAGTGTCATACCGATTCATCGTCGGTAACGGCAACGCGCTGTCTGAATTCCCGCTCCAGCGCCGCGCATAGTAAACCGATTCATAAATGCGCCCGATTTCGTAATCGCGGCTGAGGCGTAACGCTAACGCATAATCTTCGCCATAACTCACATTCGGTAACCCGATCTGGCGCAGGATAGTTACGTCAAAAGCACGCGGCGCTCCGAGTCCATTAATCCGCAAAGCATTGTTGCGACCATTGTCGCGTGTCCATTCTTTATGGTCTATCAGGCCCGGCGGCAATTCGTTCAGGTCAAAATCTACGGTCGTATAAGAACCAATCACCATCGCGTATTTGCCTTTTTCAAACTCGGCTACGATTTTGGCAAGCGTGTCGTCGTTGGTGTAAATATCGTCTGAATCAAGTTGCGCAGCATAACGTCCGCAATGTGCAGAATAGATGCCTTCGTTCCAACAACCGCCAATGCCGTAATCGGTGCGCGTGGGAATTAAATGAATCACACGGGCATCTTCCGCCGCGATCTTTTTTAGCTCTGCGCTCGTGCCATCCGTCGAATGATTATCAACCACAATGACGTTGAAAGCGAAGTCAGTTTTTTGCGACAAAACGCTGCGGACAGCATCAGCAATGGTTTTTTCACGATTGCGGACAGGAATGATAACGCTGGCTTTGACCGGAAACGCTTCGGATGAATCAGGCACACTAACGAAATTCGGCGCAAGATAAGCGTTGATGCGTTTGAGGTGCGCGGTGGCGATTTGCTCCATTTCGATTTGGTAAGCACGATTGCGCGGATCAACATAATCAAAAATCTTTTCGCCACTGACGCGATTATCAATCGTTGCACGCGTGTAGAGTGGTTCCGGGATGCGTACAATTCCGGCATCAATGGAAAGTTTTAAACGTAAGTCGTAAATTCCGCCCCACTGCAAATCACCGGAAATCGCTCCGTGTTTATCGAGAGCTTTTAGCACCGCCGGGCGCGAAAGCAACAGCACCGAACCAAAATCAAAATTATCGCGGATTGAGCCTGCCTGATAATCCATCAATGGATGATCGGATATTTCGCCCTTATCGCTTACGGCGCGAAAATCGGAATAAACCAGCCCGGCGCCAGAATCTTCGGCAATTTGCACAAACCGATCTATGGCTCGTTCCCCCAAAGTAATTGGGCTGCCCGCGAACGTAAAAAGCAAATAATCAGCCTGCATTGCGCTGATTAAATCGTTGACCGCTTCGCCCGATAAATTTGTGGGGACATTAATTTCCTGCACTCGTGGATGTGATGAATTTTTGCTTGCTACTGTAGTCATGATTTCGAGCTTGTTTCCTTTGGTCGCGTAACAATGAATCCGGGCATTGTATTCGCTTTTACAAATTCTGCCAGTTCCTGCTCAACTACTCCGCCCCGGCTGCGGGCCGCGTGACGTATTACCAGCTTGCCGTTGACCCAGAACAACAGACCGACATGAAAAGTGTCCAGGCCTTTGCGGGTTGAGGCGAAGTAAATCAAATCGCCGTCTTTAAAATTTTTACTGACTTTATTTAGTTTGCGTTTCGGGAAGTAGCGAAAACTGGTCAGGCGCGGTGAAAAATCTTTGAGAAATGCAAGCGATTTATTTTTGACAACCGTGTCTTCGCCTTTGGTCACGTCCAGCAACCAGCCGTGCTTAAAGTGATATTTCGACCAGTCGGTGGTGTAATGCAATCTGTTTTCCCAGCTCACCTGACCATTTTTATAGCGGATCGTTTTGAGCAGATCATCAACCTCCGCCGCCGTCTTTGCCCAGGCCAGCGCCAGCGCCGTTTCCAGTAAGGTCACGCAATCAAAACCATCATACGTGGCAGTAAATCTTTCCGGCTCAGTTGCCGAGCCAGTTAATGAATAAGCGATATATGGTTTGCCTAAAAATCTTGCCGTAATAAACTTCAGACGTTCGCCGATGGTCGGAAAGCTGGCTGCTTCACGCAGGATTTGCCGGGTAATTTTGCTGTCGAGCTTTGGAATTCGGGTACGCACGGATAAAACCTCATGATATTAATTGCGCCAAACCCAAGTATGCCTGAAGATAAATAATCCCGCAAAGGTAAGAATAAACAGAGAAAAAACCAATTATTTAAGTTTAGCGAAGGTTTCCCCCCACTTCGCTAAATTGCATAAAATCGCAGGCGGTGAACTCTAGCCTTGACACATGAAAACGAAATAAATATCCTTACCGCTTGTTTTTTTGACGCTTTTTACGGAGATTCAATCTATGTCTACATACTTTCCCAGCGGCAAGGGCTTAGAAGATTTAAGAAAATGGTTTGTCCTTGATGCTGACGGCGCAACAGTTGGTCGTCTGGCAGCGCAGGTGGCGAACATCCTGATGGGCAAGAACAAGCCCACCTACACGCCTTTTCTTGACACTGGCGATCACGTCATCATCATCAATGCCGCCAAAGTCGTTTTCACCGGCAACAAGCTTAACGCCAAGATTTATTATCACCACACGGGCTATCCCGGCGGAATCAAGAGCATTAGTGCCCGCGATCAACTGGCCCGGCATCCAGAACGGGTGTTGGAAATTGCGATCAAGGGGATGTTGCCAAAAAGCAAAATGGGTCGTGCAATGGCCAGCAAATTAAAAGTATACGCCGGAGCCGAACATCCGCACGGCGCCCAACAACCGGAAGTTTTGAGCGCTTAGCACGAATTTTAGATTATTAAGTTAAGACTTCATCAGCAATTTTGAGTTGCTGAACACGAGGAGCAAACGTGGCAGATATTCAGTATTACGGAACCGGACGACGCAAAAGTGCAACCGCGCGGGTTTACCTGCGTCCCGGCAAAGGCGAATTCAAGGTTAACAAAAGGGCCATTGAATCTTACTTTCCCAACGAAACATTACGAATGATCATTCGTCAACCGTTGCAATTGACTGACACCGGCGCCAAGTTTGACGTGCTGGTCAATGTTGATGGTGGTGGGATGTCCGGGCAGGCTGGCGCAGTGCGTCACGGTATTGCGCGGGCATTACTCGAATTTAACAGCGAATTACGCAAGAAGTTGAAAAGAGCAGGACTTTTGACCCGTGACCCACGCATGAAAGAGCGGAAGAAATATGGTCAGAAGGGCGCTCGTAAGCGCTTCCAGTTCTCGAAAAGATAAGCGGTCTTTGGCTCTGTGGCTTTGGTTTTGGCGGCGTTATGTCGTGGCGAAAATCAAAGCCCGCAGACCAGAAACTAAAAACCATTACTGCTTTTGTTTGGTTGTTCGCTGGGCGAACAGATAAAGAGCAGTGAGTACATAAACCAAAATCGGAGGTCTAGATTGGCTACAGTTACAATGAAGGAATTGCTTGAAGCGGGCGTTCACTTCGGGCACCAGGTACGAAGATGGAATCCCAAAATGAAGGAATACATCTTCGGCGAACGCAATGGTATTTACATTATTGACCTGCAAAAAACGCAGCGCATGTTCAAGGAAGCCCTTAAATACGTGACAGGGATGGCGACCGAGGGCAGCAATAAAGTTTTCTTATTTGTCGGCACTAAACGTCAGGCGCAGGATGCCATCAAAGAAGAAGCTATACGATGCAATCAGTATTACATCAACCAGCGCTGGTTGGGCGGTTTGTTGACGAATTTCCAAACCATTCAAAAATCAATCAAACGATACAAAGACATCGAAGCGATGCAGGCTGACGGGCGCATTGAACAATACGCCAAGAAAGAACGCCTGCAAATTGAGCGTGAGCGTCTGGCCTTAGAGAAAAACCTGTCCGGGATCAAGGATATGAAACGCCTCCCGGATGCAATTTTTATCATTGATACCAACAAAGAAGAAATTGCGGTCAAAGAAGCCAACAAGCTCAACATTCCAATCGTGGCGGTAGTTGACACCAATTGCAGCCCTGACGGAATCACCCAGATTATTCCTGGCAATGATGATGCGTTGCGGGCTGTTCGCCTTTTTGCGGCGCGCATTGCCGACGCGATCATCGAAGGTCAGGCGGTCGCTCAGGCCAAAGAAGCCGAAGACGCCGTCCAGCGTGCCACAGACGGGGTAACACTGGAACAGTTTCAGCGCCCTCGTCGTGATAGAGAGCGGGGCGAAAGAGGAGATCGCAGTGATCGTCGCCCACGCCCTGAACGCAGTGATCGTGGCGAAGGTCGCGGACGTCGTGAAACACCACGTCCGGCAGCGGCTCCAGCAGCAACTCCAACGGCGGCTCCTGCTACTATTGCAGCAGCCCCAGCGGAAACTCCGGCTGAAGTACCGACGCAGGCAACTATTCCGGCTCCGGCTGAACCAGTTGCAGTTGCAGCACCCGCTCCAATTGAAACGCCAGTCGCCCCTGTTGAAGCAGTTGCTGAGGCGGTTGCCGCAGAAGCAGCAGTAGCGCCAACACCATCAGAGACTAACGCAGTCTAAGAACAGAATCGGGACAAGATCAAATGGCGTAGTCGTGCTGATGGCAATGGCTACGCCGTTTTTCTAACCTGGCATTAATAGTTTTTTGTTATGTAAGCTGGTGACCTGTTCACCGTACACGGAGGAAAGAAATGGAAGTTACAGCTCAAATGGTTAAAGCTCTCCGCGATAAAACCAATGCGGGGATGGCTGATTGTAAAAAAGCTTTGGTTGAAGCCGAAGGCAATGAAGAAAAAGCAATTGATCTTTTGCGCAAAAAAGGTCTGGCACAAGCTGCCAAACGTGAAGGTCGCATTGCGGCTGAGGGCGTAGTCGGTTCCTACATTCACATGGGCGGCAAAGTCGGCGTCCTGGTCGAGATCAATTGCGAAACGGATTTCGTCGCCCGTACCGATTCATTCCAGCAATTTGTCAAAGACATTGCGATGCACATTTGCGCGTCTGAACCGCGTTATGTCAATAAGGAAGAAGTTCCGGCGGACGTGGTTGAGAGAGAAAAAGAAATTGCGCTGGGTCAGGCGATGGCTGATCCCAAGAATGCCAGCAAACCCGCCAACATCATCGAAAAAATGGTGGAAGGACGCGTCGCAAAATTCTTTACCGAGGCGGTCTTACTGGAACAGCCTTTTGTCAAAGATCAGGCCATCACGATTGGTGAATTAGCCGCTAAAGTTTCCGCAGAAACCGGCGAGAAAGTTTCGATTCGCCGCTTCACTCGTTACAAAATGGGCGAAGGAATCGAAAAGCGTGTTGACGATTTTGCCGCCGAAGTCGCTGCCGCAATTCAATAGTCAGAACCGAGTAACCGATTATAGGATGAGGACGATTGCGAATATTCAAGTTGCAATCGCCCTCACCGCCCAGCCCCTTTATGTCAAAAGCAAAATCCAAGCCTGCCTACAAACGAATCCTGCTGAAAATTAGCGGTGAAGCTCTGATGGGCGATGTTGGTTTCGGCATTGATCCCAAAGTCATCATGCGCATTGCGGGCGAGGTCAAAGAACTCTACGAACTTGGCGTCGAAGTGGCGATGGTCGTTGGCGGTGGTAATATTTTTCGTGGGATCAAGGCCAGCGCCGCCGGAATGGATCGCGCCGCCGCCGATTACATGGGGATGATGGCAACTGTGATGAATGCCATCGCCTTGCAGGATGGGCTGGAAAAACTTGGATTATTTACCCGTGTGATGTCCGCCATCGAAATGCGCGAGGTCGCGGAACCGTTTATTCGTCGGCGAGCTGTTCGCCATTTGGAAAAACGGCGCATCGTGATTTTTGCCGCCGGGACAGGCAACCCGTATTTCACGACTGATTCCGCCGCCGCCCTGCGCGCCCTGGAAATCAAAGCGGAGGTCATCATGAAAGCAACCAGCGTGAGCGGCATTTATACTGCCGACCCGCGCCTTGATGCCAATGCAGTGAAGATTGATGAATTAACCTATATGCGCGTGCTGCGCGATGAATTGAAAGTGATGGACGCCTCAGCGATTTCGCTGTGCAAGGATAATGGCTTGCCCATCATCGTTTTTGATATGACCATTCCCGGCAATATTAAGCGCGTCGTGTTAGGTGAAAAAATCGGTTCGATTGTCCGCGTTGTAGATGAAACCCAAAACCTGAAACCAAAAGGTAAAGCAGCGAAAAAATAAAGCTATCGCCAGAATTTCATTTGCGCACAAAGCTGCTAATCCCGCAGGAGCATATTTATGATTAAAGAAATTGCCACCGAAACTAAAACCAGAATGGATCAGACGGCTGAGGATTTCCGCCGTAAACTTACTTCCGTCCGTACCGGTCGCGCCTCAACGAGTCTGCTTGACAGCATTACGATTGAATATTACGGCTCACGGATGCCGCTGAATCAATTGGCCACGCTGAATGCGCCCGAAGCCGCATTAGTGACCATCGCACCATTTGATCCAACGCTGATTCCCGTCATTGAAAAAGAAATTCGTTCGTCTGACCTCAACGTCAACCCTTCCAATGACGGCAAATTAATTCGTATCCCGATTCCGCCTTTGACCGAGGAACGGCGCAAGCAAATGGCGAAGATGGTGCATGAGATGGCCGAAGACCACAAAACCGCCGTCCGCAATATTCGCCGCGATGAAAATGACAAACTGAAAAAAGCGCTCAAGGATAAGCTGATTTCTGAAGACGAAGAAAAAGGCGGACTGGACGAAGTGCAAAAACTCACCGATCAATTCGTCGCTAAAATTGTGGATTTGACCAAAGTCAAAGAAGAAGAAATCATGAAGGTATGATTGCTTCACCGAAATTGTTTTGTTAGCATTTGCGGCATTGAAAATCTGTCTGGATTGAGCGGGGGTAATTCAGTGGTAGAATGCCAGCTTCCCAAGCTGGACGTCGCGGGTTCGAGTCCCGTCCCCCGCTCCAGTTAATCTTTTTCCACTTCCACAATTTTTTCTTTCGGCTTCCGCCCATAAACTTTTGTCAGTTCGGCCAGTCGCTTACCAATCGCCTCTGTCAAATCTTCTTTGCGAAAACGCCAGCCCCAGTTGCCGCTTTCACGCGCTGGCACGTTCATCCGCCCTTCGCCGCCCACACCCAATAAATCCTGAACCGGAATAACTGCGATACGTGCCACTGAACTCAGCGCCAGCCGAATGAAATCCCAATTTATTTCTTTGCCGTCGCTACCCAGATATTGCAGCACAAAATCGCGCTCTTCCTGCACCTGCTCCAGCGTCCGTGTGCTGTCACCGACATCCTCAGAAGAAAACCAATTCATTACTGTATCGTTGTCGTGTGTGCCGGTATAAACCACACAATTTTGCGGGAAGTTGTACGGCTTGAAATCATCTGCCTGTTCATCAGTCCCAAACGCGAATTGCAAAATTCTCATGCCGGGAAAATTAAACTGATCGCGCAGCGCATCAACTTCCTGCGTGATAAAACCAAGGTCTTCGGCAATGATCGGTAATTCCGCGCCTAACGCTTTTTGCAGGGCGATGAAAAGCGCTGCGCCAGGGCCGTCTTCCCACTTGCCATTGATCGCATTTTTTTCGTCGCCGGGAACCGCCCAATATTTCTCGAAGCCTCTGAAATGATCCAGCCGAATGATGTCCACCTGTGCCAGCGTAGCGCGAATCCGTTCAATCCACCATTGATAACCAGTCCTGGCAATGACATCCCAGCGATACAGCGG
>JAYSTY010000290.1:0-17631 GCA_043719385.1 Blastocatellia bacterium | reverse complement strand
CCCATCGTAAAAATCAAAGCGCGTGATGGTGCAGAAATTCCAGCACGAATTTACAAGCCGAAGAATTTTCAAAAAGGCGGCGCGGCAGTTATTTTTGTACACGGCGCAGGCTACTTACAGAACGTGCATAAATGGTGGAGCAGTTATTACCGCGAATTTATGTTTCATCATTTGCTGATGGAGCGCGGCTTCGTGGTGCTGGATATTGATTATCGCGGCTCGGCTGGATATGGGCGCGATTGGCGCACGGGAATTTATCGCCACATGGGCGGCAAAGATTTATCCGATCACATAGACGGCGCGAAATATCTTGTCGCCAAACACGGCGTAGACGCGAAACGAATTGGAATTTATGGCGGCAGCTACGGCGGATTTATTACGTTGATGGCAATGTTCACGGAGCCGGATGTTTTTGCGGCGGGCGCGGCTTTGCGACCTGTGACGGATTGGGCGCATTACAATCATCCCTACACCGCCAACATTCTCAACAATCCGCAAAGTGACTCCGAAGCTTATAAACAAAGCTCGCCGATTTATTTTGCGAACGGATTAAAAGGTGCGCTGCTGATTTGTCACGGGATGGTGGACACAAATGTGCATTTTCAGGATTCGGTAAGACTCGTACAAAAATTAATTGAGTTGCGCAAAGAGAATTGGGAAATCGCGCCATATCCAGTTGAAGATCATGGCTTTGAGCGGGCTTCGAGCTGGGCAGATGAGTACAAACGGATTCTGAAATTATTTGAGAATAATTTGCTGAAGAATCTTGCGCCGGAAAAAAGTGCAGTGCAGAAACGCTGAAAGCTGTAATAAAAAAATAGCCGCATCCGGTCTCTTTTTTACGCGCAAAGTGATAAGCAAAACCTATTTACTGTCCGCCTGTTTCAGGGGGCAATTTTTATTTCTGTCGTATTGCTTACCTTCCCATCAACAATAATAGACACAGGCACTACGCCTTTTCCGCGCAGGGATTTTGGCAGCAGGATATTGATTTGATCTACACCTGAAAAATAATATTGATTTCCCGCATATTCAACCGGAAAGGCCGTGCCGCCGATATTTGCCGACACGTTACTCACATTGGTACGATAGCGAATTCCAGTCCCAAAAAGCACCAGATAAACCTGTTCATCGCCTCCACCCAAATTGATTGCACGAGGTACAACTTTCCCGCCACTGAGTTCCGCCACCTGCTCATATGTTTGCACCTCGCCTTTGACGCGCTGAACAACTGCCGACGCTACGCCCTGTCCATCTGAAGTGGCAGAAAAGAGCGCGGGAGCAACGGGCGAGAATCTAAGCTCTCCGATTGAGGTATACCCGTCTGTTCGTTTGACATAAACGGTAAATTCTTCTTCTGCCTCGACAGAATATTCAGGCAATAAAAAATTTATTTGGGTGGGGGAGGCATAAAATAATACGCACTCAAGCGGGAAGAAACTATAAATACCTTTGCGATATAAAACTACGTTGACGCCTCCAAGCGTGGTTGGTAGCGGTAGCGCCGCAGCTTGTTCTGTACTCATCGTCAGGTTTGTGCCAAAAATCGAAGCGATGGCTCCACGCGCAAATACTTTGGTGTAGCTGGCGCCTGAAACAATACCAAGTGGTTGCGCTTGCTCCTGCAAAATTTTCAGATGCTGGCTTGCTATCGGAATATAGGCATAACGCAATCCATTCAGGTTCGGTGCAAGGGAAAATGTTGTTGCGCCATTACCAACACCATTTGCGCCAGCCTCGATTGTCACCCAGGAAACATTGCTTTGCGCCTGCCACTCGCAACTGGTTCCGGCACTTTGCACCACTGTAGCAACTACGTTTCCACCTTTGCCAGTTGGTTGCAAAATACTTTCCCTGAGCGCGAGGGAGCAATCTGTTCCTTTCATTTCATCTAGTGTCAGCGTGAAATTTGTCCGGCTTTCCTGCTCTTCATAGCCGCCTAAAGCAATCACATATCTTCCGGTTTGAGGTAGTAAAAACGTTGTACTTTGCTTCGGTATTCGTAAAGTGTCATTCGAATAGGTAGATAAATCCGGTGTAATATTCAGACCATCGGGCGCGATCAGATACAAATCCTTTCCCATTTCCGCCCCGCTATAATTAATCCCAATACGCTGGCCGGTCACTCCCTGAAAGGCATAATAGCTGCCGTGAAAACGCTCAAGATAAAGATCATTAGTTGGGGAAGGGAGGGCGCAGTTTCGATTCAATGTTCCTTTGGCGGTTTCCCCCAAAGCAATATTGACGATATTGCAAGCACTCCCAATGCCAGGCTGGATGACTTCGTACCCTGCATTTCCCACCGTAATTTTTGCCTTGCGGGGAGCCGTGCCAGGATTCGCGTATTTGATTGCTGCATCAAAGTATCCACCGCCGTAAATGGAAGTCCCAACTTGTAACCAGCTACTATCGCTTTTGATTTCTGGCGGGGAACAAAATTGCCCTCCAAATAAAGACAGCCTGCCATCTCCACCCATATTGCCAACCCGCAACGTAGACGGAGTAATAGTAAATTCACACGGGAATATCTGTTTTATTTTGTACTGAAAATAATTGCTCGTTCTGTTTGGGTCTAAATATAACCAGATGATTCCTTCTCGTTGTTGGTTAATAAGCGATTCACTTTTCACCGTAAATTTTATTACCCCTGAGCCACTACCAGCGGCGGGTTGAGGAACCGTAATCCAGTCAGACGCGGCAGTACTTTTCCAGGTACAATCGGGAGGAAGCGAAAATGCCATTTCGCCGGCTCCCCCTGTTCCATCGAAGTCAGTTTTGCGCGTAAGAAATTTGCACTCACAGCCTTTATAAAACCATAAATTATAAATTCCCAAATCTTCAGGCTGCGTGCCGGAAACTTCGATAGTATATGCCCCATCTATCGGCAGGACGATATAACCACCAAAGCCGAGCCGCCGATAATCCGTAGCTAATAATTTTCCTGCGGACGTGAATAACGAGACACGCGGTTCAAAATCATTGGCAAAAACTTCAATTTGTAATTGCTGGCCTGCCTTGCCATTAATTTTATAGCGATCTGCCTTTATCTCTGCATTGAAGACGGAGGTACAATCATTCACCGTCAATTCGCGGCTGTAATAAACGCGTTCGCCTGTCGCAACTGTTTCCGTAAACTTGTTGCAGGTCGTGCCGTTACCCGCTTGCGTGATTGCGATAAGTTGATTCGCCACTTTGATAAAGCCCACGCGATTTGCACTACCAGGATTGGCTTCAACAGCATAACGAATCGTGCCGCTCGTTGTCCCATTATTGCCGGATATAATGGTAAGCCAGGGCGTCAGGCTTTTGCGCTCCAGCCACATGTGCCAGTGCCTGAGACGGTGAGATCGAAGGTTGCTTCAGCGGCGCTAAAGCCCACAAATTGCTCTGGCGAACCAATTTTGTAAGCACATCCTTTGCCTGTTAAGTAATATTCAATAGCTGGAAAATACGCACTTAATTGTCCGTAGACATCTTCCCCTTGCGGGTTTGTGCAAGCGGAACTGCCGCCTGTTAAGGTGCCTGTCAATTTTGGATCGCTGGCGGCGCCAACCAATAGCCCTGATCCTGATGAACCGGGTTCGGTAATGCCCTGTGCCCACCTGACGGATTGAAAACTGTCACAGGCTTCTTGCAGAAGTTCAGGCGGACAGGTGCTGGCAATTGTTTTTCCAAAGGCAATCCGTTTATATGAATCCTGTGGATGATGGATGCCTGTCACTAGCGTTTCTGGCGCTGGTTGCTCTGCTGTCCATCCTGAAAACCGAACTCCGGCAGGTAGTGCGCCACGAAGTTTCAGTAAGGTAAAATCTCCTGCCAAACCAGTGGCAACAAGTTCTGCATTACTCGTTCCATACTGTCCGGTTGACGTTGGAGAATCTTTGAACCAGATCGTTTGCAAACTGTCGGCTTCGCTTTGCCGATTTACACAATGATTCGCCGTCAATAAATATGGCGTCCCCGTGTTGTTCGCCGTGTTCAGTAAAGTAGCGGAGCAGGAATAGATATATCCTGCGCTGGAGAATTGAATTTCCGCGACAGATTTCGCCGCCTCTTTCCATTCTGCTGGTACTTCCACATTACACAGCGCCGCTGCCTGCTCACGTTGCCATTGAGTGCTTTTTTGCAACGGATCAGCATAGATATGCGCAAGTTCGGAAAGCTTAAAGTAAGCGTTTATTTTTCTGTGGAATTGCCTGGCAAAAAGCATTCCACAATGATTTCTTCTCCGGGCAGATTTTTCGTCCAGATTATTCCGTTGTCATTAGCTCCACGGTTAATAAAAGGCCCGTCAATATTTGTCGAGTTGCTTGCGGCATATACCAACATTTGCGCCCCTTCAGGCAGATCAACTTCAGAGAGCTTTAGGCGCAAAGCTTTTGCACCCGGTGAGCCAAGCCGAAAAGTAACTAATGCTCCACCAGCTACTTGATAAATATTCGCATAATCCAAAATGTTTGCTGGAAAAATGCGACCCTCTCCTGTCTTAAATCGCTTCCGAAATTCCAGGCGGTGATTCGTTTTTTCGACGACCGGAGCAAAACGAAAGACCTTCCCCGCATTGCTTTTTATTTTCAACCAACGCTGGCTAAAAGGAACAGGGTTTTCGACCATTGTCTTTTCTTTTGCTGGTGTAAATCCCGACACTGTGTGTTGCGCAGAAAGGTTGCCACTCCAAATTGAAAGACAAAGCAGACAACCAAACAATCGCAGCGGGAACGGGAAGAGGAGAGCAATATTTTTCATAACTTGAGGATATTATTAGCGGGCTGAATCGTGATAGTTAGTATTTTCTATTGGGCCGGAATGTTTGTCTTTGCTGTCGGGGTCGGGCTAATTCTCTCAGGAATTTTAGCATAAGTGGGAATCTGTTGAGCAGGTTTTTAGTGGAAGGATATAAAGCTGTAAGCACCATATTGCGTAGAGTCTTCAAACCGGCAGACATCCAATTGCTGAAGAAAGTTAAGCCAGTATTGCTTTAACTATGTCGCTGGCAACCGCCGCAAAATATGCGGGTTGCATTCGTCATCTGATCATGCTAAAAACGTCGCACCCTGCAATTAGACACTGATTAATATAAGCCCAAATTATTTGAACGTTTTCCCCTCATCTTTCCGACTGATGGCAATTGCGCCTGAAGTTCAATTTTCCAGTTGTGCATCCGGCCTTACCCCCTGGTTGTCGTAGCTCAATACTCTATTCATTTTGGCAGATGCTGAAATAAAGCATCTGTGTAAGCTGCATCTTCGTGCGGCTTAGTTTATCCCTGTTTAGGAGCATTACATGAGATTGAAAATATTTACGGCGCAGTTGTGTGCCAATCCCCTTTTTCGTTATTTATCCATCATCGTTTTAGTAGCGACATTCGCGTTTGGCTACAGTTTTATTTTCCCCCCGACACAGCACGCACAGGCAACCACTACGCTTGATGCCGAAGAACAAGCGTTTCTTACCCTGATCAATAATTATCGCCAGCAAAATGGCTTATCGCCGTTGCAGGCATCAGTATCGTTGACCAATGCCTCGAAATGGATGAGCGCGGACATGGCGGCAAAAAATTATTTCAGCCATACCGACAGCCTGGGACGTGATCCGTTCGTGCGGATGGCAGGTTTTGGCTACAACTATAATGCCTACAAAGGCGAGAACATTGCGGCGGGTTATAGCGACGCTGCAAATACCTTCAATCAGTGGAAAAACTCGGCGGGGCACAACGCTAATATACTGAACGCAAATTACAAAGTAATTGGCATCGGACGCGTAGCCAACACCGCATCCACTTACCGTTATTACTGGACAACCGATTTTGGCGGTTATGTGGATCAGGTGATTTCTCCTTCGGGAACTCCGACCCCGACCCCGACACCAACGCCAACACCAACACCGACGCCACCAGCCACTGTCGCAATTCTCAATCCGAGTTTTGAGAGTGGGCTGACAAATTGGACGACGAGTGGTTATGTTTATTACACGACCAGCTATGTGACAAGTGGATCGTATGCAGCCTTGTTGTATGCGAATTCGGCTACACCATCGTCAGTTTTCCAATGGGTACAACTGACTGCGGGGGCAACGTATGACTTAAGCGGAACTCTTCGCACTGATGGACGTGCCGCTGCGGCATTAGGCGTAAAATGGGAGAATTACGCCGATGGGCCGTTCGTACAATATGCAACAGCCAATGCAGGGCAGCCCTTGAAAGTTCGCTTTACAGTGCCTGCCGGAACCGGGAAAGTTGGTATCTATACAAAAGTAACCGGAAGCTCAACCAGCTATTACTGGACAGTCGTTGATAACTTCCAGCTTGTGCGTATTAATTAAAAATTCTGCCAATACGCATAAAAAAGAGCCTGCTGGCATTCAATGCGAGCAGGCTCTGGTTATTTATTCCGATAAGTTTTAGACGAAATTTGCATCAGCGGAACGCATTTCAATCTCTTCATTCGGCGGTAACAAGCGCCATTGTTGCGACGCGTAAAACATTCCGCGTACTGCTTTGCCTGGCAGCACTTTCAGAATGAACTGGCGCGGTTTTAAATCATACGGCGCAACCGAGCCACGTTTACTCAGGATTGCATCAAGTTTATACATCCCCGGCGAGAGTCCGAATTCATTGCAATTAAATTCAAGCATTCCTTCGTCAGGCAAAGAGGTGATTGCCGTGCCATTGATGGCGGTCGTCAAATGTGAATAGAGGCGATCATCCGGCGAGTAAAACAACAATTCAAAGACCGGGTCTTCGATGAAACTGTAGGTACGATAATGAATGCGCATCGTTAAATTTTCGCCTGTCAGGATCGTATCCGTTTCCTGCCCCTCGCTGTTATAAAACTTCACGCCTAAAATTTCTGCGTCCTGTCCATAGGCCGAAGTTTTCGATTCAATCGCCAGGCCAGTGTTGTTTTGCGCGGTTTGCGCAGTCGGTTTTTTGGTAAATAAAACTTCGTTGTAATAAATGCTGATGACATCCTGCGGTTTACCGACCGCTCTGATTTCCCCTTTAGAGATAAAGACTACGCGATCACAAAGCCGCTCAACGGCAGGCATGTCATGGGACACAAAAGCGATAGTCACGCCGCCTCGTCGTAATTCCTCGATGCGTTGCTGGCATTTACTTTGGAAATTCGCATCCCCTACTGCCAGAACTTCATCAACCAGTAAAATCGCCGGATTAATATGTGCCGCAACCGCGAATCCCAGGCGCACATACATGCCCGAAGAGTAGCGTTTGACCGGAGTATCAATGAATTTTTCCATTTCGGAAAAAGCCACGATGCGATCAAATTTCTTTTTCACTTCAGCTTTCTTCATGCCCATGATTGAGCCATAAAGATAAATGTTTTCGCGTCCGGTTAATTCAGGATGGAAGCCCGCGCCGACTTCAATAAGTGAGGCGACCGAACCTCCCACGGTGAGCTTGCCTTCAGACGGATAAATGATGCGCGCCAGCAATTTCAGCAGCGTGCTTTTGCCGGAGCCATTCGCCCCGATAAAACCGACGGTTTCGCCGCGCTCAATCGCAAGGTCTACTTCTTTCAGCGCAAAAAATTCATCGCTGCCAGATTGTCCACGCGAACTGGGCAGCAGGTTTTTCGTCAATCTTCCTAATTCCTCGCGGATGGATTTTGAACCCAGACGACTGAGACGATATTTTTTGGAAACTTTATCTAAGACAACAATGCTCATAAAACTGTTATTAGTTTCGGGTTTTGCGTTTCGGGTTTCGAGTCTTTGGCTCTCTAATAATTTGTTGGTAACGAACTACGTTTCCTCCTCGAAACGCAAAACTCGAAACCCGAAACTCAAGACTAAACCAAATCTGCGAATTCACGCTCCAGATGCTTGAAATATTTGTAGGAAGCTAACAGCACAATAACCGAGATGATGGTCGCAATGCCTAAGAATTTCAAGTCAGGCGTTAAGCCCTGGACGACGCTTTTGCGATAGCTGTCAATAATTACAGCCATCGGATTTAATGTCATATAGGCGGTGTACAGTACTTCGCTTTTTTCTCTGACCTTGGAGGCCGGATAGAGAATGGGCGTGGCGAACATCCAGACCTGAATGACTAACGGCATTGCATAGCGAACATCACGATACAAAACCGTGAAGGCCGAAAGAAAAAAGCTGACGCCGACAGTGAAAATTAGCTGAATCGCGATTAAAGGAATGACAAAAAAAATGTTCCAGTTGATCGTTACTTCAGCGTGATAAAAAAGCAGTAAGCCAACAAAAATTACAGCGGCAATCAGGAAATCAATAAACGCCGCCAGCACACAGGACAAGGGAATAATTTCACGCGGAAAATAAATTTTTGTAATGACGTAAGAGTTTGTAATCAGACTGGGAATCGCAAAGGAAAGCGCCGTCGAAAAAAACGTCCAGGCCAATAAACCAGTGTAGGAAAACAACGGATACGGCATTCCCGCATCGCCTTTCATGCCGGCGAAATATGAAAAGAAAACGCCAAACACCAGCATCAGCGAAAGTGGTTGCAGCACTGCCCACACTGCCCCCAGCGCCGTTTGCTTATAGCGAATCTTGAGTTCGCGTTGCGTGACGAGTTGTAATAATTCGCGGTGATGAACCAGTTCTTTGAGATGAGCCAGAGTGCTGTCACTCCACTCCACCATGCTCCGCAATTCGGGTTCGGGGTTTTCGATTTGATGAGGTGGCGGCGAGGTAATGAGCGGTTCCGGTTTGATTTCTTTTTCAATTGCTGTCACAGACATGAATACTTTTTTATCTCCTGATCTTATTTCTTCCGCAATGAGGCAGCTATCGCGTCCTGAGAGGGTTTCAAATCTTCGTTTGACTTTCTGACGGCTGGCTTTCCTGCCAGGCCTGAATTTCTCTTTCGGTCTCAGGGTTTTCAATCCCTTTTAGTAACTTAACTTTTTTTACTGATAACACACGCTCGTAAAGGTCAGAATAACGCTGGGCAATTTGTGTCCAGTCGCGTTGCCGAAGGACGTGCGCTCTGGCCCGTTTGCCAATCTCGCGGCGCTCCTGGGGATTATTGAGCAGATGAGCAATTGTCCCGCCCAGAGCCACTTTATCGTCGGTTTCAACGATAAATCCGGTCTTGTTATGACGAATCAATTCAGCCATCGCCCCGACATTGCTCCCAATGACGACCCGCTCCATCGCCATTGCTTCCAGCGGTCTGATCGAAGTTGTGAGTTCGGTCATGCGAGTACTCAGGCGCGGATAAACACAAATATCAATGACCGAATAATAACGCAAAATATCTTCCTGTTCGATGCGTCCGGTGAAAATGAAATGATCGTTAAATTCACGCGGGACACGGGCGCGAAGTTGCGCTTCAACTTCGCCGGAACCAGCCAGAATTAACTTGATGTCACGGCGCTCACGCAACAAATAATTGGCAATACTGATCAACCGCTCCAGGCCTTCATATTTATAAAAAGAGCCAATAAACCCAATGACCGTTTTGCCCTGGAGGTTATGCCGTTCGATCAATTCAGCATCGGGTGGGCGCGGATGAAAAACCTTCGTGTCTACGCCATCAGGAACCTCAATCAATTTCTTCGAGCTAATGCCTCGCGTCATCAATTCATTCCGCATGGAATTTGAAGTCGTAATCGCCAGATTCGCACTCTTGATGGCTTTCTCCTCCATCCAGCGCGCCATTTTGTAACGCAGCGAATGATAAGTTGTATGCCCGCTATCAACTGCTGCATCCTGTTCGTAATAACGCAGTTCATAAATCCAGGGCTTTTTGAGTTGCTTCGCGGCTCGTCGTACGGCTAAGCCATTAAGTGCGGGAGAATGGGCATGAATCAAATCTACTTCACCTTCACGCGCGAGAATGACAATTCGTTTGGACAGAGCCGCGACATAAGCCTCGTGCCGTAAGACTGGCATAAAACGTGGTTGCGGCAGAAAATAAAAGGTCGGCCAGGTGGAGCGATGATGCTGGATGCCCTGTAAGATTTCACAATCTTCGCCGGTGCTTTCGTGACTTGGCGAAGTCACTACCATCGGGGTTATTCCCATCTGGCGTTGCTGGGCCATCACATAACTGCTGCGAAAGCTGTATGCACTAAGATAAGGAAGTGAATGGTCAAGAACGTGGAGCACTTTCATTGCTTTGAGGTTAGCTTAAAAACGAACACCTGGTTAAGAGGGAACAGCGAATCTGAAAATTCTAAGAGTTCACAACTGGAAAATTCAACTAGCGTTAATCAGCCTCCTGCTTAGGGCAAATTCTTTACGATCATCGGCCCGATAACTTTTGTTACGCCGAGGGGCAGACGTTTCCAAAGGTTAATCATGATCTCAAACTTCGGATTGGTCGGATTAAGATTGGGCATTTCCTTAGCTCGCACCAGATAAAATTGATAAGGCAGCGCTCGGACTTCCATGCCCCATCCGCGCTTAAATTCATAAGCGCCAGTCCCGGTTTTGCTGCGCCCAAAATCAAAGCGCGTCAATCCTTTGGCAGCGGCGTGTCGCATCAATTCCCAGTACATGAAATTGTTGATGCCAACGCGATAAAACTCACCATAAGCCCCACCATAATACGGCAGCACAGTATCACGAAAATAAAAGCTCAGCACGCCTCCCGCGACTTTGTTTCCCTGGCGGATCAGCAAAATATCGCTGGCGTGCGGAAACTCGCGCAAAAATTCCGCAAATAATTTTTTGGGAAAAACCGGAGTGCCTAAATTTTTAACGCTGGTAGCATAAACATCATAGAATTCATCCAGCAATTCTTCGCGTCCAACCTGAGAGGTAAGGTCGTTTTTTGCGCCTTTACGAATCATCGTGCGGACATCGCGCGGGAACGATTTCATCATTGCTTCTTCATCGGCTGTAATTGGATGTACGAAGGTGAAATATAAATCTTTGCGCTGCAATTCCTGATCGTCAGTTTCCTCTGTTGCCGCCGCATCACGCAACTCCAGATAATCAACTTTCAGTTTTGCGGCCAGATTTTTGGCTTCGTCAATCAATGCGGTTTGGGTTTCAGCGTCGTCCGCCACTACTCCGCCATACACGGCATTTGGCGTCGAAACCAGCATTGAGCCAAACAAGCGGCTTTTGACGTGAAAAAGCGGCAACACACCTTTGATTTTACCGGCCTGTTCGACCAGTAAATGATGTGGTTGATGTCCCCAGACGCGTTCGATTACTGCGCCCCAGCCGCTCAGGTGACAGAACGTGGATTGGGGTGAAGTCTGGATAAAATTATCCCAGGCTTGCGCATCAGAGGGTTGATATGTGCGGACTGCGGACGGTTTTTGTTTCGCCGGAGATGTTGCGGTTGAGATTTGCAAAGTTGCTGTTTCCACGATTGATAAAATTTTCAGTTCGTCGCCAACGCCAGTTCCTGCGTTTGTAAACCTAGGTTTCTCTGTGCCAGGACTTGCCTGACCGAAGTAAAGGTAAAATCTTTCAGGAGTCGTTCCAGTCTTTTTTCAGTGCGACTGAGATTGACACGATGACGCCAGATATTGAGCCGCGTCCCGGGAACGACAGGTTGCCCCGGATCAACTTCCCAGGGATGAAGGAAAAAAATTGCTGATTCGGATTCACGCCGATTGATGGTTTGCCAGCCGAGACGAAATAGCGAATACGGGAGCAGGCGAAAATATCCGCCACCTGAAATCGGTAAATTCACGCCACCAAGTTTTACCGTTGAAGGTGGAAACTCAATGATCTCGCCGGCTGCACGATGCAAAATATGGGGGAAGCGTTCGGCCTCTGGGATTCCATAGCGGTCGTGATGCACAGGAAAAATTGAAGAGTCATAAGAAAATCCTTCCTCAATTAAGATGTCCAAAGCCCACAAACTTTTGGCGGTGATGGAATAACTTGGGGCACGATACCCGATGACGGCGGCCCCGATTAAATCTTCAAGGCGCGGCTTGGAATTGCGCAAATCCTGTCGAAATTCATCCGGCGTTTGCTTGTAAATTAATTTATGGTGATAACCGTGACAGGCGATCTCATGCCCATTAGCAGCAATTTCGCGGATTAGGGAAGGGTGTTTTTCAGCGACATAGCCCAGGGTGAAAAACGTTCCTTTGACCTGATTTCGCGCAAAGACTTCCAGCAATAATTTCGTATTGCGTTCGACACGCGACTCCCAATTCCCCCAGTCTTCGCGTTGCACCACATCGGTAAAAGCTTCCACCTGATAATAATCCTCGACATCTACCGTAAGCGCATTAAGCAGCTTACACGGCGCAGCGTCAGACGCCACTTTTGCCCGGTGCATATCTGATTGTGAATCTTCGGTCTTCAAGTTGCTCTTACCTGATAGAGAAATTGAGTGTCACTTGATAGAGGCTCCACCAAAACTTTATTGAAAGAGTCTGAGTTACCTCGTACAAATCAAATATCCTTTAGGGTTTAAGGGGTTTAGAAGCGAGGCCTTTAATAGTTTGCATAATAGCCTCTCAACCCGAAATTAGACAAGGAATATTTTATTACATCCTGACAGTAAAGATTTTCCCGCAAGAGGGCCGGTTACTTACTGGCTCAGGCATTGGAAAACTTTCTCAAAAATTTCGCCGCTTAACTTAAACGATTGGCATCCTCTCAAGCGTCGTAAGAGAGGCGTAGTTGAACTTATTCCAGTTGGGGAAATCCTTTTTACTTAAAGTCTTAAGTCGGCGCGTTTCCTCCGTCATTGTCAGGCGGCTTTTTAGCTGGATGGAAAGTTCATCAGCAAAATGGCTCATTTGCTCAAGGGATGCTTCCGGCTGCAAAAGCCGTTGCATTTCCTGTTCCATCTTGCGGCGATAATCGCTGACTGATGAATCAGACATTCTAAGCATGGACGCAATGGAAAGCTGCGATGGTTCGGATGTATCAAAATAGTAATGCCAGAGGATGCGCCATAATTTTTCTGTGCGTTCCGGTCGAAAACGCATCATCCGGTCAATCCGCGCCAGAAAATCATGCGCGGCACGGCGCGCTATTTGTTCTTCTTCGCGGCGCAAATTGATTTGTTCAGGAGAGGCCAGAGGAGAAATCAGCAATCGTTCCTGATGATGTTCATTTTGCTCCGTTGCCTGATCAAGCGAAGAAACGACCGCATCGTAGACAGGCAATTTAGTCAGCGCCAGTGAACGCAGGGTTCGTAAGGAGGTCGGTGAGTTTATCGCCTGGAAAATTTCAATCAACAAATCCGCCAGCTCCTGATTCGAGACAATAACCTGCGCGTCGCCTTTACAACCCACGAGTCGGCGATTGCGAATGCGGATCGGAACATTAGCGATTAGCTCCTCAAAAGTTGCACTATCTTTAACCGACATTTCATTCGACCATTCGCGGAGTCCATAAATTACATTGACTGCCTGACGATACCGCGCTGTCTGATGGCTTTCGGGTTGCCGAATAATGCGCAGTCGGGAGTCGCTCTCAAGGATTCCACTGATTCTTCGCACCATGCGATAATTTTCCGGCTGCCGCCGCCGCAAACGACCGATCATCATATTGGTCAGTTCAACCTGAAAGATTTCACGTTCAATTTCAGCATCCGTCATTTCTCTTTGCACGTAATGATTGAAACGCGATTTTTCCAGCAGGAGCAAATATAAATCCTGTGTCAAATCAGGCAACGATAGCAGTGAGGTTGAATTTCTGGCGTTATGTTGGTTGCGCTGGACAGAACGAACCAGCGGATGAATTGAGACTAAGCGGTGCAGCGATTGCCATAAACTGGCAGCATCGTTATTTTCCAGCAGCGACTTCCAGGACTTATGAGATACAACTTTCATTAAAAAATCCGTGAGGTGTCAGGCCGTTATGTGTGTGGTGGCCTGGGGCATCAGGTCGAACGGTTAGGAATCGCCTGACGCGAGTTTTATTAGTGACCCGGAAAAATGACTGGCAGGGAAAGCCACTTAGCGAAGTGCAATTTGCACCTCTACCGGGATAAATTCAGAGACTTGATTTGGGGGTAAATCATTTTCTCTACTTGCTTCAAAGAGTTATGGGAACAGAAGCCAGGTTGAAATTGTTGAAGACTCGGGGAATAGGTTTCAGCCTGTGAGATCAGCCAGCGCTCCCGGAAAATTAGCAAAATATGCAGGGTATTTTACTTATTATTCACCTGTAAAAAAACTTGCGCTGAGTTGCGCGGGATTCCAACATTGCGTAGTGAGGCGCGTTGCCGGACTTAATTGAATTAATGATTACTCAATGCGCGGCAGTATACCTTGAAGAAATATTTGCCGCCAGCTTTTTTTCAGCCTCAGTACAAGATTTTTAATCAACCGTTTAAGTGCTAATCGTAGGCCTCGGCTGCCTGCGACGTTTCCGCCTCAGCCGGCTTTGGTCGTTTCTCAAAAATAGCCGTTCCGATCATTCCGCCAAGTGTAGCGAAGCCCATCAATAAAAGCGTAATTGCGAGTGAAAATAGAAATGAGATGAAGTATTTGAGTAGCGGTTTTTGATAGATACCTTCAATGGCGGTTTTTGATTTTAGCGACGGCGTAGAATCTATCAGATAACTCAAAATTGAATTTGCCAACAATGGGGTCGCCACAAGCGAATATATCAGGCCGCCGATCAGCCCTGCCCATAACCCCGCCTTTGCACCTTTGCCGAGCGTTATTGGTGTTGCTGAATTATTTATTAAAAGCCAGGCTGCCACTGCACCGCCCAGCAATGCCCAGAAAATATCAGCCTTGGCAACGTATGGAATTAACGCCAGGATGCCAATCGCCACGCCACAAACCAGTGCTGGCTGACGTTTAATTATTTCCATCTTAATTTTACCTCTCGAAATATTCCGTACAGAAAGAGCCACGGATGAGGCCGATACGTTGCCGTTTAAGCCTCGCTGGTGGTATAAAAATCACATCAGTTATTTCATCATGCGCGCCTGTAGCTCAGTTGGATAGAGCGGCAGACTTCGAATCTGTAGGTCGGGGGTTCGAGCCCCTCCGGGCGCGCCAATTAAAATTAACAACTTACCGATTCAAGCCATCCCCTCACGATTAGCCTTTGAGTGACTGGTGAGTGACAACGCTTTCATAAAGCACGTTTTTCATTTTTTCAAGAGCCGATTTTTGCATATCAGGAAGGACATGGGAATAGACATCCAGCGTTAATGCCGCAGTGGAATGCCCCGGCTGTTCAGCTACGACTTTTGGATTTACGCCTTGCGAGAGCAAAAGCCGCCACCTTTCTTTTCGGTTTTATAGCAGTTTGCGGATGAGTGCGACCAGTACAGTACGGCGAGCCGTAGCGAGCTGGTTCTCTCCCCACAGCCGACCAACTCGCTACGGCTCGTCGTACTGCGCTTTACAGGCCGCGTCCTGCTATAAGGTTCAGGTTTTGGTAACGAAAGGAGAGTTATCATGATTATCAGGAAGGAACAATTAGACGCTCTCAGGAGCGCCTTAAGCAACGAAGATGCCTTTGTCCGGCGACTGGTTCCTTTTCTTCGTGCTGTCCAGCCCAAACGAATGCAAGGGATTGGCGACGTTGCCTTCCATGAGTTGATTCTTAAAAGCCTGGAGCGTGCTCGAAGCTATGGGGTGCAATCCGAGTTAGGCCTGGCTTCGTGGCTGGAGATCGTGATGGCGCATGGGGTTGAATTCGACACTAAATTCCCCTGGGCCGCCGCAATTATTCGAGACTGGGGCGGTAAAACCGACAGCCTGGAGCAGGGAAACGCGCTGGTTGCCGAACTCTACGATGAGGCTGCAACTCAGCTTCCGTCATCTTCCTGAGGATACTGTGATGCTTGAAGAGATTCTAAAGTGCCTGCGAGAGCTTGTCCGTGCCTTGACTGAATACAGATTGGATACTCAGGCTCTCGATCCGGCTGATCAGGGTGATCCGGCGATCCTTGATTCCTACTGCACAAAACTAATCTCCGTCGCCCGTGAATTGGATCGGCTCTACAAACTTTACGACGATGGACGGAGCATCCTCCGCGCGATTGCACATCTACGTTCAGTGGCAAGCTGTCAATTGTCCCTGACATACCAACTCGCAACGATTTTGAAGGAGGCCCGAAACTATACTGAGAACGGCCTTCTATGTCTTCCAACCGGCCAGCGGATTCTGCATGCTCTGGAATACAACCGACACCTCTTCAATCAATTGGAAGTGCGGATAGAGAACGTCAGATTTTACGTGAAGCTGCTCGATAGCGTGGCGCCCTGGAGTTCAAGCTACTATGGTAGAGACCTGCTTTTAACAATCCTCTCTCTTCGGGTACGACTCCGAAGTACTGACAAAATGATCGAGAGTGGAGTCAAGGGGTTCGAACAAGACCTGATCACGAAAAAGATAGAGTTTAGCCCTTTGCGCAGAGTGACCTCAATCATTACTCCCTGCGGTATGCCCGCGCAAGATCAACAACAGCCGATAGAGTGCATTGCCGTCTATCGAGGTCTTCACTTTCGGCATGATTACTTTAGCGAGATGTCGTTGCTTCAACAAAACCTCGCAGCGCTGGATCAAATCCCCACTTTTAGTGCAGAGGCCAGACAGCGAGCAGGGGTAAGCCCCGGGTTGGTTGAGAACCCCCGACTCCAGGCGGAGCTTGCTCGCCGCGCAGCAGAGGTGGAGCACGCCTTACTCAGCAAACGGGGTGAGGAGATTAAGCAGCATTGGTCGGGCGGCAAGGAAGCCGATCAATTTTACAGCCTTATACAGCGCTATATTAACTCTTACGGTGAGTTCGAAACCGAGATCCGCGATCAGTCTGGAACGAAATCGCTCTACGCCGGACTCGGATTTTCGCAAATTCCTTTTGTCTCGTTTTCCTTCAATCCACAGCATTCGATTCGCTATGCTCAGGGAATGAAAACATCAGCGGAGCAGGCAGCACAACGCCGCCGCACCGATGACCTGGGAGAACTCTATATTTACCTGATTCCATTGATACCTGAGAATGTTCAGCGGATGAACAATATATTAGGATTATCAACAGAGATGTCAATTAAGCACCGCATTCTCAACGAAGCGGAGGTGACGGTGCTGGGCGGAATGCAGTCCGCCTATCTGGTTGGCCGGATGATTATCGGGTGTTGCGGCTGGAATTATTTTGACCCTCTTGAGAAGGAGCTTCCCGACGATGCAACAAAAATAAGCGCGAGCAAGCAGGAGCAGTGGGAGCAGAACCTTGCTACTACTGCCATTGGCGTGGCCCAAACTGAAGCCAAGGCGCTCGGCTGGGTTATCCGAGGCTACGAAAAATTTCCAGACATTACCTTAGAGAACCTGATGGAACCATATTTTGGATTCCACCCCATAAAGAAAAAACGACCCAAAGAGTCACTGTTTAATGAAGAGGAATACAATCTGATGCAGCGGGAGGGAAAGCGTACAGAGAAGATTATGAAGGCGCTCAAAGGCTTTGTCGCGGCAAAAACAGGTACCGCCGGTACGATGTCTTTAGGGAGTGGTTTTGCGCAGTCACCGAGGAGTATTGAAGAATATCTGGCACAGCAGAGCATCACGGAACCACAAGCAAGCCTGATTAATCTTTTGCAGCGTTTTGAGGAAGGCGAGGCGACGCCAGAAGACAATAATTGTTTGATCCATGCACTTGATCAATTAAGAGCCGATGATCCAAATGTCCCGCAGCCAAACTTCAATGAAATTCGACAAGGCATGGGAGCTCTTAGACAAGTA
>JAYSTY010000289.1:0-7164 GCA_043719385.1 Blastocatellia bacterium | reverse complement strand
ATTTCTTTGGCTTTATCCATCTGCCCAAGTTTTTCGTAAGTTTGCCCAAGCAGGCATTGAATAAATGCATCGTTCTGATTCGCCTTCAATAAATCGGTCAAAGCAGTGTTGTAATCTTTCCCGTAAAACGCGACATAGCCCGTCAAATATGGATAAAACACTGCTTGCGCTTTTGCCATTTCAGGGTTTTTATCAAGAATATCTTTGGCTAATGCGACATGTTTGTTTGCTTCTTTTTTCTGTCCACGACGAGCGGCGAGCCTGGCTAAGGCATGCTCCGTACGGAAATCCCACAGTCCGACGCGATCAGGTTTGATGTTTGGTTCCTGCAAGCCGAATTTTTTGCCGAGCAGATAATATTTTTCAGCGGTTTTCAAATCTCCGGCATCAATGCAAACGCGTGCGGCTTCGTTGTACATTTCGCCTTGCTGATAAAAATCTTTTTTCGTGACTTGATAATCAAAGACCATCTGTTCATATTTGACAGTGTTTTTGCAATCACCTTCGAATCCGTAAGACATTGCCATTTGACGTTGCGCGTTCGCTTTGGCTTGATCGTTCGGAGCGGCTTCGATGGCGCGGGCGAAGAATTTTCTGGCCTCGACGCCTTTGCCTTGCAGGTCAAGCGCGACACCGGAAGCATTCAGCGCAGCCAATGATTTTGGGTCTTTGTCGAGTTCGGCTTTATAAATCGCCAACGCTTCATCGAATTTTCCTTCGCGGAGCAGCGGTTGTGCTTTGCGAATAAATTCTGGTTGTTGACCCGGTTGAGCGGTAAGATTCGTAGCGCAGAAAATAAAAGTTACAACGACGGTTGCGGCAAAATGTAGTAGGGTTTTCATGAAAGTAAGGTAACAAGAAAATACCGAAAAAGTCCAACAAACTTCAGTTTGTTGAGGCTTCGCGGGAAAATATACAATTGTCAAAATCGCAACAAACTAAAGTTTGTTGGACTTCAATGCACGTCACATGAAACATTTATTGAAAGCAATTTTGATCCTCAGTTTTTGTTGGAATGCGCAGGCACAAAATGCTCCGCAACCTTACGGAGCCATTCCTGCCGAACGCCAATTACGCTGGCACGAAATGGAAATGTATGGGCTGGTGCATTTCGGATTGAATACTTATCAGGACAAAGAATGGGGCTACGGCGATGCGGATCCGAAATTATTTAATCCTGAAAAATTTGATGCGGAACAAATTGTGAAGGCGGCAAAATCCGGCGGCTTAAAAGGATTAATTTTAGTCGCCAAGCATCACGATGGATTCGCGTTGTGGCCGACGACGACTACCGATTACAATATTTCTCAAAGCCCTTTTCGTGATGGCAAAGGTGACATGGTGCGCGAATTTGAGCAGGTGTGTCGCAAGCTTGGAATGAAATTTGGCTTGTATTGTTCGCCGTGGGATCGCAATGCAAAAACGTACGGAAGCCCTGAATACATTGATATTTATCGCGCACAGTGGTCGGAATTGTACAAAAATTACGGCGAACTTTTTGCTTCGTGGCACGACGGCGCGAACGGTGGAGACGGATTTTATGGAGGCGCAAAAGAGGCGCGGAAAATTGATCGTACGACGTATTACGGCTGGAATAATTTCTGGTCGGAGTTCACGCGCAAGCTGCAACCGAACGCGGTGATTTTCAGCGACATCGGTTTGGACATTCGCTGGGTAGGCAATGAAAAAGGCTTTGCGAACGAAACGCATTGGTCGACGTTCACGCCGACTGGCCCGAAAGGTGAGCCGAATCCCGGTCCCGGATTTGCCAACGATCATGAATCTCCCACCGGTCATCGCAACGGAAAATTTTGGATTCCAGCGGAATGTGATGTGCCGTTAAGACGCGGCTGGTTTTATCATCAAGCGCAGGATGGAACGGTGAAAACTCCGGCGCAGTTGCTCGACATTTATTTCAAGAGCGTCGGACGTGGCGCGGATTTGGATTTAGGATTGGCCCCCGATCAGCGCGGCTTGCTGCACGAAAATGATGTGAAATCGTTGGCAGAATTCGGCGCGATTTTGCAGCAGACTTTTTCCGTGAACCTCGCACAAGGCGCGAAAATAAAGGCTTCTAACGTGCGAGGCAAAGAATTTGCGCCAAATAAATTGCTTGATGTGGATCGCTATTCTTATTGGGCGACGGAAGATAAAATGACTACACCGGAAGTAATTTTCACCTTAAAAAAATCTGCCAGCTTCAACGTGATTCGATTGCGCGAAAATATTAAATTAGGGCAGCGCATCGAAGCCTTTGCCGTAGATGCGTGGCAGAGCGGAGCCTGGAAAGAAATTGCAAACGCTACGAGTATCGGTGCGAATCGTTTGATAAAACTATCGTCAAAAATTACAACGAATAAAGTCAGGCTACGGATCACAAAATCGCCTGTCTGTGTGGCGTTAAGCGATTTTGGGTTGTTTTCGTTAGACGTAAACTAAATGTTGTTTTCAAAAAATTCTTCGCTCTGATTCCAACATCGGTGCATCGTTAATCGAAGCCTCCCGCCGACGCATCAAGCCATTTTCAGCAAATTCCCATAGCTCGTTGCCGTAGCTGCGAAACCAATTGCCATCGGCATCATGCCATTCGTATTCAAACTTCACCGCCATCCGATTTTCACGGAAGCCCCACAATTCTTTTTTGAGTTTGTAGTCAAATTCCTTCTGCCATTTCCTTGTCAGGAACGACTTAATTTCTTCACGTCCGTTGATAAATTCAGTGCGGTTACGCCAAACGGAATCTTCTGTATACGCCAAAGACACTCGTTCAGGATCGCGCGTGTTCCAGGCATTTTCAGCGGCTTTGACCTTTGCCAGCGCCGTTTCTAAAGTGAATGGCGGTTTAATGTCGGTTGGTTTTGGCACCTTCTGTTCGCTCATAATTTCACTCCTCAATTTTCTTGAGTACTGCAATTTCTTTTTCCAGTTTTTCGATATGCTCATACAACGGAGCAAGCATCGGCTTGATTTCCTCCATCGTAAAACGTGGCGTGATGTGCTGCGGGCAATTCCAATCAAACGCTTCGACATGCAAAATCATGGCTCGCTCGACTTGCGCACTATATTCCGGGTCTTGCAGTTGAGCGACAATTTCAGGCGCGTCTTTGGCTTCAAGAATTTCGACGCGGGCATAAATTTTCAGCCGCTGCCGATTTGCATAATCCATCAGGATCAACGCCGCTTTGTCGTTGCGATGCAGATTGCCGACGCTGATGTATTGCATGTTGCCGCGAAAGTCGGCGTAGGCCAGTTTGCCCTGATCCAGCACTTTCAGAAAGCCTTTTGGCCCGCCACGAAATTGCACATACGGATAGCCGTTTTCGCCGACGGTTGACAGATAAAAGCCGTCGCGTTCGGCAATAAATTCGGTTTCGGAGCCACTTAGTTTTGTGCCTTGCGCCTGTGCTTCCATCCGTGCGTAGGATTTGCGGGAACCGTACTTTTGTTGTTCCGCTTTGACGCTTTCGGTAAATGCAATCTCGGCAAAATTCTTAGCCATTGCTTACTCCATTTTCTTACGAAGGAGCCGAATTTTAATCCGGCTCCTTGCTAAGCCGCGCCATCAAACATCCGTTCCGATTCAGTTCGCTTTTCCAACCGAAAGCTCTACTCTGGGAAAATCTACGACCGTTTGCGCGATATGGTTGAAATAGTTGGTGAAGATGTTGAGCGCGACATTCGCTATGATCTCGGTGATCTCACCATCATTGTAGCCCGCGTCACGCACGGACTGCACTTCGCTGTCGAGCACTTCGCCGCGTTTCACTACGATCTGATGCGCGAACTTCAACGCCGCATCTACCTTTGCGTCGCCTGAACTGGATTGACGACTCGCGGCGATTTCGTTTTCATTCAAGCCCACCATCTTACCGATAGCGGTGTGCGCTGACAGGCAGTATTCGCAACTGTTTGCGTCAGCAACCGCAAGCGCAATCTGTTCGCGCACTTTTGCCTTCAGCAAGCCGCCGCCGAGTGCACCGCTGAAACTGAGATAACCTTCCAGCGCGGCTGGTGAATTGGCGAAGGTGCGCATCAGGTTCGGCACCATTCCGATTTTGGCTTTCACGCCGTCCAGTAATTCTTTCGCTTTGCCGGTGGCAACAGTTGGATCAATCGCATTTAGTCTTGGCATAATTATTTTCTCCTTCAAAATTCATTTTTGGTTCAGCCGTCTCTTCGGTACAGGACATTTTCCAGATCGTTAATTCGTGCTGTCGTGATGTCTTAGTGCATTCGTCGTGCCAAACTCTCAAATTGAACGATCTGACTGAAAACACAGCGCTTAGCGAAATTTGATCGTTTGCAAGTCGCAACGGAATTTCGTGATGCAACGAAATCCCCTGCTGCAACCACGAAAATTCGTGTAAGCTTCTGGGCTATGAGATTGGAATCATTACAGGCTTTGACGCTGGCGATTGCGCAGGAGCGTTCGGTCGAAGCCGTCCTCAATCAAATCGTGGTGGGGCTGATTGCGCAGCCCGGTGTTGCCCTGGCGCGCATCTGGCTGAAAGGCTCCGGCGATATTTGCACGAAATGTCCGATGCGATTGGAATGCCCCGATCAGACCGAATGCCTGCATTTGATGGCAAGTGCGGGGCATCCATCGAAACCTGCGGTCGAAGACTGGACGCGGTTGAATGGGGATTTCCGCCGGATTCCCTTGGGCATTCGTAAAATCGGACAAATCGGTGCGACAGGCGAACCGATTTTGCTGGCGGATATTGAGGTGGATAATGAATGGATTGCGCGTCCGAAATGGGCTGTGAGTGAAAGCATTCGTTCGTTTGCCGGACAACCCTTGATTTTTCGCGGAGAGATTCTGGGTGTGCTGGCGCTCTTCAGTCGTTATCCGTTGCAACAAGATGAGTTCTCCTGGTTGCGGATGTTCGCCGATCACGCCGCTGTCGCCATTGCCAACAGCCGCGCTTTTGCCGAAATCGAAAGGTTGCGGGAAGTGCTACGATTGGAAAACGATTACCTGCGCGAAGAGGTCACGCAGGAATTATCTTACGGCGACATTGTGGGACAGAGTGCCGCGCTACAACAGGTAATGCAGCAGCTTCAAATGGTCGCGCCAACTGATGCAAGCGTCCTGATTCAGGGTGAATCGGGGACAGGCAAGGAATTGATTGCCCGTGCGATTCATGAACGAAGTCAGCGCCGACATCGTCCGCTGATTAAAGTGAATTGTGCTTCCGTCCCACGTGAATTGTTTGAAAGTGAATTCTTCGGACACGTCAAAGGTTCATTCACAGGCGCAGTGCGGGATCGAGCCGGGCGCTTTCAGTTGGCAGATGGCGGCACATTATTTTTGGATGAAGTAGGCGAGATTCCGCTGGAACTACAAAGCAAATTATTACGTGTGTTGCAGGAAGGGGAATACGAACACGTCGGCGAAGAAAAAACACGCAAAATTGATGTGCGAATTATCACTGCAACCAATCGTGACCTGAGCCATGAAATTGCGGCTGGTCGTTTTCGTCAAGATTTATATTATCGGCTCGCGGTGTTCCCGCTACAAGTGCCATCGCTCCGGGAGCGTACTGAAGACATTCCACTTTTAGCCGAACATTTTGTTCGCCTCGCCTGCAAACGAATCGCTCGTACAAGTACAAAATTAACCCGCGAAAATATTGCGCAGTTGCAGCAATATGACTGGCCAGGCAACATTCGAGAATTACAAAATGTTTTGGAACGCGCAGTGATTTTATCGCAGGGAGGAACCTTGCGATTGGAACATATTCTTGGCAATATGGATTCGCATTCCATTGCAAAAATAGCTGTACCCAATTTATCGGAAGAATCCGGCGGAGTTCTGACGCGTTCGGAATTAAAAGCGAGAGAGCGCAATAATATTCTCGCTGCGCTGGAAAAAACGAATTGGAAAATTTATGGTACTGGCGGAGCGGCAGAATTGCTCGGACTGAAAAGTACGACGTTGGCATCCCGCATCAAGAGCTTACAAATTCGCAAGCCTGACGGAGGCAATAAGCCATGAATCAAAACGATGAAAATTCCAAACGCTTACTCTCGCTTGATGTTTTTCGCGGCATCACGATTGCCGGAATGGTTTTAGTTAACAACGCTGGCAGCAGTCCTGCTTACGCGCCACTCGAACATGCGAAATGGGATGGGTGGACGCCGACTGATTTAATTTTTCCCTTCTTTGTCTTCATCGTTGGTGTTGCAATTCCCTTAGCTTTTCAAAAGCGCGTCGAACAGGGCGGCACGCAGCGAGACCTCGAGTGGAAAATCTTAAAGCGCAGCCTGCTGATTTTTTTTATTAGCTTGCTCGTGCTGCACGCCTTCCCGTACACGCTCGAAAAGCTTGGAAGAATTCGCATCCCCGGCGTGTTGCAACGCATCGCGCTTTGTTATTTTTTCGCTTCACTGATCTTCATCAAAACGAAGCCGCGCACACAGTACATCATCGCCGGAGGCCTGTTAATATTGTATTGGGCGATGATGAAGCTGGTTCCTGCTCCGGGATTTGCCGCCGGAGATTTGAGCATGGAAGGCAGCCTTGCTTCGTGGGTAGATCGCACGTTAATGCCGGGGCATATTTATCGTCCGCAATACGATCCCGAAGGATTATTTAGTACGATCCCCGCGATTTCTTCCTGCCTCGCCGGAGTCTTCACCGGACGCTGGCTGCAATCCAATCGTGAGCCAATTGACAAAGCCGCCGGAATGTTTGGCGCGGGTGCTCTGTGCATCATGATTGGCTACATTTGGGACTGGGTTTTCCCGATTAATAAAGCATTGTGGACAAGTTCTTATGTAGTCTTCACAGCAGGAATGGCACTGCAATTATTGGCGTTATGTTATTGGTCAATTGATATTAAAGGCTATAAAAAATGGACGAAGCCGTTTGTGATTTTTGGTGTGAATGCGCTGGCTCTGTTTGTATTTTCTGGATTACTGGCGCGAATTTTTAGTGTGATCGAGACGACAAAATTGGACGGCACTAAAGGGAATTTACAGACGTGGATTTATCAACATTTGTTTGCGAGTTGGCTGACGCAGATTAATGCTTCATTAGGCTATGCGCTGTGTTATGTACTGTTGTGGCTGGGGCTGATGAGCATTCTGTATTGGCGCAAAATATTTATTAAGGTTTGATTTTGGAGTGCTGCGGCTCGACGCAGCTTTGTGTTCATTGCG
>JAYSTY010000288.1:0-7201 GCA_043719385.1 Blastocatellia bacterium | reverse complement strand
TATTTTTTACAATTACACGTCAGCATTTTTCCAACGCCGCGAACAACCCGCTGGAGCAAGCTGCCAATAATTTGGTTGTAAAAACCAACGAACTCCTGCCTGCCGAAGGAATCGCGCCGCCTTCCTCTGTTGTCGAACATACAACGCATCGCCTGCCTGAAAAATTGAAACATTGAGCAAGACTTTGAGGTCGTGATGGATCGTAAAAAGAAAGAACTGAAAAGAGAATATCAACAGTCCCCGCGCCCGATGGGAGTTTATCAAATTCGCAACCTCATCAACGAGAAAGTCCTGCTGGGTTCATCGCTCAACTTGCCGGGGATTTTCAACCGCTATAGATTTAGCCTGCTGGCCGGAACGCATCACAACAAAACTCTTCAGTCCGCATGGAATGAATTCGGCAGCAGCAATTTCGCGTTTGAGATATTGGATGAACTCACCGCAACGTCAGAACCAGGGCGTGATTACCGCGAAGAATTAATTTTCCTGGAAGATTTATGGCTGGATAAATTGCAGCCTTACGACGAGCGCGGGTACAACAAACGCAAGCAATCACGAGAAGAAAAGCTGCGACAAATTGCGCAGAACCGATTGTCAGAAAAATGGCAGCCAGTATGACTCCAACCGAAACCAGCGAACAAAAAATCTTAGACTTATCCGGGCAATTGCTGACTTCTATCCCCGCGTCGGTTTGCCAGCAAGTCACACTGGAAGAACTTGAGCTTGATCGCAACCTGCTGCGTTCCCTGCCTGAAAATATTGGGCAATTATTAAAGCTGAAAAAGCTGAGTTTATACAGCAATCAATTGACCGCGCTGCCGCACTCAGTCTGGCAATTACCCAGCCTCGAAACCCTGAATATTTCTGAGAATCAAATTGATTTTCTCTCGGATGAGATTGGCAATTTAACGAAACTTCAGATGCTGGATTTGGGTCACAACCAATTAACTTCCTTACCCGCAGCAATCGGTAAGCTGACCAAGCTCAGGTTTTTTTATCTCAGCAATAATCACCTGACCGCGATTCCGCAATCATTCGAAAACCTGGGCAGCCTGCTTTACCTGAACCTCACGGATAATCAATTGACGGCTTTGCCAGATTTAATTGGCAAGCTGAAACAGCTAATTGAATTACGGCTTTACAACAATTTGCTCGCTTCGCTGCCTGATGCAATCGGAGATTTAAGCAATCTCAAAGAATTGCACCTGATGAAAAATAAACTAACATCGCTGCCGATGACAATCGGAAATCTTGCGCAGTTAAGGAAGTTAAGTTTGGAAGGAAATGAATTAACCGCGCTGCCCGAATCCATCGGCAGGCTGCAAAATTTAACTGCTCTGGATTTGCGCAATAACCACCTGGCATCATTGCCCGAAGCCATCGGCAATTTGAAAAATCTTCGCACTCTGGATTTACGCGCCAACAAATTGACTGAGCTTCCTGATAATCTAAAAAATTTATTAAATTTGGAAAAACTGGATTTACGGTGGAATAAATCGTTGCGGCTTCCGTTGTGGCTGGATGAATTGGAGCAGCGCAATTGTGTCGTCTTCACCTGACTTTCCCGGCATAGATTCAATTACAATGTTGACAATCCGCCATCCAGTCAGTAAGGTTAATTTTCTGTTGTTAATCGTTATGAATCATTCCGTGAACCAAATCAAACCACTCACCGACAGCACAATCAAATTAATGCCGTGTTGTTGTTGCTGTTGTCCGACTTCTGTTCAGTGGAACCGATTATCCGTGCCAGCGATCTTCTCAAATTGAGGACAACAACAGCAAAAATGGATATAACGCCTCGGTTCCAAACTTGGAACCGAGGCGTTTTTATTTCGCACTAATTTATTAAATCAGGAAAACCATGGAAGCACACTCAACCAGTCTCGTAACCATCAACAATACCGTTTCTGACGAGATGGAACATTACGAACAGCAAATCAAAAAATTCCGTCTTGGGTTAATCGGCGAAACCAAGATGCAAAAACTCCGCCTGCAATTCGGCACGTATGCGCAACGTCAGGACGGCGTACAAATGCAGCGCATCAAAATTCCGGGCGGCTATTTGACGGCGGATCAATTGACGCGTTTAGCCGATGTTGCCGACAAATACGCGAGCAGCTTTATTCATTTCACGACCCGCGAAGACGCCCAGCTTTATTATCTCGAACTCGAAAATGCTCCGGCGTTGTTGCGTTCATTGAATGAAGTCGGCATCACGACGCGCGAAGCCTGCGGCAATACTGTCCGTAACATCACCGCCTGTTATCGCGCCGGAATCTCGCATAACGAAGCCTTCAATGTGTATCCCTACGCCGATGCGTTATTCAGCTTTTTGCTGCGCAACAAGCACAATCAAAATATGGGGCGCAAAATGAAATTTGCGTTTGAAGGTTGCGCTGACGATCATTCGGCTTTGTCGTTTCACGATCTGGGCTTTCACGCCCGAACGCAGATTGTTGATGGAGTTGAGCAGCGCGGATTCCGCGTTCACGTCGGCGGAGGCATGGGCAGCGCTCCGATTCTGGCGCACGTTTATTCTGAATTTTTACCCGTCGAAGAAATGTTCAATTTCACGACGGCGGTGATTAGAATTTTTGACCGCTACGGCGAACGCAAGCAGCGCATGAAAGCTCGCATGAAATTTCTGGTGAATTCGATGGGCTGGGAAAAATTTAAAGCAGCCGTAGACGCCGAGCGCAAAATCATTGGCGAATTGCCGCCTTTATCAGATTTTTTGAAAGAAGCGCACGTTCCTGTTTCATTGAATACCACGCAAAGTTTGAATGTCTTAAATCCGATTACCGATGATCCGAATTATCAGCAATGGGCGAAAGATTCCGTTATCGCGCATCGTCTGGAAGGATTTCGTGGCGTTCATGTCCGCACCAAATTAGGCGATGTCACCGCAGACAGCGCGAGGGATTTAGCCGACATCGCACGGCAATTTTCAGCCAGTGAATTGCGCGTTTCGATTGAGCAAAATATGTTCTTGCCCTGGGTGCGCGTCGAAGATTTGCCAGCGCTCTACCAAGCCTTACAAAAAGTTTCACTCGGCGATGCCGGAGCCGAAACGATTGCCGACGTGACCGCCTGCCCCGGAGCCGATACCTGCCGCTTGGGAATCGCTTCAGCGCGAGGTTTAGGGAGTGCAATTTCCGAAGCATTTTTTAACGGAGCGCTCGCCTCGTACCGTGAAGAAAATCGTGATCTGCGCATCAAAATTTCCGGTTGCCCGAATGGTTGCGCACAGCACGCCGTCTCAAATATTGGCTTTCATGCCGCCGCTGTTTCGCACGACGGACGCAACGTTCCTTCGCACATTTTATTCATCGGAGGTCAATCCAATCACGGGCATCCGAAGGCGGGAAAAATTGTCGGCAAGTTTCCGGCGCGCGCTTCCGTACAAGTTGTAGAATCCCTGCTCAGCCTGCACAAAGCTGAAAAAAATCCTGACGAAGATTTTAATTCGTTCATTGCCCGCATCGGCGATCAGCGTGTCAAAGAAGTATTGGAGCCGCTCCGCGCGATTCCTTCGTATGAAGAAAATCCAAACTTTTACGATGACTACGATCACGAAAACGAACGCTTCACGGTACGCACAGGAGTGCGTGGCGAATGCGCCGGAACGACGATTGCCGAAGTTGTCCCCGTCATCGAAGACGCCCAAAAACGATTGACCCAGGCCGCCGCCCTGATTCATCACAAAAACTATGAGCAGGCATTGCTTGAAGCCTACGAAGCAGCGGCAGCGGCAGCACGAGTACCGTTGTATGCGCAACTGGTTGATCCGTTCACTTCACTCGAAGCGTTGTGGGAATTTGAAAATATCTACGTGCTGTCAGGTTTGACAAAAGGTGAATGGACAAATCTTTCTTTAGAATTTGAAGCAATAAAAATCAGCGCAGCAAACGAAGAATCAGTCAATTCAGCGCTGGAGAAAGCGCGGGCATTTGTAAATTTCTGCGCACAGTTCACCGCCTAATCACAACCTGGCGCGGCATTGGATGCACTGCCGCGCCAGCAACAACATGCCAGTTCTCCTAAATTCCAAATAATTCTTGCGCCAAAATTTGTAACGATGGTATAGTCCCACCCGTTCACAGAAAAGCCGTATTTATTACTTCATTCGCTCCCTTTCAGCAAGAATGAAGCTGCTTCTAAAATTGAATTATTCCCCCAAAGCTTAATCGCATAGCAGGAGTTGTCGTTTGTCAGATAATCTTAAGTTATGCGCTGTTCCATCAATGTTAAGTGGGGAAAATCTTCTTTCTCCACCTTTACTCAGGCAAGGAGATGTCCATGATTTTAATTAGTTGTCGCAAAGATTTTGCTAATAGCCGCGCCTTCTCCCCCAAGAATGCGATCCGTAATTACCCGTTCCTGCCCCGGCTGGATGATTTCGAAGAACTTGACGAAATGAATCTGGCGCAACAAATGCGGGGCAAACACGTTTTGCTGCTCGTCCACGGCTTCAGAAATCCGCTGGCGAATGTTGCTTCCTCATACCAGCGACTCCTCAAAGGCTTGATTGATGCAAAACTGATGGGTGATGGCGGATATGACCTGGTGCTGGGCTTTACCTGGCCCGGTTTCGAGACGCCGATAGGTTTCTTTCCTGCTGTCCCCTTTGCCAATCGCTCAGCCGGTTATTTTCGGAGCCTCATCGAACTGGCGTCACAGAATGCCAGGACGGTTGATGTCCAGACACACAGCCTGGGTGCCAGAGTCGCGTTACAGGCACTGTCGGCTGGCACGGATGGCTTCGTTGATAGCCTGATGCTGACGGCTGCCGCAGTTGACGACGAATCAATCGAACCAGGCAAGCCAGGCAAGCCGGGTAAACCGGACGAGCCGGGCAAAGAATTCAACGCCGCGCTGAAGCATTGCCGTCGCTGCCTGGTTTATCACAGCGAAAAGGACAACACGCTGAAGATTGGTTACAGGCTTGGCGACCTTGATCGAGCGTTAGGCTTAAAAGGTCCGCAGCATCCCGACCTCATCAAAGCCAAATGCCCCGATGTCATCGTCGTGAATTGTAAAAACGTTGTCGCTACGCACGGCGGCTACCGTTCGGCAGGCGCGTATTATGAACACTGGTCACGCGTTTTGAATGAAACGCCTTTGGAACAATTTGAAACGCTTAAGGGATAATAATTTTGACGGGATAGCGACGAGTTTCAGCTTGTTTTAGTCCGCCGAGCAGAGAGTCCGGGGTGGAGCGCACCAGTGCGCAACACCCGGCTCTCTGCTCCTGTCCTGACCCGCATCTTTTCACGCCACGTGTATTTTCTTCGACGCCATGCGACGGCTGATAGCAGGCGCGAGGTTTTCCGCTACCAGTGATTACAGTTTAGCGCCCCAGCCACATCCTGATCGAACGCGTCACCAGTTCCGAGGCATCCTGCTGCACAAAATGGCTTGCGCCCGGAATCGTCACCAGCGTCAAATCTTTCTCCAGCCAATCCCACGTATTATTGAGCGCGCCAGGCAACAACGCCGTATCACTCAGGCCATGAATCATCAGCACGGAGGCTTTGACTTTGATGTCCGGGAAACGGCTCGGCTGATCATACGGTTCACGCGGATAGTTGCGCTGGTAATAATTCAGCATCGCTTCAAAATCAGATTTATTGAAGGCTTCGATGTATTTCTTTTTGGCTTCCGGGTCTTTCACCCAACCTGCCAGTTGTTCAGCTTTGAGATTTTTGTAAAACCCTTCCTGCTGAAAATTGCGGGCGTACTGGCTGTTTTTCTGTTGCGCCGGATTATTCGCCAGTTCCCGCGCCAAGCCTTTCGGATGCGGTAAATTCAGGATGATGAGCTTTTCCGTCAGCTCCGGTTTCAGCATGGCAAATGTCCACGCCACTGCGCCGCCCCAGTCGTGTCCAACGATAATTGCTTTGTCACGTTTGAGGTGTTTGATAACCGCCGCGACATCGGCAACCAGCAGCGTCATATCGTAATTTTCTACGCCCTTTGGTTTGTCGCTCAAATTGTAACCGCGCTGGTCAATAGCAACGACCTGATAATTTTTCGAGAGTGCATCCATCTGGTCGCGCCACGTGTACCAGAAATCCGGGAAGCCGTGAATCATCACAATTAACGGGCCTTTGCCGAGGCTGGCAAAATGAATTTTCACGCCGTTGCTGTCGGCGAAATCGTGTTTCACTTTTTTGTCAAAGTTCGGGTCAAGCGCCAAAGCACTCGCGCAAAAAAGGATCAATAAAAACATCGTCGTTATAGTTCGCAGCTTCATGATAGTCTCCGTGATTGATACGATTTACGGGAATTTTTCCGCGCCATCGCATCTGAAATTGTAAAACTTTGCCAAGATATAGCATTCAAAAAAAGAAAAGTCGTGGTAACCGTAGCGCAACCAGCTATGGTTGCCAGGTGTGCGGGCTAATCTCTCTGTGAGTAAGCCGTCTTCCCCAAACGCAACGCAACCATGGCTGGTTGCGCTACTCTGACGACGACATTTCTTTTTCTTGCAAACTATAAATGCCGCAATTTTAAGTTGCCACTGAAAAATTTTACAATCCAGGTGATAATATTCGCCGTATTACCTTGAGAAGCACTAAAAGCACAATCAACTTATTTCATAAGGAAGATAAACAGATGAAAATTACGAGCGCTTTGATTATTATTTTCAGCCTTACCGGGACGATTTTTGCTCAGCACAATCATCAAACGGCTCCGGCAACAAAGCCCGCCACGTTAATGAGTGGGCTGGGCAATTTGCATCATCCCGTTTCGACCAGAAATGCCGAGGCACAGAAATTTTTCAATCAGGGCTTGACGTTGATTTATGCCTTCAATCACGAAGAAGCGGCGCGATCATTCAAACGTGCCGCCGAACTTGATCCCAAACTGGCAATGGCGTGGTGGGGTTACGCGTTGGCAGTGGGGCCAAATTATAACGAATCTACAATTAATCCGGCGCGTATGAAGTCAGCCGTTGAAGCGGTGCAGAAAGCACAATCTTTATCAGCCAATGCTTCCGAAATCGAACGCGCCTATATCAATGCGCTGGAAAAAAGATTTACGCTGGAAGCCAACCCTGATGTCAAAAAACTCGGGACAGATTATGGCAATGCAATGCGTGAAATTTATCAGCGCTTTCCTGATGATTTGAATGCCGCTACGTTATACGCCGACAGTCTGATGAACGTCCAACCCTGGCAATTGTGGGCGAAAG
>JAYSTY010000287.1:0-17780 GCA_043719385.1 Blastocatellia bacterium | reverse complement strand
TCCCTGCAAATCTTTGGAATTGCCTGCACCTTCAATCAGGGTGGTATTGTCTTTGTCAATGATGACCCGTTTGGCGTTGCCTAAATCTTCCAGCGTGATGCTGTCAAGCGAAATTCCTAAATCTTCGGTGATGACTTTACCGCCCGTCAAAATTGCCAGGTCTTCGAGCATCGCTTTGCGGCGATCACCGAAGGCGGGAGCTTTGACGGCTGCGACCTTGATTGTGCCGCGCATTTTGTTGATGACCAGCGTGGGCAACGCATCGCCTTCGACATCTTCCGCAATAATCAGGAGGCTCCGTCCCTGTTGAGCAACCAACTGTAAAATCGGCATGAGGTCATGCATGGACGAAATTTTCTTTTCGCTGAACAGGATCATCGGTTCGTCCAGCACAACTTCCATCCGATTTTGATCGGTGACGAAATAAGGAGAAATATAACCGCGATCAAACTGCATTCCTTCGACAATATCGAGGCTGGTTTCAAGTGTCTTGGCTTCTTCAACCGTAACCACGCCATCTTTGCCGACCTGCTCCATTGCCTCAGCCACTAAATTGCCGATAAAGCGATCACCATTGGCCGAAACGGTTGCCACATTGGACAAATCATTTTTGTCTTTGACTTTCTTGGACTGTTTGGCGATTTCTGCAACGGCGACCTCAACCCCTTTTTCAATCCCTCGTTTCAGCGCCATCGGATTTGCGCCGGAGGTGACGTTTTTGAATCCTTCGCGGAAAATAGCCTGGGCTAAGATGGTCGCAGTGGTCGTTCCATCACCGGCGATGTCATTGGTTTTAGAAGCAACTTCGCGCACCATTTGTGCGCCCATATTGTGGTAGGTATCCTGAAGCTCAATTTCTTTGGCCACGGTTACTCCGTCTTTGGTGACGAGCGGCGAGCCGAATTTTTTGTCTATCACGACATTGCGACCACGTGGGCCAAGCGTCACACAAACGGCATTGGCTAAAATGTTAACGCCCTCAAGCATTGCTTTCCGCGCATCTTCTCTAAATCTAATTTCTTTTGCCACTCAAAATCTCCCTGGGTTGTTTACCGTGTAAATAGTTAACTGAAATTTCAGCAATTAATCTCTATGCTCTGCCGACTTTGACGCGTGCGGGGCGCAGCAGGCGCTCCCCAAATTTATAGCCGCGCTGTAACTCTGCCAGCACCAAATTATCCTGCTCGCTGGTGGTTGGGGCGATTTCAACTGCATCGTGAATTTCCGGGTTGAATTGTTCGCCTTCGCTCGGCACAGCTTCCAGGCCGAGTTTTTTTAGTTGATTGTCAAATAATTCTGCGGTGGCTCTGACACCATCGCGCAAGGCAATAAACGCCGGCCCCTGCTCATTCGCAATTTCAGCCGCAACCACCGCGCGTTGCAGATTGTCGAGGGTATCAAGCAGGCTCGACACCAGGTCGCCACGGGCGATTTCCAGGCGCTGATCGAAAGTGCGCTGCATTCGTGCGCGCATTTCGTCGGCTTCGGCACGTAATTGAACCTGAGCTTTGCGAAAACGATCAGCGTATTCCTCGCTGGTCTTGATCGCTTCTTCACGCCTGGCTTCAAATTCTTTTAGTTTCACTTCACTCTCTTTGAGTTTATCGCGCAACTCTTCAATTTCACGCTCTGTTTCCCCTTCATCGAAGCGAAGTTGATCCAGATCAATCTCAAACGCATCGGATGAAATTGAGCCTGATTCTTCATCATCAGGGTCATCCTCTTCTTCTTCGCCCGCATCACCATCATCATCGTCTTCACCCACCAGCTCAATTCCAGTTGTGACGCGACGTTTATCGGTGACTTTGAACTCACTCTCAGCAGAGGACGCTTCATCAGGTTGATCATTGTCGTCTGCGGCATCTGAAATGTCAGCGGACAAGGTAACGTCTGAACCAGCTACTTCTTCAGCCGCGGATAAATTTTTTTGCAATTCTTCCTGCGCAGTGGCGGAGGATTCGCTATGACTCTTTGAACTCATAACTCTATAAATTTGATTGAAAATATTTTGGACTCGCAGGGTCTTTTTCTTTCCTCAAGTCGGTTATTTTTTTGACCCGGTTTGATTATTTGGGGTTGTTGATGGAGACCTGAAAAACGGGCAAGTCAATCTAACATCGCCTGCCAGTGAAAGCAAGAAGGTATTCTTAAGAAAATTGCAGGCGGGACTGCCCAACCTGTTCTCCCCTCTTTCCTTCTTTTCGCTTTCTTTAATCATCAGACTTTTGCACTCACTCCTTGTTGCGTGATGAAAATCATCTCTCCACGTTCCAAATCTCCTTTGACGGATAAGATGTCGCCTGGCTTGATTTCTCCGCCCAGCAACTTCATTGCCAGCGGATTTTGAATCAGGTTTTGAATCGCTCGTTTCAACGGACGTGCGCCATAAACCGGATCATATCCTTCTCGTGCCAGTAACTCTTCCGCCGATTGATCAAGCGCCAGCACGATTTGACGATCCGCCAGCATTTTTCGTAATGCTTCAAGCTGAATCTTGATGATGTGTTTGATTTGTTCAATTCCCAGCCGTTTGAAGATGATAATGTCATCAATACGGTTGAGAAATTCCGGTTTGAATTCGCCGCGCAATTGCTCCATCACCGCAGCTCGCAACGTCTTTTCGTCTCCCTCAAATTCCTGGATTTCACGCGAACCAAGATTCGAGGTCATGATAATCACCGTATTTTTGAAATCTACGGTGCGGCCTTTGCCATCGGTCAGGCGACCATCGTCCAGAATCTGCAATAGAATATTGAAAACATCGGGATGGGCTTTTTCGATTTCATCAAACAGCACGACTGAATATGGACGGCGGCGCACGGATTCAGTCAAATAACCGCCCTCATCATAACCGATATAACCGGGCGGGGCGCCAATCAAACGGGCGACGGAATGTTTTTCCATAAACTCCGACATATCGAGGCGCACCATTGAACGTTCATCATCGAATAAGAATTCTGCCAGCGCCCGCGCCGTTTCCGTTTTACCAACTCCCGTTGGACCTAAAAAGATGAACGAACCGACCGGACGTTTCGGATCCTGCAAGCCCGCCCGCGCACGTCGCACTGCATTGGCAACGGCGATCAACGCATCGTTTTGACCGACGACGCGCATTCCCAGCCGCTCTTCCATCGCCACAAGTTTTTGCATCTCGCCTTCGAGCATTTTGGTGATCGGGACGCCAGTCCATTTGGCAACGACTTCCGCTACGTCCTCTTCGGTCACTTCTTCTTTCAACGTGCGACCACTTTTTTGTAATTCAGCCAGCCGACCCTGGTCAGTGTCGAGTTTCTTTTGCAACTCAACGATTTTGCCGTAACGAATTTCTGCTACCTTTTGATATTCGCCCGCCCGTTCAAATTGTTCGGCTTGAATTTTCAGTTGTTCCATTTCGCCTTTGGCGGCGCGAATCCCTTCGATCACTTCTTTTTCGGCCTGCCATTTGGCTTTCATCACGCCGGATTTTTCGCGCAGGTCGGCGATTTCGCGCTCAACTTTGGCGAGGCGTTCCTGCGAGAGTGTATCTTCCTCGCGCTTTAACGCCTGGCGCTCAATTTCACGCTGAATAATTTCGCGTTCAATGACATCAATCTCGGTCGGCAAACTGTCAATTTCAATCCGCAGCTTTGACGCCGCTTCGTCAATTAAATCAATTGCTTTGTCGGGCAAAAAGCGATCTGTGATGTAGCGGTTTGATAAAGTTGCCGCCGCCACAATCGCCGCGTCTTTGATGCGGACACCATGATGTGTTTCGTATCTGCCTTTCAGCCCGCGCAAAATTGCAATCGTATCTTCGACGTTCGGCTCGCCGACATAAACCTGCTGGAAGCGGCGTTCGAGCGCTTTATCTTTCTCAATATATTTTTGATATTCGTTGAGCGTAGTCGCGCCCACACAGCGCAATTCGCCCCGCGCCAAAGCAGGCTTGAGCATATTTGATGCGTCTATCGTGCCTTCGCTTCCGCCCGCCCCCACGAGCGTATGCAATTCATCAATGAAGCAGATAATTTGTCCTTCAGCCTTTTCAATTTCCTTGAGAACAGCCTTGAGTCGTTCTTCAAATTCGCCACGATATTTTGCGCCTGCGAGCATCTGCCCGATGTCGAGCGAAACTAATTTTTTGTTGCGCAACGTTTCCGGTACATCGCCGGAAACAATGCGCTGGGCCAGGCCTTCAACAATGGCAGTTTTACCCACGCCTGGTTCACCGATCAGCACCGGATTATTTTTTGTCCGCCGCGACAAAACCTGTACCACGCGCCGCACTTCGTCATCACGACCAATCACCGGATCGAGCTTGCCCTGTCGCGCTAATTCAGTCAGATCACGCGAGTATTTGGACAGTGCCTGATAGCTTTCTTCGGCATTCTGGCTGGTGATCCGCGCATCACCGCGCATTGGCTTAATGACCTTGAGCAGCGTCTCTTTGTTGACGCCGTGTGAGCGGAGAATTTTCCCTGCTTCACCAGCTTTTTCTTCAGCTAAAGCCAGCAATAAATGCTCGGTTGAAAGATATTCATCTTTGAAGCTGTCGGCTTCTTTTTGCGCTTGCGAAAAGATTTGATTGAGGCGCGAACTGAGGTATTGCTGAGACGCACCGCTGACCTGGGGGAATTTCTTAATTGCGGCGTCAATCTCAGATCGAATCGTATTTACGTTCGCGCCGATTTTGCCGAAAATCGGGCGCGTTAAGCCTTCTGTCTGGTCGAGCAGGGAAGCCAGGGCATGCTCTGGTTCGACTTGTTGATGGCCTGCTTTTTCAGCCATGGCAACGGCTGATTCGATTGCTTCCTGACCTTTTAATGTAAATCTGTCTAATCGCATGCTGTGATACCTCGCAATGAAATTTCAGGCTCCGAGCCTAACGACCCGGAGCCTGTCTGTCAATCACCTGCCTCGTTCACCTGCAATAGTTATTTTGCTTCGGCGGTTTGCGTTTTATTTGCACTCGCTTCCGCCTTGATTTGAACCTGAATCTGACGTGGTTTGGTTTCTTCACGTCGTGGCAGCGTAACGCTGAGAACGCCATCCTTGAAATCTGCTGCGACCTGCTCCACATCTACTGTTGAAGGCAGCGTGAAGTTGCGGGTGAAGCTGCCGTAGCTCCGCTCCACGCGATGATAATTTCCCTCGTCGCGCTTCTGCTCGAATTTTCGTTCGCCCTTGAGCGTGAGGACATTGTTTTCAATCGAGAGATCAAAATCGTCTGCCTTAATGCCTGGCAAATCTGCCTGGAGGACAATTCCGTTCTGATCCTGATAGACATCAACAGCAGGATTCCAGTTTCCTTTCACGAATCCTTCGTCATTGAAGAAGCGCGGCAGACCGCCGCTGAAAGTACGGTTTAAATCCTGAATGGTTTTGGCAATGGAGCCGAAATCGTTAAATGGTTCACGTCTAATTGAGAGAGTCATAGTATTTACCTCCTTAGGTTGATAAATAAACGGTTGATAATAAATCTGCCGCTCTTTTGTGAGCGCAGTGAGATAATAAAACTTGAGTGTCCCATTGTCAAGTATCTTGAATTTTGTAATCAGAGATGAGTTATTTTGTTTATTCTCAAATGTTTATCTCGTTTTAGGGTTGGTTTGTTAGCCGGATTTAATGAAAAAAGATTATTTCTTAAATTAACCCGCTTCATTCTCCGGCTGGACTATCTTCCAACTTTGCTTTACTTTTTGGGAACGAGCTATGAATTACAAAATAATCATTGCCTACGACGGCACAAATTATCAGGGCTGGCAGATGCAGGCAGCACTTCCGACGATCCAGTTGGCAATTACGCAGGCTTTAACACAAATAGAAGGTGCGCCAGTTGTGCTGCACGGTGCCGGTCGGACAGATGCCGGAGTTCATGCGGAGGGACAGGTTGCTTCTTTTAATTTATCCAGGGAATGGAAGGTGGAGAAATTAAGAAATGCCCTGAATGGAAATTTGCCGCGTGATATTCGAGTCCTGACTGTGGAGCCTGTGGCGGAAGAATTTCATGCCAGGTTTGCAGCTAAAACCAAAGTGTATCGTTATCAAATTTACAACTCGCCCGTGATGAATCCTTTGTTATTAAATTATGCCTGGCATTTTCCTTATGAGCTTGATCCGCGCAGGATACAGCGTGACGGGCAATTTTTGATTGGGACGCATGATTTTACCGCGTTCACCGTTTCCTCCTGTGAGACCAGAACGCATGTGCGGACGCTGACGGATTTTCGTTTGGAGCAAAATGGTTCGCTGCTCCAGCTTTATTTTTCGGGGACAGGATTTTTGCGTTATCAGGTGCGAACGATGGTGACGGCTCTGGTGGAAATAAATCGTGATCGGATTGGTTTATCAATGTCAGAACTGATTCGCAGCCAGCAGCGCGAAAATATTCGCGGCTCCGCACCAGCCAAAGGGTTGACGCTGATGTCCATCGAATATTAGTATGAACTTCTGATTCGCAGTGGTCTCTCACCTCATAGATTTTATTTTTCGTCACCAAGCTTTGTTGTGTTTATCCATGCGAGTGAGAGTCGCGCTTATTTTCCTGCCCTGTGACTGGAATTTTAATGTCGGATTTTACCGCAATCATCAAGCCGGGATCGCACGAAGAGCAATTGCTGGCGCAGATAGATTTGACCCGTCTGCCGCGTCACGTGGCTGTTATCATGGACGGTAATGGGCGCTGGGCTAAACGCCGCCTTTTGCCGCGTGTGGCGGGACATCGCGCTGGGGTTGAGGCCGTGCGCTCAGCGGTTGATACGGGGGCCAGATTAGGCCTGGAAGTCCTGACGCTGTACGCGTTTTCGGTTGAGAACTGGAAACGTCCGGCCTATGAAATCGAAGCGTTAATGACTTTTCTCAAGGAATATTTACGCAAAGAAATTGATCAACTGGATCGCAATAACATTTGCTTTCAAACGATTGGACGAACGCATGATCTGGATGAATCTGTGCAGGTTGAATTGTGGAGCGCGATTGAGCAAACCAAAAATAATACGGGCATGATTTTGAATGTCGCGCTGAATTATGGCGGGCGCGTCGAGATTATTGATGCCGTGCGCAAACTGGTGGCAGCAGGTAAGCAGGCGGAAGAAATTACCGAAGCCGCTATTTCGCAGCAACTGTATACCAAAGATTTGCCTGACCCGGATTTGATGATTCGCACCAGCGGAGAAATGCGCATCAGTAATTTTTTGTTGTGGCAACTGGCGTATTCCGAAATTTATATTACGGATGTTTTGTGGCCTGATTTTCGTCGTCCACATTTTTTTGAGGCGATCATTGATTATCAAAAACGTGAACGGCGGTACGGCGGACTGGTTGAGTCTTCGCAAAAATTGTCGGTCAAAGCTTCCTGATTACTGTTAATCTCAAAATTCAAAATTGAATTCTTTCTGCCATGGCTCGTGTAATCTCAGCGCTCATTTTCATTCCAATTTTACTGCTCATTATTTGGCGCGGCGAGCCACTTTATTTTTTCTGGCTCATCTTCATTGCGGCAATGCTGGCTTTGTTTGAATACAAAAATATTGCGGCACAGGTTGGCCTGAAAGCCGGAATCACACCGAGCCTTTTGGCCGCCGGCGCAATTTTATCCGCCGCTTATTTTTCGCAGCCTGAATTAGTAGTAGTGGCTTTAGCTGCTTTAGTAATAGTCGAATTAACCGTGCAGCTATTCACGGCGCAGGATTTAGCCAAAGCTTTACCGGCAGTCGCAGGCGCGATTTTTGGCGTTGCTTACATTGCAATTTTAGGCAGCTATTTAATTTCTTTGCGCCTGGTTCCTGACGGCGGGATAAATTTGCCCGCTAAATTGATTTCGCTGTTTTTCCTGATTGTTTTTGCGGGTGATACCGGAGCTTATTACACCGGGCGTTCGTTCGGAAAAAACAAGCTTGCACCCCGGATCAGTCCGGGCAAAACAGTGGAAGGGCTGATTGGCGGTTTAGCCGCAAATGTGTTAGCTGTAGTAATTGCGCATTACACTTTTTTCCCCCAGTTGAATTTACTGACCGCGATTCCCCTCGCTCTGATTATGGGTGGGCTGGGAGTGATCGGCGATTTGTGCGAATCCATGCTCAAGCGCGGCTCGCACGTCAAAGATGCGGCGCACATTATTCCTGGTCATGGCGGAGTGCTGGATCGGTTGGACAGCATTTTATTCAATGCTCCCGTGCTTTATTATTACTACGTTTTGTTTATGAAGTAAGTCGCCTGGGTTCGGCTGATCACCAACTACTATGAAACAGCTTGCAATTCTTGGCTCGACTGGATCAATCGGATGTAACACGTTGCGTGTCGTTGAGCATCTCCACGATGAATTTACAGTAGCGGCGCTGGGAGCCGGATCAAACATTGAGTTATTGACTGAGCAGATTATCAAATTCCGTCCGCGTGTGGTGGCTGTTGCGGATGAGGACTGCGCTGAAAAACTCGTCCATAAATTAAAGCAAAGCGGACTCACGCAACTTCCTGCCATCAGCGTTGGAGTTGAGGGATTATGCGATGTTGCCTTGTGCGATGGCGTCGAGGTTGTGATTGGCGCAGTGGTCGGTGCGCTTGGGTTATTGCCAACTTATCGAGCGCTTGAAGCGGGCCGCCGCGTCGCGCTGGCAAACAAAGAAACACTCGTAATTGCCGGGGAGTTGATGACGCGCACGGCGGAAAAATCAGGCGCGGAATTATTGCCTGTGGATAGCGAGCATAATGCTTTGCATCAATGTTTGCGCGGCGAACATCATAGTGAAGTCAAGCGCCTGATTCTGACTGCTTCCGGCGGGCCGTTCCGAACTGCGAGCAAAACAGAAATTGAAAACGCGACGCCCGCGCAGGCCTTACAGCATCCCACATGGAGAATGGGCGATAAGATCACGATTGATTCCGCAACGATGATGAACAAAGGTTTGGAAGTTATTGAAGCGCACTGGTTATTCAATCGCACGGCGGATGAAATTGACATTATCGTTCATCCGCAATCTGTCGTGCATTCGATGGTTGAGTTTGTTGATGGTTCGGTCATCGCGCAACTGGGCGTGACTGATATGCGCCATGCAATTCAGTATGCGCTGACTTATCCGGCGCGGCAGGCGGCAGATTTACCGCCGCTGAATTTAGCAGCGGGTGGCAACCTGGAATTTTACGAACCGGATACGGAACGTTTTCCCTGCATCGCGCTCGCGTATGAAGCGTTACGGACAGGTGGCACAATGCCAGCGGTATTGAACGCGGCGAATGAAATTGCGGTCGCGGCATTTTTGGCTGAGCGCATCAGGTTCGGACAAATTTCTGCGTTGATTCGTGCGGCTTGTGCGGCTCATACAGCGCAGCCCGTCACTGATCTGGCAACAGTATTGACGGCTGACGCCTGGGCGCGTGAATGGGTTACTAACAGCATTAATTCATCCGTCGCCAGCGGACAATAGAGCAGTTTGGTCAGTGCTTTGTTTGCTCTGCCTATATTGCGGTGTTAGAATCATGCTTGAAATAAAGAAAGGTTAATAAAGTGATAGAAAAATCAAGAGTTCAACGCGAAAACCCCACCACACATAACATTGTTAAGACTCCCAATAAGGAGGGATTAGTGGTGACATTTAAAATCGGGCAAAAAGTGGTTTACCCCAACCATGGCATTGCTATGATTGAGCAAATTGATAGCCGTCAAATCAATGGCGAACTCAATGAGTTCTATCTTTTACGCTTCCTCGCAACTAATTCAACCGTCATGGTTCCGGTGCGTAACGCGCTGGAAGTCGGTTTGCGTTCGCCCATTGCAAACAAACAATGCAACGAATTACTAAAGGTGTTGGCGGAGGATTTGACCATGCCGGATATGGATTGGAAAAATCGTTTCAAGGATTTTTCTGATCGAATGCGCAGCGGTGATTTGTTTTTAATTGCCGAAGTCTTAAAAACGTTAACGTATCTGAATCAGCTCAAACCGCTGTCTTTCCGCGAGAAGCGCATGCTGGAAAAAGCGCGCCAACTGATTATCAGCGAACTGGCATCAGTAGGCGGCGTGGCTGAAACCAAAATTGAACCCAAGGTTGATGCTGCTCTGGATGGAGCCTGTAATCGGCATCGCTCGGCTTTTGCGACTGGTGCCGGACACTAATTTTTTTAGTCGGTCAGAAAATTAAAGCTGCCTTACGTTTGATCGCGTAAGGCAGCTTTTTCATTGTCTGCCGCAGATAAAATTTTTTTGGCCGGATTCGTTGTTCCTTCTGTCCAGCGCGGATCATAAGGGCAATGGCGACAGCCAGAGCCGCAGCACTTTCCTTTTTTCAGATGAGCCTGGGCTGTAAAAACCATGTAAGGGCCTTCCCAATAAAAATCTTCGCCTTCGCTTAAATCAGCCATAAAAAATTTCGCTCCCAGCAACAATTTCGCGCAGTTATACTATTGTCTCTTTCAGTCGGCAACTTTTTCGCAAAGAATGGAATCCAAAGTCCCGCGTGGTTGATTTTCACCACCCCATTCCATTTTCAACCGAGGTATTAAGATGAATAAAAAAGTGATCATGCGTTTATGCGTTTTTGCGCTGCTTTGCCAAAACGTCCCCGCTCAAACTCAATCCGCTCCATCCCCAAGTAATAACCAGACGCAGACTCAGGCAAAAGCTGTGGTCATTCCTGAAGGAACGGTCATTCAGCTTAAAATTCATGAGCCAGTGAGCTCCAAACTCAATGATGTTGGTGATGAAGTTATTGCCACGATCAAAAAAGATGTCGAAGTTGATGGCACGGTTTTGTTGCGCGCGGGAACCGAAGTCATCGGACGCGTCACGGTTGCGAAAGCTGCCAAACGTCCGCTCAAAGGTGGCATGCTGCACATCAGTTTTGATCGCGTTCGGTTCGATGATGGAATGCAAAAAAAGCTGACTGCGATAGTGCAATCCGCCTCAGATTTCGGGCGTGACGAAAAAATTAAAAGTACGACCGAAGGCACGCTCAAAGGTGGCAAGGCCGGAGGTGATGCCATGCGAAATATCGGTACTGGTGCTGGCATCGGCAGCGCCGCCGCAACGATTATTGTGCTGGCCGGGCGAAGTGGAAGTTCTTCCCCCTTCGGCATTGGTGGCATCGGTGGCGGTAGTGCAGCAGCAGCGGCTGGCGTTTTGGGTGCGGGAGTAATTGCCGGTATTCTGTTCACCAAAGGGAAAGAAGTACGGCTTGATGCAGGCAGCCTGGTTCGGCTGCGGCTTGAACGTCCGTTGTCCATTGAGTAACGAAAATGCGTTGCTGGTAAGGCGCAGCCTGATTAAAAATTGCTGCGCCTCATTCACATCATTTCAACGGCCTGGCTTGCCTTTGCCTTATTTAAGATGTGATGGATTTGGGTGACGACCTGCCGAATCGTTTGTTTCGCTTCCGGCAAAATTCCCACCATAATCGGCCAGACGTGCGGTTGCCGATCAGCAATATGTAACTCAGCGCTTACCCCGCATTCATGCGCTCGCGCCACTAATTTTCTCGCATCATCCAACAAAACTTCAGTGCTGCCTGCATATACATAAAGTGGTGGCAGTCCCGTCAGGTCGGCAAAAACTGGTGAAGCCAACGGGTTAGACGGTGCGGCCTCACCCAGATAAATCGGCGCTAAAAGTTTTGTGCTGTCACCATAAAACATCGGATCATTTTTGTGATTTGTTCGGTATGAGTCACCACTGGCGGTCATATCCGCCCAGGGGGAAAAACAAAATCCCAGCGCGGGTAAGGGCATTCCCAAATCGCGTAATTTGATGAGTGTCGCCATCGTCAATCCACCGCCTGCCGAATCGCCTCCCAGGACTATGTTATGAGGCTCAAACCCCTGCTGCAAAAGCCAGCGATAGGCAGTCACAGCGTCTTCGATCTGAGCCGGAAAACGATGCTCAGGTGCAAGCCGATAATCCAGCGCAAAGACGCGCATGCCTGCTTGTCGTGACAGCTCTGCGGTGAAAGGACGATGCGTCACGGGCGAACAGGCAACGTATGCGCCACCGTGAAAATACAAAATTACGCGTTGTTGATCCTGTCCATCCCACCCCACCCATTCGCCTTGCAGCCCCTGTTCATTGATCGGCTGTAGCCTGACATCTTTCGGTGTCATTCGTTGTGCGAGGCGCGTGTCCCCAAATCGTGCGCGGGCAAATCTGACGATTTCCTGTTCGCCGCCCGTGATTCGACGTTTGATTCTGAGGCGGATGATTAATTGTGTGAGCCGACTTTGCCAGCCTGGCATAAATTCTCCTTATTGTTTCCCAAGTTTTTTCTCAAACCACGGCCCCATCACGCGCCAATAGCTGACGGGTAAGAATTTTTGGATCACCGCAATCAGGCGCGAATCATAGCCAATCATAATACGCTTTTCGTTGCGCAGAATGCCGCGCATGATCCGCTCTGCCGCCTGTTCCGGCGTCGTTGGTGTCACATCGTCAAATTTACTGGAAGCCTCAGCGTACTCTGCTTTGTCTGCAAATGTGCCGAGTCTGGCGCTGGCGGCGATTTTGGTTTTAATGCCGCCGGGATGAATGGTAGCGACGTGAATATTGGTGTCCTGCAATTCGTGACGCAGCGATTCTGTGAAGCCGCGTACCGCGAATTTGCTGGCGCAATACGCTGTTTGTCCAACGGGAGCGATGATGCCGAAGATGCTGGAAATATTTAAAATGTAGGCTTGCGGTTGTTGTTTGAGCAGCGGCATAAAAAGTTTTGTGCCGTAAACTACGCCCCAGAAATTGATGCTCATCAACCATTCATAATCTTCAATCGAAAGCTCTTCTGCCTTACCGTAAATCGCTACGCCAGCATTGTTGAGCAGGATGGAAACGCGCCCATGTTCACGCTCAACTTCGGCGGCGAACGCCTGCATTCCTTCTTTGTCAGAAACGTCCACGATGTGCGTCGTGACTTTGACACCGAAGACGCGTGCGGCGGCGGCGGTTTCTTCCAAACCTTTGGCATTGACATCGCTGATGGCGAGCGCGGAACCCGCCTGCGCTAAACGAATCGCGGTAGCGCGTCCGATGCCGGAGCCTGCGCCAGTAATGACGGTGACGGTGTTTCGATCAATATTCATAAATTATAAGTCAGGACTTTGGTTTTGGACTTTAGGCTTTGAAAAAGCAAATCCATTGATCCACTGCGATGTGAAAGATTTGACGTGGAACGAACCACTGTCGCTACTTTTCCAAAGACCAAAAGCCAAAGATCAAAGACCTTAATAGTTCTTCAGTCCCTATCATTGGTTGTCCTCGTAATACTGTCAAGGTTCACAAAAGAAACTTTGCATGAGATAAATACTGTCATCAATCACGCAATAAAATAAAGAGGAAATTACCTTGCAGAAAAAACAAGCCGCGCTTTCATTCATCCTCATTACCATTTTACTGGACATGCTCGGCATTGGAATTATTATTCCCGTGCTGCCGAAACTGGTGACTACACTGTACGGCAGCGATCTCAGTCACGGTTCTTATATTTTCGGGTGGTTCGCCGCTTCATACGCGCTGATGCAATTTATTTTTTCCCCGATTCTGGGGAACCTCAGTGATGCGTATGGACGCCGCCCGATTATTCTGACTTCGTTGTTTGGAGCCGGATTGGATTATCTGGTGATGGCGTTTGCTCCAACGTTAGGCTGGTTATTTGGCGGGCGAATTCTGTCAGGAATTACCGGAGCGAACATCACGGCAGCGAACGCTTATGTAGCGGATGTCAGCGCACCGGAAGACCGTGCCAAAAACTATGGAATGATCGGAGCGTGTTTCGGCATCGGCTTCATCATCGGGCCGATTTTAGGCGGTGTGCTGGGATTTTACGGATTGAAATGGCCGTTCATTGCTGCCGCTGTTTTGAATTTGTGCAACGCGATTTACGGATATTTTATTTTGCCTGAATCACACGCGAAGGAAAACCGTCGCGCCTTTGATTGGAGCCGCGTCAATCCGCTGGCTTCGCTTCAGGCGTTAAAACAGTATCCAATCGTTTTAGGATTAGCGGCAACCTTGTTTCTGGAAAGAACGGCGCACGATGTTTTTCCTGCGACGTGGGTCTTGTTCACGACCTATAAATTTAACTGGAATGAGATGGATAACGGACTTGCGCTGGCGGCTGTAGGCGTCGCTTTTGCAGTTGTCTCAGCTTTGTTGACTGGCCCGATTGTAACGAAATTCGGCGAGCGGAATTGTCTCATTTTTGGCTTAATAATTGGAGCGGTAGCTTTTCTGCTGTACGGCTTAGCAACGCATGGCTGGATGCTGTATGCGATCATTGTCTCTTCCAGCATCGGCGGCGTTTCCGGCCCCAGCTTGCAAGCGATTATTTCCAAACTGGTTCCCGCGAACGAGCAGGGCGCAGTGCAGGGGGCCTTGAACAGCCTGCAAAGCGTAGCCACGATTATCGGGCCGTTGATTGCGACAAATCTATTTGGTTACTTCACATCAGACGCGGCTCCGATAAAGATTCCCGGCGCGGCATTTCTGGCGAGTTCAGCCCTTGTAGCTATCGCCGCGATGTTAGCGATTCGGAGTTCGAGGAAACAGGTGCCAGGTGTTGGGTGACAGGTGTCGGTTAAAACCTTTGCCCTGTGCTTTTTTGTGTGAGATAACAATCCTTCGGACAATTCTTTTGTCGTTCTGACGAAAGGTGGCAACTACAAATTTTGCGTATGTTTATTTTTTGTCAAAGCCAAACTGGTAAGTGCTGGATGAGTTTTCTGCTCATCTTGATCGCCGGAATAACCAGCGTGTCAGCGCAAAAGCAGGCTGCCGCTCCACAACCAATTCTTCCAAATGGTCTCGCGCTGGATCGCAGTGGCGACTTATATTTTTCTGACATCGGTGCGCATCGTATCTTCAAGCTGTCACGTACTGGTAAATTGATCGTCATTGCCGGAACTGGTGAAGTTGGATTCAGTGGTGATGGTGGCTCTGCAATCAAAGCGCAATTAAATGCGCCGCAGGATTTGTTATTCGATTCCCAAGGGAATTTGGTGATTGCGGATACGGGCAACAATCGTATTCGTCGCATTGATCGCGGCGGGATTATCATGACGATTGCAGGAGACGGCAAAGCGTTACAATCAAATTTCAATGGCGCAGTTTCTGCTACTTCGCTCAACAATCCACAGGGACTTGCGCTTGATAAAGAAGGAAATTTATTGATTGCGGACACCTACAGTCACGTTGTGCGCAAGCTGGATAAGAGCGGAAAGTTGACGATTTTCGCGGGATCAGTTTCAGGGTTTGGCGGCGATGGCGGCGCGGCTACGAGTGCACAAATCAGTTTACCACAGGCCGTTGCTGTAGCGCCGGATGGCAGCGTTTATCTCAGCGATAGCGGTTACAGTCGCATTCGTCGCGTGTCGCCTGACGGGATAATTAAAACGATTGCTGGTTATGGTCCGGCGGCGGATACTTACGGCGGTGGATACGGCGGCGATGGCGAAATTCTTGAGAAGGCAAAATTATTTGCGCCGACTGATTTGAAATTTGATGCGGCAGGAAATTTGTATATCTGTGACAGTGGAAATAGTCGTATCCGTGCGGTACACGGCGGCGGCATTTCGACCATCGCCGGAAACGGTACTCCAGGTTTTAGCGGTGAAGGAAAACCTGCCATAGCGGCGACATTGAATGTGCCACAAAAACTTGCGGTTGCTGCCGACGGAACAATTTTTATCAGCGACCGCGCCAATCACGCGATTCGTAAAATTGATAAGCGCGGAAACCTGTTCACGGTTGTTCGTGGCGCAGGCGAGGATTAGGGACGGCGTGAGATGATTTATCTAACTCTCAATTCTCAACTCGGCACTCTCAACTTTTCTGCCAATGAATTGAAAATTGAGAGTGTAGAGTTGAGAGTTTTTGGAATTCAGCTTTATGAAAATTAAATTGTTGCTCAAAGCTACGCTCAGTATTTTTTGCCTCGCTGTATTTTTTGGCGTCGGTTCGATGCACGCGCAGAAGCCTGCAACCGACAAAGCAAAATACGCTGACGAACATGCCGACGATAAATTGAATCCAGCGCGTCCCGATAAACAGGTCGGTAATTTAACGAATGATGTCGCTGCGAAGTTGCCGCACGTTGGCAGCGATCAGCCGCTTGCCATTCGTAATTTAATTGACCAAAATTTATTCAAGGCAATGGAGCGCGATAAGGTTCCGCACGCGCCAATGTCGAATGATTATGAGTTTTGTCGGCGCGTGTATTTAGATTTAATCGGGCGCATTCCTACGCCGGAACAACTCAAAATTTTTGTCAGCAGCAGGGACGCCAACAAGCGCAACAAATTGATTGATGAACTGCTTGCTTCGCCAGCCTGGGTAGATCAATGGAGTTATTTTTACGCCGACTTATTTCGCGCTTGTGGCAACCGTTTTGGCAATCCGACGCTCAAGCATTTTGATGCGTGGATTCGCCAATCGTTCAAGGAAGAAAAGCCCTACGATAAATTTGTGAGCGAGATGTTGACCGCAAACGCTCCGAATTCAAATTGGATGCCGGATGCGGCGGCGAGCGGGTTTCTCACGCGCTGGCACATCACGGGCGCGACGATGTACGACGACAATTACGAAGACACCGCCGACGAAATTATCGTCAACACTTCGCGCATTTTTCTCGGTATCAACTACCAATGTATTTCGTGCCACAACGGCAAAGGATTTTTAGAAAAAGTCAGCCTTGATTTGGTCAGCAGAAAGCGCAAAGAATTTTGGGCGATGGCAGCATTTTTCGGCAGGATGCGCATGCGTGTAGTCCCTTATCAAGACCGCTACACGCTGACCGAAGACGGCGACGGCTACAATTCAAAAGGCTGGAGTCAGGTGCGCTTGCAACGCGAAGGCGGTGAGATTCAACCGACATTTATTTTGACGGGTGAAAAGGCGGATATGAGTAAACCGTTGCGTCCGCAATTTGCACGGATGCTGACGACAAATCCACAATTTGCGCGTGCGACGGTGAATTTAATCTGGAAACAATTTTTCGGACTCGGCATTGTTGACCCCATAGATTCTTTCGATATGGCGCGGCTTGATCCACAAGCAAAATTGCCTGCGCCGTGGACGTGTCAACCGACGGATGCAGATTTGCTGAATTCACTCGCCGCCGATTTCGTCAAAAATAAATTCAGCCTGAAAAATTTAATGCGGACAATTGTGCGGTCAAGCGCATATCAATTGTCGGCAAGGTTTGACGGCGAATGGAAAGAAAATCACACACCTTATTTTGCGCGGCATTACGTGCGGCAACTGACGGCGGAGCAATTGCACGACGCGATCAGTCAGGCTACGAACGTGTTTGGAAATTATCCGCACAAAGATTGGACGTATGATCCGCCGTTGCCACCCGTGAAATATTGGACAGAAACGACGGGGCCGGAAGCTGTTGGCACGGCGGACGCCAAAACTTTTTTGCGTACCTTTGGGCAATCCAACCGCGAACAATTTGATCGGCAACCGGGCGGCTCAATCCTACAGGCAATGTCCCTGATGAACAGTAATTTTGTAAATAAACGCGTGCTGGCAGAAGGTGGCAGTCTGGTTGAGCAATTAGTGAAATCAACCAAAAGCAGCGCCGAAATTGTAGACGAATTGTATCTCGCTACGCTGTCGCGCAATCCACTCGCACAGGAAAAACAATTGGCAGTTGCGTGGATTGAAAAAGATCGCAAGCAGGGAACAGAAGATTTGCAGTGGAGTTTGCTGAATAAGTTGGATTTTGTGTTTAATTACTAATAATCTGGCGCGGAAGCTTGCTCAAGCGAGCAGGCAAACTTGGACGACAGATGGATGCTATTAGGAAGAGGTGAATTCCTAATAG
>JAYSTY010000286.1:0-17837 GCA_043719385.1 Blastocatellia bacterium | reverse complement strand
TGCGGAGGCGGTACGTGGTTTTCTTTTTCATCGCAGAAAATATCTACCACGTTTCCGCTGCCGCAGCTACCCTTTCTGATTCGTGCAACAACGCCGATGCGCAGGGCAATTACGTCACTATTTCTTATGTCAGCAATCAAGGCCCGAACATCAGTTTGATTAGCGATACGATGAATCGCTCGCTTGTCTTTAATTACACCAGTGGTTTGCTAACGGAAATTACTGCACCTGGCTTAACCGTTGGCTCGACGCGCACTTTGGTGCGGATGGAGTATCAACCGTTAACCTTGAATTATAGCTTTAGTCTGACGCCACATGTGTGTGCCAGTACGGTCAATGTGCTGAAAGCCATTTATTATCCGGCGACGAATACAGGCTATTGGTTTGGGGATACGGATTCGTATTCCGGTTACGGCATGATCACGAAAATTCAGGAATGCCGGAATATGAGTTATAGCAATGGCGTCATCAGTAAAAATTCCAATTCCTTTTATACCTCGCGGGAGATGATTTATGAGTATCAGACCAGTGGGACGCTGACGGCTGAACCTACATACACGAAGATGAAAGAAAAGTGGGTAGCGATGGATACGACCGCGCCGGGGATTACGCAGTCTGGACCAGACACAGGCTATGCCGTGACGAATTTTGAAGTGGTCAATGAACCCAATAACATCCGGCGTCGTGCGACCATCACCCGTCCCGATGGCTCGAAGCAGGTGAGTTACGCTTGGGTCAATACAAGCGGTTTTGATGATGGCCTGGTTTTCTATACCAAGACCTGCGGGGCAGGGCAGCCCTGTGACTATAACGATATGGGATTGCGCTCGACTTCTATCACTTGGCAGATGGGAGATTATAGCTCGCCGCGCATTGGTTATTTTCATTCCTATGATTTGTCGTATACGAGCTATCCCTATATCCCTAAGCTCACAAGTTTAACGTATGGTTCGTACAATCAAGTCACCGAGGTGCAGGAATGGGGATATGATGGTGTACTGAAACGCAAAACCGCAACGACCTATGAAAATGGGGCGAATTATGTGAATCGCCACATTTTTAATTTAGCCAAAACAGTGGAAACGCGTGATGCGAACAATGTGGCGTTATCCCGCATCGAATACAACTACGATCAGACGACCCCATCCGATACAACCGCAGCCGTGACGCATCACGATCCAACCTATGATCCCTACACCACTCAGCAATATTGTTATCCGGTCTATGATGAGTGGGGTACTTATCTTTATGACAATTGTTATTCCGTCTTTGATACCAGCACGTTATATCGCGGCAATGTAACCACCGTTAAGCGGTATCCTACGCCTGGTAGCACGGTGGGGTTAATCACCGAAACTCGCGCATATGATAAGACGGGCAATGTCATTACGGCAGCAACGGGCTGTTGCCAACAAACGACTTTTACTTATACCAGTAACACACAGTTTGCTTATCCCGAAACACAAACGCGTGGCTCCGCCACTGATCCCACGCAGCGCGTGACCACCAGCGCCGTTTGGAATGCCAATACAGGATTGATGGAGCAAGCGAGGGATGCGAATCAATTAGCCACCATCTACCAATATTATTCCGATACGTTGCGCCCCCAATATGTTTGGTCACCGACCGGAGCTTACAAACAAAATGTTTATGATGACACGGGCCTAGTCGTCTACGACCGTTTGTATTTCAGCGATGATTTGAACGGCGGACTATTCACGATGGCGGAAGGCACTGATAGTTATTTGGATGGGCAAGGCCGCATTCACGGCGAAGTCGCCTATGGTTCATTTGTGAATGGACAATATGAGATTGATGTTGTTGCGTCGGAATACGATGGGAATGGACGCTTATACAAACAGACACGTCCTTATCGCAATGGCGGGACACAATATTGGTCAAATGTTACCTATGATGCGTTGGATCGCATCACACAAGTTACCGCACCGGATGGTAGCACGACTAAACACTTTTATGATGAAATCGCGCGCCCTAGTGTAGCCTCAAGTGAATATGGGGCGACCATTCGTACACAAGACGAGTGGGGGCGCGAACGCTGGGCGCGCTTTGATTGGGATAGAAAAATAGTAGAAGTGGTCGAACCTGATCCGAATGCCGCAGCAAACATTGGCTCGGTTTTAAATGGTACGGGTTATAAAACAGCCTATCAATACGATTTATTAGGCAATTTGACGCAAACCCAACAAGGCGATCAAACGCGCACCTTCAAGTATGATGGGTTGAGTCGGTTAGTCGCACAAAAATTGGCGGAACGAAGTGCAACACTGGATGATAGTGGCAACGCAGGCAGTTTGTGGAGCGATGTGTTTATCTATGATGATCGCTCTAATCTGACGAACCGCATTGATGCGCGTCGTGTACAGACCATTTTTGATTATCAAAGTGATCCCCTCGATCGGCTCAAAGAAATGCGTTATGTGACAACGAATGCCATCGCTCCTCCTTCTGGGATGATTCATGCAGCGCCCACTACCACCTATACTTATGAAGCCGGAGCGAATCTCGACAAGATGCGGCTTACCGTTGTGACTGTTGCAGGAGTAGTAACTGATGGATTGGTTTATGACCCGTATGGTCGCGTCAAAGATGTTACTCGTACTTTCAATGATAATACCGCGCGTCCATTGGTCACCAGTTACCTGTATGACAAAGCAGATCGGGTGCGGGAAGTCACATATCCCGCGCAATATCCCAGCACAACACGCAAAATTGCCAAGCTCAATTACGATGATGCGAGTCGCACAAAAGAACTATTATTTGGTGGACAATCCCTTGCGTCGGCGTTTGTCTATAATGCTGAAAGTCAGGCGACCACTTTAAAAGTTGGCTATAACACAGGAGCTAATGAAATTAAGGAAGAGTATAGCTATAATCCGCAAAACGGCTTACTCACCAATCAATTGGTGAAAAAAAATCCCACTACTCCCGCCATCTTACTAAATTTGTCCTACGATTACGCCAAAGTGGGCGGTGGGGCAGGAATTACGGGGCAATTAACTAAGATCACGAACAATCTTGATCCCGCCAAAAACCGCTTTTATGAATATGACGCGCTGGCACGTTTGAAGAAGGCAAAGGGTGGCAGCATAGGCACGGATTGGTGGCAAGATTATGGCTATGATCGTTACGGCAATCGCACGAGTGTAACGAAAACAGGCAACATTCCACTAGATGCTATTAATCCAGGCGGTTCTCAAAATAGCTTTGCTTTAAGCTTTGCTAATGGGCAAGGTCAAAATGTTGATAACCGGATCAAAACCGTCATACCAAATGATTATCAATATGATAATGCTGGAAATATAACGCGCGGGCAAGATACCGATGGCACGTGGCAGCGCTTTGAATATGATGCCGCCAATCGACTCAAATGCGTCAAAAACGATGCAGGCACAACGACTTTGGCAACTTACACATATGGCGCATCAAATCAGCGTCTCAAAGCAGTAGATGGAGTAGCGACGAACACCTGGTATTTATTGGAAGGGAGCAAAGTAATCGCCGAATATAATGATGCCGCTGGTAATGTTAGTTGGGCAAAGAATTATGTTTACCTAGGCGACCGACTATTGGCAACAGAGTCCACAACCTTAGCCTTACAATTTCATCACCCGGATCGTTTAGGTTCGCGTTTAGTGACGAATGCCAGCAATGGCACAAGCGCAGGAGAACAGGAAAGTTTACCTTTCGGTACGGCGATAGGTGCAGGGATTACAGGCAATCAGCGACGTTTTACTTCGTATGATCGAAGTAATACGACAAAACAGGACGATGCTGTGAATCGTTCCTATAACGCAGGGTTAGGGCGCTTTACCCAAGTTGATCCGATTGGAATGGGTGCCGTATCCCTTGCGAATCCGCAGAGTTTAAATCTCTATGGCTACTGTTTTAATGATCCAATTAATTTTCTTGACCCTGATGGGTTAGACCCTACAGGAGGGGCATTAATTATCTTCATTATAACGTCTGTGACCAGCTTGTTGCGAGCCATCTTTGGAGGAAAGAAACCGCAAAGCACACTGATCATTAAGAACGTTACCTTCCGAGAAAACCGCCCCAACACGACACGATCCATTTGGACGAACGCAGGAATTTCGGCAGGAGTTGGTGCTGTAAATAATTTTATTCAGCGTTCGCGAAAAAAAGCTAAGTGGATAAGGGAGATAAGGGATGAGATTATCTTTGATAATTATTCTCGTAAATTATACCGTCGGTATGGGCGGATTGCTAAGTCAGTTCAGGAACTTTATGAACTGGTTAATAAAAAACTTAGCAAAAGATATGGGGAAATTACCACAGCTGGATCTACAGACTCATCAGGAAATGTTACTGTAGCCGAGGATGAGAATCCTTATACCAAAGAAGCAACAAAACAACATGAAGAGACGCATCGTAAAGATACTCTGAAAGCTGTTGAAAAATATGGAAAAGATACAGAGGAGTTTAATAAGTGGTGGGCCGATCCAAAGGTCAGAGGTGAGATGGAATATAGGGCATATTCAGCGGACGTTAGATCGCTGAATCGTAGTCTTCGTATATTAGGTGCTAAACGTTAATCATTTTAGAGGTACTATCAATGAAGTCAAAAATTCAAAATAGCCTGATCAAGTCAGTGATAAGCAGTAAATATTTTCGACTGGTTTTCCCTCTTTTTTTGTTAGCATTGCCTTGGTCTATTACGTCGAATGCACAAAAAATGAGTGAACATTTTTACTCACGAGATAGTCCCGATAATAGATGTATTGCCAATTTGAAAGTTATTAGCAACCTGATAAAAATTTACCTACATCAGACTGCCCAGGTCGCTGGATTCCCGCGTAAACTCGATACTATCCGCTATGCAACCCATAAACGGAGCCATTTTGTTTGTCCGAACGACAAAACAATCAATCTCACAGTAAACACTACTGCCTTTCAAACGAGTTATGAGATTGTGTCTGATCCCCTCAACCCCAAAATGTCTGGGGTGTCACCTAATAAAATTGCAATAGTTGCGGAAAAAAGCGCATATCATGATGGTAAGCGCTTTGTCTTGTTTTACAGTGGAGATGTAAGAGCATTTGATGAGAAAGAATTTGAGAAGTTAAAAGCCAGGTCATTTATCGACGAATGAACATTAATCGTTTTTGACTAAAATATGCAGATAGCAACTGGTCGCGGCATGCCAGATCGCCGAATACAATGGCGCCGGCAATGCGATGGTATGGACAAAGAGTTATGCCTGTCTGGTCTGCCTGCTAACCCATCCAACTCACCGCTTTGGTTTTGCTCTTCTCCCTGGTCAATTTGAAACCACCCCCTCCGATTTGTTATCCTGACTAACCAACGATTTCAACCTTTATTATTTGTCAGAGGTTTTCCTGCGCTATCCGTGAGGTCATCAATTATGAAAATGAAGTATTTCGCCCTGCTTATGCTGTCGTGTTTCATTGCTGCTTTAGGCATCAATAATTTACGCCAGGTAAGCGGCGCACAAACGAAACCAATTTCCCCTGAGGCCCGCGAAGAACTCTACCGTCAAATCAATATCGGCATCGCGTACCTCGAACAATTCAAGCCTGAAGAAGCCGCGAAGACTTTCAAGCAGGTGACTGATAAAGACCCAAATTTTGCGCTGGGACAAATTGACCTGGCGCTGGCTTCGTTCTTTGATGCCAAGCTTCCACAAGCCGAAGAAGCCGCCCGCGCCGCCATCAAATTAATGCCGAACAGCCCGCACGCGCATTATGTTTTGGGACTCGCGTTGAAAAATCAAAACAACTACGACGAAGCCATTAAGGAATTTACCAAAGTCGTAGAAATTGATCCGAAGGATGCGACGACGAATATTCAAATCGGACAAATTTATTCCGCGCAGCAAAAGTACGAACAAGCCATTCCCTTTTATCAACGCAGTCTTGATAACGAACCGTACAACGCGACGGCGGCTTATAATTTGGGGACGGCGCTGCTCCGCTCTGGCAAAACCGATGAAGGCAAAAAACAGTTGGCGTATTTCTCGAAGCTCCGCGCCACAAATTACAAAGCCGAACTCGGCAACAAATACGGCGAAGTCGGGCGCTACGCCGAAGCCGTGGCAGGCACGGGCGCGGAACCCGATTTAGTCAATAAAGACGCGCCTGAAGTGAAATTTGTAGACGTGACCAAAGAGATGAATTTCAACGCACAATTTGCGAATAAGCCTTTGTCCTCCGCCTTAAATCGCAAGCTCACCAAAGCTGAATTTGAAGCGGCCAAGCCGGATTTAGTCTCCGCGTTCAGTTCCAGCATTGGACTGTGTGATTACGATGCAGACGATAAATTTGATGTCTTCGTCACCGGCATCGGCAAAGACAAAAAGCCCTTTGCCCAGCTTTTTCACAACGACGGCGGGAAATTTTCAGACGTGACCGCGAAGTCAAAAATCACGCTCAACAATCCCGCTTCCGGCGCAGTCTTCGGCGATTTCGATAACGACGGAAAACAGGACATGGTAGTGTTCGGCTACAATTTGTTGACGCTTTACAAAGGCAATGGCGACGGCAGCTTTGTTGATGTTACCGCGAATGTCGGCTTGCCCGTGAACAACAATAATTCATGGGCGTTGACTGCGGCATTTGTAGACGCCGATCACGACGGCGACCTGGATTTATTCATCGGAAATTTCGCCGACCTCAATCAATTTCCTGCGAATAAATCCGAAGCCATTTTCCCCGATGATTTCGCCGGAACCCTCAATAAATTTTTCCGCAACAATGGAGAAAAAGATGGCAAATGGAGCTTCACCGATGACACTGAAAAATCAGGCTTAGGCGGCGGCGCGAATAAAACTACCGCCGTAGTCTGCACCGACTTCGACAATCACCGCGATGTAGATTTTTTTGTGGTGAATTACGGTGCGCCTGTTCAGTTGTTTGCGAATCAGCGCGATGGGTCGTTTAAGGACGTAGCGAAACAGGTTGGAATTAATGAGACTACAAAGGCATTAAGTGTTGGCACAGGCGATTTGAATAAAGATGGGTTCTCTGATTTTTATGTAACACATGGAGACAACGATCAGGATGCCTGGTATGTGAGTGATGGACGAGGCGGTTTCACTAGAGTTCAGCACCAATTATTTGGGCAAAAATCCATCACTCTCGCAGCCTCAGTGTGTGATTACGACAATGACGGCTTACTTGATGTGATAACTACTTCACAAGCTATTTTGCAAGCCAAACACAATAATGGCAGTAACGACATTTTTTCTGAAACTGACCGAATTCCCCCCAGTTCTATTGAACCATTCAATGCACGTGCGTTGGCGGTTGGTGATGTAAACAATGATGGAGCTACCGATTTAATTGTAGCCACACGAGAGGGGCGAGTCTCCGTTTACAAAAACGAAAGTGCAAGCAAAAACTATCTCGCGCTCAGCATCAAAGGCGGAACCTCCAACAAAAATGGCATCGGCACAAAAGCGATTTTGCGTAGTGGGAGTTTGCAGCAAAAATTAGAACTCTACGCTTGTTCTCCTGCGCCTGCCGCCGCCGGATTAAATTTCGGATTAGGATCGCGCACGAAAATTGATGCACTGCAATTGCTGTGGCCTTCCGGCATTGTGCAATCTGAATTGGAGGTCAAAGCTTCGCAGCTTAATAAATTTGAAGAACTGGATCGCAAAGGGACTTCGTGTCCGATTTTGTACGCCTGGAACGGCAGCGAATATTCGTTCGTGACCGATTTTATGGGCGGCTGCGCGATTGGTATGCGCGAAGCGGGTAACACGTGGAGCGTACCCGATACCGATGAATACGTGCGCGTCACGGGCGAGCAATTGAAAGAACGCGATGGCGGCAAACTTTCGATTCGTATGAACAATCAACTCGAAGAAGTGCTTTACTTCGACGCTGTAAAATTGCTTGCCGTAGATCATCCCGCCAACACGGAAATTTATCCGAACGAAAAATTATTGCCGGGGCCGCCCTACACTCCGTTTGAAATTTATTCGGTGAAATCTCCGCGTCCACCGATTTCCGCGATTGACGATAAAGGCAACAACATTTTGCCGCAGATTTCCAAAATAGATCAGCAATATCCAACGAATTTTGCGAAGCTGAAATTCAAAGGCTACTCAAACGAACACGCGATGGAATTGGATTTAGGCAAAGATGCGCGGAACGCTAAACGCCCGTTATTATTGCTCTCCGCGTGGATTGACTACGCCGATTCATCTTCAAATTTAGCCGCTTCACAAGCCGGAGTCACGATCACGCCGCCGTATTTACAAGTCAAAAACAAAAAAGGTGAATGGCAAACCGTGATTGAGCAAATGGGCTTCCCGGCGGGCTTGACCAAAACAATGACCGTAGATTTGACGGGCAAATTTTTATCCCAGGATTCGCACGTTCGCATCGTCACGAGCATGAGAATTTTCTGGGATCAGATTTTAGTGGATACGACCGATGGCAAAGCTCTGACTAAAATCACGAAACTTGATCCAATGAGCGCAGACCTGCATTGGGGCGGTTTTCCACGCGAATTGTCGCTGGATAAATTTGGCTTGAAGGCATACAACTACCGCACGATTGATCAGACTTCGCCGTGGAAAGCGCATCTTGGAAATTACACGCGCTACGGCGATGTTCGTGAATTGTTGCTCGCGCCCGAAGACATGTACGTCATCACGCGCAACGGCGACGAGATGCAGATTGATTTCGATGCGACGAAATTGCCAAAATTAACCAACGGCTGGAAGCGAGATTATTTAATTTATGCCGACGGCTTCGGCAAAGACATGGACATCAACGCCGCACGTCCTGACACAGTTGGCGAATTGCCATTTCACAAAATGAAAAGTTATCCATACGCGCCAGGCGAAAGTTATCCGAACGATGAAAAGCATTTGGAATATTTGCGCAAATACAACACGCGAAGTGTCGGTGTACAGACGCAGGCAATGTGGCGCGGCGTGAGATAACCAGAAAAAAAGTTGATCTTTTCGGCAGAGGGGTTAGTATTTCTCTGCCGATATTTTTTTGGAGAAATAATTTTATGACTTGGGATGAAGTAATTAATAGTCCGTATTTAACCAACTTGCCATTCAAAATTGAGCTGAATAAGTTCGGGCAAATTCTGATGAGTCCGGCATCAAATAAACACGGCATCGTTCAGTCGCAAATTGGATATGAAATTTATCAATACAAAAAAAGTGGCACGGTCATTAACGAGTGTTCGATTCAAACTTCTGATGGCGTAAAAGTTGCCGATGTCGCGTGGGCATCGGATGAATTTATCGCTACCTATGGCGACACAACACCGTATCCGCACGCGCCGGAAATTTGTGTAGAGATTGTCTCGCCCTCCAATACCAAAGCAGAAATGGAACATAAGGTTGAGCTATATCTTGCCAAAGGCGCACACGAAGTTTGGATCGTCAGAGAAGACAAAACGATTAGTTTTTTTACACATATTGGCGAAGTTGAAAAATCTAACCTCGTGCCTGAAATCAAGCTCTAACGAATAAAATTTACTTTCAACCATCTTCAATAATTTATCGTGGACGCATTGAACCGCTTGTCATAAATGTCAGATTGGGTGTAATTTATCTCTGCCTCCAGAAAAGGTTTTAGTTTCAAAGGGTATGCGGCTAATAAGTTTAGTTCGCAAAAGGTGGATATATTGATAAAGATACTGGTGTAAGAAGCTGAGGACCTCACCGCTACATACTTCTCCAGCCGATAAAAAGGCACTCAATCATTGGGTGCTGTTTACGAGTCAAAAATGGGTAAACTAATTAGTCTGATTGGCTTTCTCAGGGTTCCATTGCTTGCTCTGGCGTTGGTGTTCGCAGGCGGAGGATTGTTATATCTGACGATCCCTAATTTATTAAATTTTTACCGCAGCCAAACCTGGCCCAGAGTATCAGGTCAAATCGTTGAGTCGCGCTGGCAAAACAAACTGATCGCGCAAAGCGCCGCCAGACCAAGTTTCAAATTCATTCCAAAAATCGAATATTCTTACACCGTTAATGAAAAAGAATTCAAAGGCAACACGGTCAGCTTAGGTGCATTTGATGAGATGGACAGAAGTTTTGCGAAAACAAAACTTGAGCAATATCCAACCGGGCGACAGGTTCTGGTTTATTTTAATCCCAGTCAGCCGGAACTGAGTTGTTTGGAACAGGAAAAACCCTCGCTGGGCAGCCTGTTGGGAATAATCGCTGGTATCGTTGCTTTTTATACAGCGTTTGTTGTCCTGAGGAGTGGCAGCCAGACACAACCAACCCTCACTCTTTCGACTCCTCGTTATAGTAACGAAAGTGATTTTCGCGCCGCGCTGAAAGTTTTCTCTAAAGATCAGCGCCGCTAAGCAGCTTAATAATCCCGCCCAAAATCCAATTGTAAATTGGCAGTGTTCATGCTCCTGAGCAAAAATAGTCTTGCTCCGCTTGACGGAAAACGGACAAGGCTCTACAAATATGGCTATGCAAGCAACTGAATTTCGCATCGCTGAGATTGCCCCTGAGACTGCTGTGAACATCACCGATTATTTCAAAGCACAAGCTGTCCGCATTGAACGATGGCTGGAGAATTTATTACCTGCTGCAACAGAGGTTCCGGCGACTATTCATGAAGCAATGCGTTACAGCATTTTCGCAGGTGGCAAGCGCATGCGCCCAGCACTGGTTATTGCAACTGGCGAAATGTTTGGGGCCGATGAGCGTGCTTTATTGCCGACGGCTTGCGCCCTTGAAATGATTCACACGTATTCGTTAATTCATGATGATTTGCCCGCCATGGACAACGATGATTTACGGCGTGGTCGTCCGACCAATCACAAAGTATTCGGTGAGGCCATCGCAATTCTGGCGGGCGATGCCTTACTGACGCAGGCTTTCATTACACTGGCGCAGATGCAGGGGATCAGTGCAGAAAATAAAGTGCGCGTCATTTCCGAGGTCGCACAGGCCGCCGGAACAGTGAAGGCGTTGATTGGTGGACAAGTCCTCGACATTCAAAACGAAGGCAGGGAATTCGACGCCGCACAGCTTGACGAGATCCATCTGGCGAAAACCGGGGCATTGATTCGTTGCTGCGTCCGAGTCGGCGCAATTATTGGCGGAGCCAGCGCAGAGCAACTGGCGCATTGCACAGAATATGCTGAAAAGGCGGGTTTAGCCTTTCAGATCGCCGATGACGTGTTGGACGCCACCGCCACAAGTGAAAAGTTAGGTAAAACCGCCGGCAAAGATGCGGCGACACAAAAGGCAACTTATGTTGCGCTGTATGGCATTGAGGCGGCACGGGCGCGGGCGGAACAACTTTACCGCGCAGCACTTGCGGCAATTCAGCAAACAGGACTTCCAACACAGAAGCTGGAAGAAATCGTGCGCTTTATTATTGAGCGACAATCATAAAACTCACCACCCACACATTTACGGAGATCATCGTATGTCCTGCAACTTACAAAATCGCTGGCAAAAATTCGGTTTGGTTTTACTGGTCCTGATTGTAGCCGTTAACGGTTATGCCGGGCCGCGCGCCAATGTCAAAAAAACTGCGCTTGATCGTTACGTTTACAAACCTGATCCGAATTTCAAATTCAAGCTTGTCAGCACAAGCAAAGGCGAAGGGCATACAACTTATATTTTGAGCCTGACTTCACAGCAATGGCGTACCGAAGCTGAAGTTGATCGTCCGATTTGGGAGCATTGGCTGACGATTATTCAACCGGACGAAGTGAAAACTCCGACCGGATTACTTTTCATTGAAGGTGGATCGAACAATGGCAAAGCGCCGGGCAAACCTGCGGCGATGTTTTATGACGTAGCCGTCAATTCTCATGCAGTAGTTTCTGTCCTGCGGATGATTCCGAATGAGCCGCTGATTTTCAAGGACGACAATAAATCGCGCACGGAAGATTCAATTATTGCTTACACAGCGGAAAAGTTTTTTAAAACCGGAGACGAGACGTGGCCGTTGCGATTGCCAATGACCAAGAGTGCGGTTCGCGCCCTGGATGCGGTCACGGCTTTTTGTGCGAGTGATGAAGGCGGCAAGGCAAAAACTTCCGTCAATAATTTTGTTGTCTCTGGCGGCTCAAAAAGAGGCTGGACCGCGTGGACTACGGCGGTGGTTGATGATCGCGTAATTGCGCTGGTGCCCTTTGTTATTGATGTGCTGAACAACGAAAAATCCATGGATCATCATTTTCGCGCTTATGGTTTCTGGGCGCCGGCGGTGGGCGATTATAAACCGGTTTTCAATGGCTGGCTTGGTACGCCGCAAAATAAAGCGTTGGTAAAAATTGAAGACCCTTACGAGTATCGTGATCGTTTGACGATGCCCAAGATGATTGTCAATTCAACCGGCGATCAGTTTTTCGCTCCCGATTCCTCGCAATTTTATTTCGCTGATCTGAAAGGCGAAAAGTATTTGCGTTATGTTCCGAACACGAATCATGGTCTGGACAAATCCGACGCAGCCGTCTCGCTCGGAGCTTTTTTTGATGCGATTGTTACTAACCGACCACGTCCGCAATATGCGTGGAAATTCAAAGCGGACGGTTCGATAGAAGTGCGCACCAAAGATAAGCCGACCGAGGTCAAATTGTGGCAGGCGACTAATCCCAAAGCCCGCGATTTTCGGCTTGAAGCCATTGGCCCGGCATATAAAAGCTCGCCACTCACAGCGGTCAAAGACGGCGTTTATGTGGCGCAAATGCCAAAGCCCGCCCAGGGGTTCACTGCATATTTCATTGAACTGACGTTTGCTAATGGCGGCAAGTATCCGCTCAAATATACGACCGCTGTTCGGATTGCGCCTGATGTTCTCCCGTTTCCTTCACCTGTGCGCACCAGCGCCAAATGAATGGTTAATTCACGTGCTTTCCAGTACGCCATGACGGGAGTTTTCCTTGACAAGCGCGTTACCCATTGTTAGTCTTCGTCGTTTCTGACTTTAGTTTTATCAGGAGTAATTTATGGCAAAGAGAACTTTTCAACCAAATAATCGTCGGCGCGCTAAGACGCATGGCTTTCGTGAGCGGATGAGTACCAAATCCGGGCGGCTGGTAATTAAACGTCGCCGCGCCAAAGGTCGCACGCGCCTGACTCCGTTCCATTATTAATCGTGGTGGTCGTGCTTGACTGGAATTTGAGGCACAAAGTTAGATGAAACCTCCCAGGCAAAACTATCGTTTGCTTTCCAGTCGGCAATTCAGGGCTGTTTACGAAAAAGGCCAGAGATTGAATACTCCTTTTTTCTCGGCCTTTATTTTGCGAACCGATACGGAACAGCAGCGCCTGGGTCTGACGACCACGCGCAAAATAGGTAAGGCGGTATTGCGGAATCGGTGCCGTCGGAGGTTGCGCGAAATTTTCAGATTGCGCGATCAAACAGCGCTTTCCGGCCTTGGTTTCGATGTGGTTTTAAATGTGCGATCAAATGTAGCGACGGCGGAGTATCAGGAAATCGCCAGCGCTTTTGCGCAAATGTTACAACGCTTTCGCCAGAGCGCGGTGAAAGCAAAAAGCGGGAAAGAAGCGAAATGAAAACTCTCGCAATTTATCTTTTGCGTGGTTATAAATTGCTCCTCTCGCCAATGTTTATGCCCTCGTGCCGCTTCACTCCGACTTGTTCGGAATATGCCGCTGAAGCTCTCGGCAAACATGGTTTCATTAAAGGATCAGCGCTGGGAATTAAACGTATTTTGCGCTGTCATCCATTCAGTCCGGGTGGGTATGATCCGGTGCAATGATTTAAGATCAGATTAATGGCCCCGATTTGCCGGAGATCTGAAATGAGTTTTTATATTAAATGGAAAAACAACGGCTTGCGGTTTTCATAGCTCTTTCGGCTCTTATCCTCTTTGGGTCGCAATTTCTTTTCCAAAAACTTAACCTGCCTCCCCAAAAACCAGCTAACGAACAGCTTGCTCAGACCGCAACTCCAACGGCTGCACCAACGGTCGCGCCAACGCAAACTCCGCCGCCTGCGCAAGCGGCCAATGCCACACAGGCAGATGCGCGTGAAATTAAGATTACAACTCCTTTCTGGACAGGAACCCTTTCAAATCAGGGCGCAGTGATTACTGAATTCACGATGACGCACTTGCCAAATGATGACGGAAAATTAGGCAAACCAATTGATGCGCTTCCTGGAGGAGGAGGAGGAGTGTTGCTGGTGTCAGCCCAGAAGAGCAAAGAAATTGGTGCGCCCCTGCGCCTGTTGATTCCTTCAGATCGTAATCTGGAAAAACAACTTAATGAGGCGCGGTTCTTAGTTGCGGATTCATCTGCTTCACAGGTCGTACTTGATGAAGCGGCCAGCAAGACGCTCACGCTTAATTATGACAATGGCAGCGGTGTCAAAGCGCAAAAGATATTTTCATTCAACGGCACTGGCTACGATTTCGATTGCACAGTTGATGTCCGCCGCAACGATCAACCAATTGAAACGTATCTGGTTGTCGGCCCAGGTTTCGGCGATCAGAATGTTAAGAATCCCGGTGGTTATTATTCGCAGGAATCATTAGCGACAATTTCATCAGCTACGGGGATTGATCGTCACGCGGGGAAATCCATTGAAGGAACAGAGCCGAAGCCTGTTGCGACGACGCAGGTGCGCTGGGCCTCAATTGACGATAACTATTTTGCGATGGCAGTTATCCCTTCGTCGCCAGCAAAAGCGGTTAGCCTCCTGAACGCCCGGCACAAAGAAATCATTGATGGCAAAGAGCAGGAAATCAATCAGGTTTCGGCAGCGGTTGAGATTACTAACGCACAGGTTAATCACATTTACGCTGGCCCTAAAAACATTAAAATGCTAAGCGCCGTTAGCCAGAAATTTAATCTTGGTGATGATAGTGGAAATCTTGAAAGAGCAGTCAATTACGGTTGGAGCTGGATCACGCCGGTCGTTAAGCCACTGGCCTGGGTCATGCTTACTATTTTGCAGAAAATTTACAAAGTAACGCAGAATTATGGCTGGGCGATTATTGTTTTGACCTTCTCTTTGAACATGTGCTTTTTTCCGATGCGCTGGTATAGCTCGGTCTCAATGAAAAAAGCTGCCGCGATGCAGCCAAAAATGAAGGACGTTCAGGAGCGCATGAAAAAGCTCGACAAAAACGATCCTAAAATGGTTGATTTGCAAAAAGAACAGGTCGCCCTGATGCGTGAGGGGAATCCATTGTTGGGCTGCCTGCCGTTGCTTTTGCAGATGCCGTTTTTCTATGCAGTTTATGCCGTGCTGACCACTGCCGTGGAGATTCGTCACACTGGCTTTATGGGCTGGATTAAGGATTTAGCGGCGCCTGACCCTTTTTATATTCTGCCAGTGGTTTTTGTAATTTCAATGATCGTGCAACAGGCGTTGACGCCCTCGACCGCCGATCCAATGCAGAAAAAAGTTCAATACATCATGCCTTTATTTATGGGCTATATTTTCATTCACGCCCCGGCAGGGCTGGTAATGTACTGGATGGTTGGCAATCTGGTAGGAATTGGTCAACAATATATTATTAACCGATTTTCCCCTGCGCCTCCGGCACAAGTGATTGGTGACAAACCCGCTCCGTTACAGACTAAAAAAAGTCTCAGGAGTAATTAGCGAACTCGCAACATCAGGAGTTTGCCTTTTCCATTGGTGAGAGATATGGAATCAGAACAGGAGATAAAGCTTAAACCTCGTGTCCAGGAGTTTGTTGAAGAACTTATCAACCACTCGTCGCTGGATTTACGTGCCAAAGTGGCGGAAAACGAGGACGGCAGCATCGCGGTGGAATTCCAGGGCTTTGATTTAGCCTTGTTGCTGGGTCATAACGCGGAACTACTCGACGCCACGCAATACATCACGCGCCGCGTGTTCGCCAATGAAGTAGCCGAAGGTGCGCAAATTGATTTTGACGCCAGTGGTTATCGTGAATCCCGCCTCATTGAACTCGAATTGATGGCGCAAAAAGCCGCCGAGCGTGTGAAGACATCCCGCGTCGCCTTCGTCTTCGATCCGATGAACGCGCAGGATCGCCGCATTATTCACAACGCGATAGTTGATTTTGAAGGTGTCCGCACTGAAAGCGAAGGCGATGGACAAATGCGCCGCGTGAAGATTTTGCCTGCTTAGCTATTTGTAAAAACTAAAATCAGTCCAGACAGGATGGACAAGATTTTTATCAGGATTAACAGGAACTCTCTTGTGAAGCCTGAAAATAATCTTGTGAATCCTGTTTTCGTTTTTTATGAGCCTGTATGAAAACTCCACGATTGTCGCAATCGCTACTCCGCCCGGATTTGGCGGCATTGGCGTCATTCGCCTCAGCGGAGAAAATTCTCTCGACCTCATCCAAAAATTACTCAATCCAGCCAGTCCAATTTCATTTTCACCGAATCAGGTTTCATTTCATCATCTGATTCATCCTGCCACCAAACAAATCATTGATGATGTTCTTATTACTTATTTCAAAGCGCCACATTCATTCACCGGCGAAGACATCATTGAAATTTCCTGTCACGGCTCTCCCGTAGTTTTATCCGAAGTTCTTCAGTTGCTGATTTCCTTGGGCGCACAATTAGCACAGCCCGGAGAATTTTCGCTGCGGGCGTTTTTGAATCAGCGGATGGATTTGACGCAGGCCGAAGCCATCAACGATTTGATCCACGCGCAAACAAGTTATCAGGCACAAATCGCAGCCCGCCAACTGCGCGGTGAATTATCCAAACAAATCAAGCCGATTAAAGACGCGCTGATTGAAATGATCGTGTATTTTGAATCGTCCGTAGAATTTGTCGAAGACGATCTTGATGCGCTTGATGTCGAACGATTCAAGCAAAAGCTTGACGGATTAATCGCTTCTATCAATCAATTAATTTCGAGTTATCGGTTAGGAAGGCTGATTCGTTCGGGGATAAAATTAGCGTTGATTGGTCGCCCGAATGTCGGCAAATCTTCCGTCTTCAATCGCCTGCTGGGAAAAGATCGCGCCATCGTTACGCACCTTCCCGGCACGACACGCGACACGCTCACCGAAGTTTTTTCGCTCAATGGAATCCCCGTTGAATTGATTGACACCGCAGGCATTCGAGAAACCGAAGATTTTGTAGAAAAGCTCGGCGTCGAAAGAACCCAGTCCGCCATTGCCGATGCCGATTTTGTCATCGCCATCATCGAAGCCAATCAAAATCCAGCGCCTGACGAAATTACTTTTCTGGCGCAACTGCCCATTAATTTGCTGGTCATCAATAAATGCGATTTAGGTTTTCAATTGAGTGATGAACTGACGCAAAAAATTATCAATGAGAAACCCGTCGCCAAAGTCTCCGCGCTGACCGGGCAGGGAATTAACGAATTACGCGAGAGCATCCATTCCGCCCTCACTTCCGGCGCACAAATTTTTTCCGAAGGTGGAATCGTCACGAACGAACGCCACTACCTCGCGCTCGAACAATCCTTAGCCGCCATGCGTCAGGCGCAGGAAAATTTGACCGCTGGATTAACGGAAGAAATTGTTTTAGTGAGTTTGCACGAAGCCTTGCAAAGCCTTGGCGTTGTCACCGGAGAAACCCTGATCGGCGACATCATCAATCAAATTTTCTCGACATTTTGTATTGGGAAGTAGGGAGTGGTGGCATGCTCCCGCTCGTTACTTTAACTACACAAGTCAAACATTATAGCCCCGCGAGAATCGCTGAGGGTGTGATCTTTAGTGCGAAGTACGGGCTTCCTGCGTACCTGGTTTGAAATCAAAAATTGCCACCGACACAGCTAATTCCCGTTTGCTGATAAAGTGTGTAAAGATCGGCACGACGCGCCCGCCATAAGCATCAATTCCATTATAATCGCCAAAGAAAACACTCTTTT
>JAYSTY010000285.1:0-42154 GCA_043719385.1 Blastocatellia bacterium | reverse complement strand
ACAATCATGATTTATTTCGGTTAAGCGAAAGTGAAACCAGAGAATTAAAAATTCCCCGCCACGATTTTTCCCGCCATAACGGCGTCACGCATTTAACGTATGAGCAAAATGTCGGCGGCATTAATATTTTTCAGGGCGCGATGGCGGTGCATCTTGATCGTCGTGGTGCAGTGATCGCGGCGGCGGGTGAACTGACGCCACAGGCTGGCAACCGCGTCAATCTTGCGCGTCCGAAAATTCTGGCAACGGAAGCTTTCAAACAGGCCGCCACTTTTGCTGACGTTAATTTGACGGATGTTCCACGCCCAAACCTGGAAGCTCAGACTCCAAATTTAACGACGAAATTCGCAGCGGTTCCAGGCTTTGACCGTGCTGTCGAGGCAAAGCTGATTTATTTTCCACTGTCGTCAAAATCGCTCCGACTGGCGTGGGAATTTACGCTTTGGCGGCAGGATTCGCCTGATGTTTATCTGGTGCTTGTGGATGCTGAGCGCGGCTCTTTATTATTTCGCCATAACTATACAACATATGAAAACCCGCACGGGTTGGTTTACACCGAAGACAATCCGCGCCCGGACCTGCCGCACGTCAATAATGATCCGCCAACCGTTCCGCAACAGGATATTCCCTTTCGTCCGGCTCCATTCAATGGCGTGACGATTTTTAATGCGGCGGATAAGCATTACGATTGGTGGGCCGGCGCAAGTCAAACGACGCTCATCAGCAACAACGTAGACGCGCACCTTGATCGAGTTGCGGATAATATTCCCGATGAACCTCGTCTGACTGTACCGGACAGTAATTTTTCGTTTCTCTTTGATTTCACCAAACCGCCCACTGATGCCGACAACCAAAAAGCCGCGCAGGTTAATTTATTTTATTGGGTGAATCGTTACCACGACATTTTATATCAATACGGATTTACAGAAACGTCCGGCAATTTTCAGAGTGATAATTTCGGGCTTGGCGGTTTTGGTAATGACCGCGTTGTGGCGGATGTTCAGGACGGAGGCGGAATAAATAATGCGAATTTTGCGACTCCACCCGATGGCAGTGCCGGGCGTGTGCAAATGTATTTATGGAATTCCGGCACGCCGCAACAACTTGATGGCGACCTGGATCAGGGCGTGATTTTGCACGAACTGACACACGGTTTAAGCAATCGGCTGGTCGGCAACGGCAGCGGTTTATCGGGCAATCAGTCCGCCGGCATGGGCGAAGGCTGGTCGGATTATCTCGGCATAATTTTGTTGCGAAAAGAAAGCGATAACCTCGACGGAGATTACGCGGTCGGACAATACGTCCGTAATAATTACCCGAAAGGAATTCGGCATTATCCATACAGCACAGATAAAAATGTTAACCCGTTAACCTTTGGCAACATTGCGCTCAACACCGAAGTCCATGCAGTGGGCGAAATCTGGTGTAATACGTTGCTGGAAATGCGCGTGGGGTTGATTAAAAAATATGGTTTCGCGGAAGGGCAAAGACAAAGCATTCAACTGATCGTGGATGGATTAAGGCTGACGCCCAACGCGCCCGGTTTCATTGACGCCCGTGATGCAATTTTGCTGGCGGATCGCGTCAACAATAACGGGGCCAATCAATGCGTCTTATGGCAGGCCTTCGCCAAACGCGGGCTGGGAATCAACGCCAGCAGTCTGGGCGCCGATGACGGTGCGCCGAAAGAATCTTTTGACGCACCAGCGTATTGCAACGACGCCGGAACCATCAGCCTTGATAAGCGCAGCTATCTGGTTGGAGAAAATATTCGCTTTACCGTTGGTGACCGCAACGCTGGCAACCCAACGCAAATCACCTTCACCAGTTCAGTCACTGGCGATCAGGAAATTATTGCGCTGGCCCCGGAAGCGGCTTTCCCCGGCAATTTCAAAGGACAAATAAAACTGGTCGCTGGAAAAGCAATTCCCGGCGATGGCAGCTTGCAGGCTTCGGTGGAGTCAGGCGATCAAATTACTGCGACATATCAGGATCAAAATACTGGTGCTGGAGCAAGCGCCGAGATCAAAATCACTGCCGCCGTCACACGTGAAAAAATAATTTTCCAGGATAATGTCGAGAGCGGCAATCAGGGCTGGATTCCCACCGGAAGCTGGGGAATTGTAACGACCAAAGCTGCGTCGCAAACGCATAGCTGGACGGACAGCCCGACCGGAAATTACACCGCAAACAGCAATACTTCGCTGACTTCGCAGGTTTTCGACTTCAGTAATGTAAGCGATGTGACACTGCAATTTGCTCACAGCTATGACATCGAAGCGAATTACGATTTTGGTTTGGTCGAATACTCAATTGACGATGGAAAAACCTGGCAGCGGGCGGCAGCATTTTCCGGCCTCAGCACATTCAATCAGGCAATTATTCCGCTTGATGCTTTGGCGAATCAGGCGCAGGCACGCATCCGTTTTCGCTTATTGACTGATCCGGTGGAAAATCATGATGGCTGGTACATTGATGATGTGCGGATTTCGGCTCGTTCGTCCAACCCGGTCATCATCAAACCAGCGGATCAGCCCACGCCAAATATCACGGCGATTAGTCCGGCCTTTGGAGCGCTCGCGGGCGGCACGAAAGTGACGATCAGCGGCGCTAATTTTACGGACACCGCCGACACCGGCGTCACGTTTGATGGCATTGCCGCGACTTCGATCAATGTTATCAGCGGCTCCACAATTTCGGTGACGACTCCTGCACATGCGGCGGGAGCAGTGATTGTGCGGGTCAAAAACCGTTTGGGAGAAACCGCCCAGGGCAATGGCTTCACGTATTATCAAACTGGCAGCCCGACCGTAATTCCCATTTTGTCCCAGGTCTTTCCTGCGGCTGGTTCGACGCGGGGCGGTTCCGTGATCACAATTTCAGGCGCGAATTTTACCCCGGAGACAACCATCAAATTCGGCACGACGCAGGCCAATGTGACGTTTATCAATTCACGGACGTTGCGTGTCCTGACTCCGGTTGTCGGCACGGCTGGGGCAGTTGATGTGACGGCGGCAAATGGCGCACAAATTGCGACGCTGACCAATGCTTTTACTTTTACCGCGCCGACGCCGCCAACTGTTCAAGTCCTAACGCCAACTGCCGGACAAAACGGATTCAGCGGAGGAGTTGTAGGAATTACCTGGATTTCGGCGGACAATCAAACCATCGCCAGACATAAAGTTTCACTCTTCCGCGATACAACGTTTATCAGCGACCTCGCAGACGGAATTCCCGGCGAAGCGCAATCCTACAACTGGCGCATTCCGACCGCGCTCACGGCAGCGACAAATTACCGCGTGCGCGTAGTCGCCACTGACAACGAAAGCGCGGAAACCGAAGCCTTCAGCAACACTTTCGCGCTTGCCCGGATGTGGCAAATCCGGGCCTCAATGTCGTCGGCTTTAATGCGTGCAACGTATGTCAGCGATGGCGACAACATCATTGCCATTGGTGGTCGAACTGCGGCTTCGAGCGTGACCGCAACGAATGCTGTTCGTCGTTATGATCCGAACGCCAACGCGTGGACTTCGCTGGCATCGTTGCCGGTGTTTTTGAGCAGCACGGACGCCGCAGTGATTAACGGAAAAATTTACGTGCCCGGTGGAGCTACTGAAACCTCAACCATTGACACGCATTACGTTTACGACCTGAGAAATAATGCCTGGGCCACCGCCGCGAATATGCCGCTCGCGTTATCTGCTTATGCCTGTGCAACGGATGCGGCGCAGGGAATTTTTTACGTCACCGGCGGATTAAATTCTTCCACTACGCAGGTGGCCAATGTGCGTGCTTTTGATGTCGCAGCCAATACCTGGTCATCGCTGCCACCAATGAATACGGCGCGTTACGCACACAAATCAACTTTGCTTGACGGCAAGCTTTATGTGGCAGGCGGCTTCGGGATTGCCGGAGGTTTAGCCAATTGTGAAGTGTACGATTTCGCCACGCAGAAATGGGCAAACATCGCGCCGCTCAATCGGGCCAGGGCTTTTGCTGCGAGCACGGTTTTTAAAGATGCCAGCGGCAATACTTACTGGTTGCTGGTCGGGGGCGAAGATGCAACGCTGCGTACAACATTGGGAACGGCGGAACTGTACGATGTCAAAAATAATCGCTGGATCGCGCTGGACGATTCCTTTAATTTGACTTCAACCCGGACGCAAACAAATGGTGTAGTTGCGGGCAATTATTTTTATGTCATTGGCGGAGGAACCGGAACCGCGACCCAGCCAGTCGCCAGCAGCTTTAATGAACGGCTGCAATTGCCCCTCAACCTCAGTGCGCTTGGTGCACCGCCATCACTGGCTGTGCCAGTCAATCAGCTTGCGGTAGCCGGGAATGAATTAAAATTCACAGTCACTGCCAACGAGTTAAATGCGCTCGCGCCGTTAACGCTGACGGCCTCAGACCTGCCCGCCGGGGCAAGCTTCAATCAGGAAATCGCAACGATTAATAATGCGCGTGGCGTGTTGCGCTGGACACCGACAGCCGCTGATGCGGGACGTACTTTCACACTCAAATTCCAGGCCAGCGATGGCGGCTTGAGTGATACCAAAAACGTGCTGGTCAATGTCGTGACAGCGGCTCCAATGGCTGTCGTCAACGCCGCTCATTATCAGGGCGGAGCCTTGCCAGCGGATTCTATCGCTTCAGCCTTTGGCGCAGATTTGGCAATTCGCACGGAAGCGGCGTTAACGCTGCCAGTCCCGAATGAGTTGGCAGGAACAAAGGTGATGGTCAACGGCATACCTGCGCCGTTGTTGTATGTGTCTCCGACGCAGGTTAATTTTGTCATACCGCCCGGCCTCGACCTGGGTGCGGCGACGATTATTGTCAGTAATCCAACGGGTAAATATGCGCTGGCGACGGCGCAAATCACTGAAGCCGCACCTTCCATTTTCACGGTTGATGCAACAGGCAGAGGCGATGCAGCGGCGCTGGCAACGGCTGACAGTATTAATTATTTGCCTGCGCCATTCGATGTTACGGTTAATGGCAAACCAAATTTCCTGATCCTTTTTGGGACAGGATTCCGCCATGCTACAGCCGCGAATGCCAATGATGAAAATGGTGTAGCTGAATCACTCCGCGTGACAATTGATGGTCAGGAAGCGCGTGTTTTGTATGCCGGCGCACAGGGATTTTATGCCGGACTTGATCAAATTAATATTGAGCTTCCGGCGACAATCCAGGCCGGCGCACGCAAAGTTGAAGTCGTCTTAACGCTGAATGGAGTTGAGGCAAATCGCGTTACAATCCCGCTTAAATAGTAGATGAAACAACCAACGAGTAAACCCAAAAAAATCAATATCTGGCAATATCAATTCATTCTTTCCCGTCGCCTGGCGTGGTGGGGCGTGTTGAGTTTTGTCTTTGGCGTCGTAATGTTTTTTATTGATGATCCGTTCTTAAAAGGTTTCGGAATTCAAGCCGCCGCCTGGGGATTTATTGATACGGCAATTGCCATCGGCGCTACTTTTTTGACAACGAAACGCCGCGCGGCCTTAGCCGATCCTGCCGCCAAAGATGCAGTTACGCTTGAAGCATACAAGCTGCGAAAATTATTAAAGCTGATGCTGCCGCTGGATGTGATTTACATCCTTGTCGGCTTACTTCTGGCGTTTACCTGGGGCCGAAAAAGCGCGTGGTGGTTCGGCACAGGCTGGGGCGTTGTCGTACAGGGATTATTTCTGTTAGGCTTTGACTGGTATCACACTCGGAATATTCCGGGAATGAAAGAGGGTGCTTAATTGGAAGAATATTTTGGCGTGGAAAAAGGGTCTTTGGTCTTTGTAATTTGTCCCCAGCATAACGCATTAGTGTCAATCATTGCGCAGCATTATTTGCCGTGGAATGAAGCCATGATGGTTATTTGCCAAAGACCAAAAACCTAAGACCCAGGACCTGATTAGTTACTAATTAACTTATGAATCGTTTTGCAAAATTTGCGTGGGGAGTTTTGATCTACAATTTACCCGTCATTGTGTGGGGCGCGTATGTTCGCGTTGCGAAAGCAGGCAATGGTTGTGGCGAGCATTGGCCTGATTGCAACGGACAATTTATTCCGCCTGCGCCAGGGCTTAAAACACTGATCGAATTTTCGCACCGCCTCAGTACCGGACTCGACGGAATCCTGGTGCTGATGCTGGCTATTTGGGCTTTGCTGGTTTTTCCGAAACGACACATCGTTCGCTGGTGTGCGGCGCTTTCCCTCCTCTTCACTATTTTTGAGGCATTGATTGGCGCGGTTTTAGTCAAAAAAGGATTAGTCGCAGAAAACGATTCTATCGCTCGTGCCGTTGTCATTTCACTGCATCTGGCCAATACATTTTTGTTGCTGGCGTTTCTGGCCCTGACCGCGTGGTGGGCGTCAACCAGAAAAGAAATTGGCTGGCCTTTGCATTTGGGCGCTAACTTAAAGCAGGCAATTTTGCTGGGAGCGTGTTTAGCCGGAATCATTTTTCTCAGCGCCTCAGGAGCGGTGACAGCCCTCGGCACGACTCTGTTTCCTGTCACCTCAATGGCGGAAGGAATGGCTCGTGATCTGGCTCCCAAACATTTCCTGGAGAGCCTGATTTGGATTCACCCGGTGGCGGCAATCCTGCTTGGTTTGACGATCATATTTTGCGTGGTGGTGCTGAGCCTTTCTCACCATACCCGTCAGGTGGCTCTGCTTTCCAAATTCCAGCTTGGGCTTTTTGTGACGCAAATAATTCTGGGTGGCATTAATCTTTTATTGCATGCACCAGTCTGGATGCAGCTTTTGCATTTGTTTATGGCGAACCTGGTGTGGGTGAATCTGGTGTTGTTTTCGGCGTGTGTGCTTGCCAGTGTAAAAGCCAGGCAGACAATTAGCATGGAAGAAAAATTTGTCGCAGCACGCAACTGACGATTAGCGATCAAGCCTGGAGCAGTTTACGAGTATGTTAACGGGAGAGCCGGTCGCTATGGCTTCCGGTACAGTACCCGGAGCCGTAGCGACGGGGTTTGCGGCAACGCAACGCACTCTAAAAACAAAACCCGCGAGAGTTGTAAAACTTTCGCGGGTTTATTTTTTATGTCGCTTTGGCTATTCGTATTTTTTAAATAATAAAGCCGCATTCGTTCCCCCAAAGCCAAAACTATTCGACAGCGAATAGGTGATTTTTGCGGGTCGCGCCTGATTCGGAACATAATCCAAATCGCATTCCGGGTCAGGAGTTTCATAATTGATGGTTGGTGGAATCAGTTGATTATGAATCGCCAGCGCAGTTATTCCTGCCTCCAAACCACCTGCGCCACCGAGCAAATGCCCGGTCATTGATTTAGTCGAACTGGCGGCCAGTTTATACGCATGTTCACCGAAGGCAGCCTTGATCGCGTTGGTTTCGTTTTTATCGCCAATTGGTGTCGAAGTCCCATGCACATTGATGTAATCCACCATGTTCATTTCAATCCCGGCGTCCTTCGCGCATTTCAGCATCACGCGCCGCGGACCATCAACATCCGGCATGGTGTAATGAAAGGCGTCGCTGGTCATCGCATAACCGACAATTTCAGCGTAAATTTTTGCGCCTCTGGCTTTGGCAAATTCCAACTCTTCAAGAATTAAAATTCCCGCTCCTTCGCCAATCACAAATCCATTGCGGTCTTTATCAAACGGACGTGAAGCTCGCTGGGGGTCGTCGTTGCGTGTGGACAGGGCTTTCATCGAAGCAAAGCCGCCCACGGACATGGGAGTGATTGCGCCTTCGCTGCCACCACAAATCATGGCGATGGCATCGCCGCGCTGGATAATTTTAAAGCTGTCGCCAATCGCGTGTGCGCCAGAACTGCAAGCCGTCGCCGTTGCCGAATTCGGCCCTTTTGCACCCGCCAGAATTGAGACATGGCCGGTTGCCAGATTGACAATTGACGCGGGAATAAAGAAAGGCGAAATCCGACTGGGGCCGCCCTCAATCATTTTGGTATGTTCGCGTTCAAACACACCGAATCCGCCAATGCCACTGCCGATATACGTGCCGACTTCCTCGGCGATGTCCGGCGTTACTTTCAACCCGGAATCGGCTAAGGCTTCCTGCGCCGCCGCAATCGCATAGAAGATGTAATAGTCCATCTTCTTGATTTCTTTTTTCTCCACAAAATTAAGTGGATCAAAATTTTTGGTTTCGGCGGCAAAGCGCACTGAATGCTGACTGGTATCGAAACGAGTGATGTAATCAACTCCGCTTCGACCAGCGATAGCACCAGCCCAGGTTTCCTCGGTCGTATTGCCGAGCGGACTGACAATGCCGATGCCCGTGACAACAACTCTTTTTTTGAATAACTGATTGCTCACAATTGTCTTCCTTATCTCATCAAAGAAAACAAAAACTAAACCACGAAAAACTTAACGATGAAAAATAATGTCAGCCGACTGCGCTGTCAGAATCATCAGATTTTCGTGGTTTGATCTGCGTCGTAATTATTTGGAATGCTTTTCAATGTATTCAACCGCATCCCGCACGCTTTGAATTTTTTCCGCGTCTTCGTCTGGAATCTCCACCCCGAATTCTTCTTCAAATCTCATCACCAGTTCGACGTTGTCGAGCGAGTCCGCGCCCAAATCATCCACGAAACGGGCGTTGGGAGTGACTTCTGATTCTTCGACTCCAAGTTCATCCACGATAATCTGTTTGACTTTTTCTTCAATTGATTCTGACATTAGTTCGTTCCTCCGAATATTTAAGGGTTGGGGGCGAGCGCTACTGAAAGCTCAAATCTCACATTTAAAACCCACAGGGCGCGCATCCTTTTTTACATATACATTCCACCATTCACATTGAGCACCTGGCCTGTGATATAGCCTGCCTCATCCGAGGCTAAAAATGCAACTGCATAAGCGACGTCGCGGTCAGTTCCCGGACGTTTTAAGGGAATTTGATTAAGCATGGCGTCTTTTGCGGCAGCCGGTAAGACAGCAGTCATCGGCGTTTCAATAAAACCAGGCGCCACGGCATTGACCGTAATATTGCGGGTCGCATATTCCCGCGCCACTGCTTTTGTAAAACCGATGATGCCCGCTTTCGCCGCAATGTAATTCACTTGTCCAGGATTGCCGGATTGGGCAACGACCGAAGTCAAATTGACGATGCGGCCCTGACGCGCTTTGGTCATCATTGGCAATACTTTTTGCGTTAATAAAAATACTCCGGTCAGATTCGTATTGATAACTGCATCCCAATCTTCCCGTTTCATCCGCAACAGCAAACCATCCCGCGTAATCGCTGCGTTGTTGACTAAAATATTGATCGCACCTAACGCTTCAGTAACTTTTTCGACTCCAGCCTTAAGCTCTTCTTCGTTGCCAAGATCAGCACGAACAGCCACCGCACGACGCCCAAGCGCTTTGATTTCTTCCGCCACAGCTTCGCACTTATCAAGTGACCGCGCCATCACTGCGACATCAGCTCCCGCCTCAGCCAGAGCCAGTGCCGTCGCACGCCCAATGCCCTGGGAGCCACCTGTCACCAATGCGATTTTTCCAGCCAGACTAAACATTTTTTTCGCTCATTAACCAAGCTTCACAATTGCGTCGGCCAAACTTGCGTTGTTCTCAACGTTAAGAAATTTCACTTCGCGGTTAATTGACTTCACCAGCCCGCATAAAACTTTGCCCGGCCCAACCTCAACAAAAGTATCTATACCTGCCGTTATCATTTTTTCGACGCTTTCAGTCCAGCGCACTGAAGACGAAACTTGTCTGATTAAACCTTCACGCGCAATCGCACCCGTTTTGACCAGCACTGCGTCTACATTATTGATCATTGGAATTGAAAGATCGTTGAAGTTAGTGTCAGTTAGCCACGGTGTCAATTGCTCCTGCGCAGTTTTCATCAAAGCACAATGAAACGGGGCGCTGACTTTCAGCATAATTGTGCGCCTGGCTCCCAGTTCCTGACATTTTGCCACGGCTCTTTCTACGGCTTCCTGATGACCGGCGATCACGGTTTGCACGGGCGTATTAAAATTCGCTGGAGCACAAACCTGAGCCTGTGCGACTTCAGTGCAGGCTGCAATTACCTGTTCAGCGCTCAAGCCCAGAATCGCCGCCATCGCACCTAAACCAACAGGAACCGATTGCTGCATCAATTGCCCACGCAAACGGACTGTTTTTACAGCGTCTGTCAAAGTCAAAGAACTGGCGGCAACCAGCGCAGAATATTCGCCCAGGCTGTGACCAGCTACAAAATCAGGCTTAATTCCCTGCTCCGCCAAAACGCGCAGGGCAGCAATTGAAGCAGTCAAAATCGCCGGTTGCGTGTTTGCCGTGAGTTGTAAATCTTCTTCCGGCCCATTAAAGCAAAGATCACTGATGGCAAAGCCAAGGGCTTCGTCTGCTTCTTCAAAGACCGCACGCGCAACGGGAAAATCAGCAAATAATTCGCGTCCCATTCCGGCGTGCTGTGAACCTTGTCCAGGAAAAATAAATGCAATTTTTTTCATCAAAAAAATTGGTCTCAGGTCTTAGATTTTCGGTCTTTGACTTTCTCTTCGTAAGGTCTAACAAAGACCAAAGCCCGAAGACCACCATTACCACCGCATCAGAATCGAACCCCACGTGACACCCGCGCCAAATGAAGTCATCATCACATTCATGCCCGGTTGCAGGCGTCCTGCTTCGACCAGTTCATCCAGGCAAATTGGAATTGAAGCGGCAGAAGTATTGCCAGTCCGTTCAATATTTGAATAAACTTTTTCTGGCGGAATGCCCAGCCGATCAGCGACGGCATCGGTGATGCGTTGATTGGCCTGATGCGGCACGAGCAGGTCAATATCGTTCGCCGACATTTTTTGTTCGTCCAGCACCTGGCGGCAAATATCTTCCATGGAACGCACCGCAACTTTAAAAAGCTCATTACCTTTCATCTTGATGAAGTGCTGGCGGTCATCAACGGACTCGTGCGAGGCCGGAATTTTTGTTCCGCCGCCGGGAATATAAAGCACCGAAGCAAAATCACCATCGGATTGAATCCGCATAGATAACACACCGCGATTGGGATCATTTGAGCGTTGCACAATTGCCGCACCTGCTCCATCGCCGAACAAAACACAGGTCGAGCGATCTGTGTAATCCAGGTAGCGCGATAACACCTCGACGCCAATCACTAAAATATTTTGATGGAAGCCGCTACTGATAAATTGATTGGCGACCGTGAGTCCATAAATAAAGCCGGAACACGCGGCGACCAAATCAAAGGCCGCAGCTTTTTTTGCGCCAAGCTGTGATTGAATATTAACGGCGGTTGAGGGCAAAGCCTGATCGGGGCAAACCGTTGCACAGATAATCAAATCAAGGTCTTCGGGTTTGAGCTTCGCCCGTTCCAGCGCCTGCCGCGCCGCAGCCGTCGCAAAAGTGGAAGTGCATTCATCGGCAGTGGCCTTGCGCCGTTCTTTGATGCCAGTCCGCGTAGTGATCCATTCGTCGGAAGTTTCGACAACTTTTGCCAGGTCTTCATTGCTCACAACCTGTTGCGGAAGAGATCGTCCCGTTCCGGTAATGATTGCTTTGTAACTACTCATAAATGCTGCTTTGCCTTGCCAGTTCTTACTGATTGACGGCTTGAGCTTTGGCTAATTCCTGAATGCTTTTTTCAATATGCTCATTGAGATTGCCTTCGTAAAATTCTTTCGCCACCCGGATCGCGTTTCTGATGGCTTTGGCATTTGAACTGCCGTGACAAATCACGCAAATCTGCTTCATGCCCAACAAAGGCGCACCACCGAATTCAGAATAATCAAGCCGTTTTTTGACGCTTTGAAAAGCGCTCCGTGAAAGCAAAGCCCCAGCCTGCGTCACAATTGTTTGCCCTAGTTCGGTTTTGAGCAAACCCATAATCGCGGCAATCAATCCTTCACTTGTCTTCAGAATCACGTTACCCGTAAAGCCGTCGCAGACTATCACATCAACTTCGCCAGTGTAAATGTCCCGTCCTTCGACGTTCCCGATGAAATTAACGGGTGCTCCTTTTAGTAGTTTTCCGGCTTCCTTCGTCAGCGGATTGCCCTTAATTTCCTCTTCACCAATGCTCATCAAACCGACTTTAGGATTTCTCACGCCCAGAATCGTACGGGAGTAAATCGCGCCCATCACGGCAAATTCGCAAAGCTGTTCCGGCTTGCATTCAGCATTCGCGCCGACATCAAGCAAAACACAACCATGATCGCCGAGCGTGGGAAAGACCGCCGATAAAGCCGGACGATCAACCGCTCGCAATGTTCCGATGACCAGCTTTGACGTTGCCATCACAGCGCCCGTATTGCCGGCGCTGACCAAACCATGGGCTTTGCCGTCACGCACCAGGCGTGCCGCCACGCGAATCGAAGAATCTTTTTTCTTGCGGACAGCCTGGGTCACCGATTCATCCATGGTGATAAATTCGGAGGCGGTGACAATTTCAACGGGTAAGCGTTTGGCTGGTTGCGTGCTGTAAACGCGTCGTGATTTCGGATGATATTTAAAACCGTGACGCTCCAGTTCCGGCACAATACGGTCCTGCAAGCCGACCAGAATGACACCAACGTTCAATTCCAGCGCGGCTTGTAAAGCGCCTTCTACTTCGGCTACCGGGGCAAGATCGCCGCCCATCGCATCAACAGCAATTTTGGTGAGCATATCCGGGGTGTGCTGCGTGAAGATAGAAAAAGGATGAAAGTTGTTGCTTAAATCGAACTGTTAACCTTCATCCTCAGTTAAATCTTAGTTGTTCATTTCAGCGATTTCGACCACCTGGCGCGTGCCATAATAACCGCAATACGGACAAACGCGATGTGGCACTCGCAGGCTCTGGCAATTGGAACATTTGGCAAGCTGGACAACTTCCAGCGCATCATGGGAGCGACGCATTCGGCCTCGTGATTTGGAATGGCGTCGTTTAGGATTTGGCATGGTATTACTCCTTAATAATTCTTAGCTATTAGCATTGGACAGCGGTCGCAATTAGGTTTTCCGGCTAATCACAGTTTACCGCTCAATTTTTCAGATCAGCTAATGCCTGCCAGCGCGGATCAGTTTCAGGCTGACAAGTGCATTGCTCAAGATTCAAATTCGTACCGCATTTCGCACAGAGTCCGTGGCAATCTTCCCGGCATAAAATACGCAATGGTAAACTCAATTCAAGTTGCTCAAGCGTCAACTCATCCAGCTCAATTCTGTCGTCCCGATAAAACGAAACATCCAGTTCGCGCTCCAGCAATTCAATTTCGCCACCCTGACCAGCCTGCGTTTTTTCAGGCAAATAAAACAGATCAAAGGCTTTGTCAATCGGCAGTGTGACCGCCGCCAGGCACCGATCACACTCGACTTCCAGTTCGGCGGCAATGGTTCCTTTCACCTGCATCTCCAGTTCGATTGCTTTCACGCGACCTTTAACCAGAGGAGTTTGCAGAAACCGGAACTCGTGCGGTGATAAATCTAATTCATCAACGGCGTATTGATGCTCGAAGCCAAGCCCGTCGGCGGGGAGTTGAGTAAGTCCTATCAGCATAAGCGCCACTCCGACAAAAGTTACGAATTATAACGTTGTAAAGAGGTTTGTCAACCAGCGAGTTAGCGTGTAAAATTCCCGATTCTATTCAGGTCACATTGCGCAAGCCGCCAGCTTGCGTTCAGGGCTGCACAAACAGTGCAATAAACGTAAGCTGGCGGCTTGCGCTCCTCTTTTTAAGGATTTCGTTGCAATGGGTCAAAAAGTTCGCGTCATCGTTGCCGGAGCCACCGGGTATTCAGGTTTCGAGCTAATTAAATTATTGCTCAGACACCCCCATTTTGAACTGGTCGGAGCCTTTGCTTCGCGCACTGCCGAAGCATTGCCACTCGCTTCTGTGCATCCGCATTTGACCGGACTGACCAAGCTTAATTGTCAGCCGTTCGATGAAAAATCTGCGACGCAGCTTGATCCGCAGTTAATTTTTCTTGGCACGCCAAATGAATTTTCCAACGAAATCGTGCCGGAGCTTTTGCAGGCAGGCGCAACGGTGGTTGATTTAAGCGGTGCGTGGCGCTTGAAAGACGCATCCTTGTATCCCAAATATTATGGCTTTGAATCGCGTGACCCAAAATTATTGCAACAGGCAGTTTACGGTTTGACCGAATTTGCCTACGAAGAATTGCGCGGCGCAAAGTTGATTGCGAATCCTGGCTGTTATCCAACCACCGCCCAAATTCCTGTGCTTCCCCTGCTGCGAGCGGGCATCGTTGACACCGCGCAACCGATTATTTGCAATTCGGTTTCGGGTGTCACAGGTGCGGGGAAAGCTCCTAACACAGGAACACATTTTGTCGAAGTCAACGAAAGCTTCAAAGCCTACAATCTCTTCAAACATCGCCACGCGCCGGAAATCGCGCAAGGGCTGGGCCTTGAATTTTCGCCGGACAAATTAATTTTCACGCCTCATTTACTGCCCATCAATCGCGGCATTCTTTCGACGATTTATCTCAAGCTGCAAACGGGCGTCACGGCGGCGGACATTCAAAAAATCTGGCAGGAAGAATTTAAGGACAAACCATTCGTGCGCGTATTTGCCAGTTCACAATTACCGGAAATTAAATTTGCGGCGCACACTCCATTTTGCGACATCGGCTGCGTCGTGAATGAACGTCAGGCGATCATCGTTTCCGCCGAAGATAATTTATTAAAAGGCGCTTCCAGCCAGGCTTTACAAAATGCAAATGTCGCCTTTGGGTTCGATGAGCGCGAAGGCATTTTGTAAAATTATGGTTATTGAGCAACCGGCTCAGAACCTGACAATATTCACATGCGATCAGTCATAAAACTCGGCGGCAGCGTTCTAATAGATACGAAGCTCCGACTCAAATTAGTTTATCAAATTGGCGAAATCCGGCGTCGTGATAACCAACTCGCGCTGGTGCACGGTGGCGGCAAACAAATTGCTGAATGGCTGGACAAACTGGGTATCGAATCGAAATTTCACGATGGCTTACGGATTACCGATGCTGCCGCACGTGATGTCATTCAAATGGTACTCGCAGGCAAAGTCGGGAAAGATTTAGTCGCTGATCTGGCGCGGCTCAACGTTCCGGCAGTCAGCCTCACAGGCGGCGATGCGATGAGTTTTTTATCCACAAAAATGCGCACCGAAGATGGAACCGACCTCGGTTTTGTCGGACAAATTTCACGCACCGATGGAAAATTGATTGAGGCAATTCTCGGCCTGAACATGATTCCGGTAATTGCCTGCCTCGCGTTGAGCGCACACGATTTCAGCTACCACAATATCAACGGCGATCAAATGGCAGCGGCGGTGGCTCCCGCGTGCAATGCCGATGAATTAATCTTTGTCACCGACGTGGGCGGCGTCAAAGATGAACATGGTGAGACGATTCCAAATCTGAACCGCGAGCGCATCAATCATCTGCTCGAAAGCGGCATTGCCTATGGTGGCATGCGACCGAAATTGCGCGCCTGTTTGTCGGCGCTTGAGGCCGGAGTCAAAAGAATTTTGATTATTGGTGCGGCAGATGAAAATTCTCTCTTGCGGGTTTGTGTTGATCAAGAAGCGGTGGGAACCGTGATTGCCTAAGATGCCTGATTATCTGTTCGTTTACGGCACACTGCGTAAAGCTCTGGTAGCCAAAACTACCAGTGAACTTGCGGCCCTGATGAAAAGTTTGCGTTTCATTGGCAGCGGCGAAACGCGCGGACAACTTTATGACCTGGGACAATATCCCGGCGCAATTGTTGGAGAAAACTTTGCGACGAAAATCTGCGGCGAAGTTTACGAGCTAAATAATCCGCCGGAAATTTTAGCGACGCTTGATCGGTATGAAGGCTTCATTCCCGGCGAACTTGATGCCAGCACATTTGCCAGAATTAAAGCGCCTGTCACGTTATCGAATGGCGAAAATATGCAATGCTGGCTTTATGTTTATAACGATTGGGTAGCAACGGGAAAAATCATTGCAAGCGGCGACTATGCCGAGTATTTAGAAAACCATGCAGAAGCCCGCACGCAGTAAGGGCGAACATAATGCACACTTACTTCGTGCGTGTTTCTGCAAAAGATACACAGAAAATGAATAACGAAAGTTTCGATTTAGCCAACACAAAACGACTTGAAGACCAGTACATCATGACGACGTATGCGCGTCAGCCGGTGCTGTTTGTACGCGGACATGGCTCAACGTTAGTCGCCTCTGACGGAAAATCATATCTTGATTTTATTTCCGGTATCGGCGTCAACGTCCTCGGCTACGATCACCCGCGCATCCGCCGCGTGATGAGCGAACAAGCTTCGTTAATGCACACCTCGAATCTTTATTATCATCCATATCAGGGCTTGCTTGCGGAACAACTCGCCAACGCTTCGGGTTTGTCTCGCGCCTTCTTTTGCAACAGCGGAACCGAAACCGCCGAAGCTGCGTTGAAGCTCTCCCGTGCGTGGCAACGAAGACAAGGACGCGAAGACAAATACGAATTCGTTTCGCTCACCGGATCATTCCACGGTCGTTCGATGGGTTCGCTTTCCGTGACTGCACAGGACAAATATCGTGCGCCATTTGAGCCGTTATTACCGGGCTGCAAATTCATCCCCGCCGGAGACCACGACGCAGCCCGCACCGCCATCAACGAACGCACCGCCGCCGTCATCGTAGAAACCATTCAAGGCGAAGGCGGAGTCCGTCCGCAATCGCCCGAATACCTGCAAACATTGCGCGATGCCTGCACCGCAACCGACGCGCTCTTCATCGTAGACGAAGTGCAATGCGGTCTGGGACGTACCGGGAAAATTTTTGCCTATCAACACAGCGAAGTGCAGGCAGACATTTTGACCGTCGCCAAACCGCTCGGATTAGGAGTCCCGCTTGGGGCCATTGTCGTCAGCGAAAAAGCTGCCGATGGCTTCCAACCCGGCGATCACGGCACAACGTTTGGCGGAGGCCCTTTAGCCTGTCGTCTAAGTCTTGAATTTTTTGAAGAATTGAATGAAAACGGCTTGCTGCAAACTGTCAAGGAGACGGGAAATTATTTTAAGCAGAAGCTGCTGCACCTTCAGGAATTGTATCCCGACACAATCAAAGAAGTCCGCGCGATGGGTTTAATGATCGGCGTCGAATTAAATTTCCCAACCAGGAATTTTCCAACAAAAATGCTCGAACGCGGCTTTTTAATGAACAGCACAAACGATACGACGTGCAGATTTTTACCGCCGTACATCATCAAACCGTCAGAGATAGATTCGATGTTGACGGCGTGGGAAGAAGTGCTGGTGGAAGAAAGTCTATAGGGTTTATAGAGTCCTTTGAGTCTATAGAGTCTGCGATTTCAACTGACTCTCTCGACCTCAAAGACTCTATAAACTCTATAGACTTAATAGACTCTAAAGACTGATTCATATGGATTTTACTATTCGCAAAGCAATGACCAAAGATGCGACCAGAATTCACTGGCTCATCACGAACTACGCCCAGAAAGAGCAAATGCTGCCGCGTTCATTGCTCAGCATCTACGAAAACATCCGCGATTTTTATGTCGCTACGGCTGAAATTGACGGCAAAGCTCAAGTCATCGGATGTTCGGGATTGCACTTCACCTGGGGCGACATGGCGGAAGTTCGCTCGCTGGCAGTTGATCCAACGACCGGAAAAAAAGGCATCGGACGCGCTTTGGTCGAAGCCAACATCGCCGAAGCCCGTGAACACGATTTAGTACAGGTCTACGCGTTTACTTACGTCCAGGGATTTTTTGAAAAGCTTGGCTTCCGCGTCGTCCAGCACGAATTAATGCCGCGCAAAGTCTGGATGGACTGCGTGACCTGCCCCAAAATGAGTAGTTGCGATGAAGTCCCGATGGTGCTGGATTTAATCGAAGGCGCACAACCAGAAGAATTTGATGTGAGTCAGGTTCCGACGCCAATTGTAAAAATTCGTGGCGTGAATCGTGAAGAGACGAGCGAGTAACAGTCCAATAAACTTCAGTTTGTTGCGGCTTCGCAGCACGTATACAGCGACCAGAACTTCAACAAACTGAAGTTTGTTAGACTTAATTTATGCCGATTGAACTATCAAAAGAAACAAAACAGGAAGCGATAACTTCGCTGCAAAAGTACTGCCAGGAAAATCTGGAAATGGAGATTGGAAATATTGCGGTGGGTGCGCTCTTCAATTTTATCGTAGAAGAAATCGGCCCCAGCATTTACAACAAAGGCGTAGCCGATGCACAAGAGCGAATGCAAACGCGCGTGAGCGAACTTGAATACGAGGTTTTTGAAGATGAATTCCAGTACTGGCGCAAAACTGAGCGGCAGAAGCGAGGAAGAAATTAAGATGAATTGGGAAGTAATAATCAGGCATTATCAAATAAACCATAGACCTAATCTACAAAGACAAATTGACTGGTTCCGTCGGCAACCGTCATTCGAATCTGTAATAAAAAACGCCTGCTTTGCTATAAACGAAATGGTAAGAACTATTCCCATCAAAATAGAATAAAACGTGTCCTAATGCCAACAGCAAATAAAATATTGCTTGATGAGTCAGTTGAAATAATCAACAGTTCTTCGTTTCACAGCCTATGGTTAATCGTAAAAAGACTAGAGGACATAAAGGGGCTTTCCGAAGTTTACGTTTATGATGCCGCGTTGCGGATCGGGGCATATCTGAACTTATATCCGCAAAAAATATATCTTCATGCTGGAACCCGAAAAGGGGCGAAGAATTATGGGCTTGAGACTGTAAATCGTGATTGGTTGGAAATGTCTGAAATGCCAAAAGCTTTGCAAGGACTTGAACCTCAAGAAATCGAAGACATTTTGTGCATTTACAAAGATAAAATCTTGCCAGTCAAAGGATGTAACTAAAACTAATTACGTTGATCTTGCGTTCGATTACGAACACCAAATTCCCAAAACTGAACAACCATTTCTAACCAAAATTAAGGAACCGAAAGATTGAAAACGACGCCAAAACCCACGACTAAAATTTCAAATTCAAAATCTAAATCATCCAACTTTTTACCCAAAGGTTTTCTCGCCGCGACGACGCGTTGTGGACTCAAAAAATCCGGGGAAGATTTGGCGATTATTTTTTCTGAACGACCTGCTGTAGCCGCTGCCGTCTTTACGCAAAACCTTGTCGTAGCCGCACCAGTATTGGTTTCGCGTGAACACCTCCGCGCTAAAACGCATCGCGCCATCATCGTGAATTCTGGTTGCGCGAATGCTGTCACAGGCGAAGAAGGCTTGGCGAATTCGCATCGGACTACACAGCTTCTCGCTGATTTCTTCAACTGCGATGACCGTGAAATTTTAGTCTGCTCAACCGGTGTGATTGGCGTTCAGCTCAAGATGGAATTGCTCGAAGCTGGCATCCGCGCAGCGACGGCAAATTTAGCAGCGGAGAATGGCGCAAAAATTGCAGAAGCAATCATGACTACGGATACGAAACCGAAGCGGGCGGCGAAATCATTTACACTCGGCGGCAAGCGCGTCACCATCGCGGGTGTTGCCAAAGGCGCAGGAATGATTCATCCAAACATGGCGACGTTGCTTTCGTTTGTGACGACGGATGCGGCGATCAGCAAAAAAGTTTTACAGACTGCGCTCAATAAAGCCGTGAATGTCAGTTTTAATCGCGTCACGATTGATGGCGACACTTCGACGAATGATACACTGGCGGTTTTGGCGAATGGCGCGGCGGAAAATCCGCTTATTGAAAAAGCGGAGGGAACTGATTATGAACGATTTCTGAAAGGCTTAATTGAGGTCTGCCAGGATTTGGCGATTCAGGTCGCACGTGACGGCGAAGGCGCGAGAAAGCTCCTCACGATTCACGTTAAAAATGCGCCGAACGAAAAAATGGCGCATCGGATTGCGGAAACTATCGCCACTTCCCCACTGGTCAAAACTGCCATCGCCGGCGAAGATGCCAACTGGGGGCGAATTTTAGCCGCCGCCGGACGCGCCGGAGTCAGGTTTGATATTTCACTGGTAGACATTAAACTCGGCAACTTGTTTGTGGCGCGACAGGGGCGCGGATTGAAATTTGATGAAGTGAAAGCGCTGGAAATTCTTAAGTCAGATGAGGTCAAAACTACGGTTGACCTCCATCAGGGTGCGGCTGAAGTCACGGAATGGACTTGTGATTTGACCGAAGATTACATCAGGATCAATGCGGATTATCGTACTTAGAGCAAAGTGCAGGAAACCCGGCTCGCTACGGCTCGCGGTACTGTACCCGGAGCGGTAGCGACGGGGTCTGAAGGCAACCCGATGCGCTACGGCTCGCGGTACTGTCCCAATTTTTTTGCAACCATCCGCCCTCAGAGTTCGTAAGGAACGGAAAGCTAGTCTGCAATATTAAAGCTATTTGGTTTATCTCGGAGAAGACATGAATTTAAGTTCGCAAAAATTACCCCGTTTAATTATCGCTGTGGTGAGCGCCACTATTTTGACCCTGAGTGGAGTGGCGCAAACACCGATTCCCACGACGAATCAGCAGGGGGCCGGAATCCAGATTGGACAAATCAAACCGCGCCCTATCCCGCAACGAACCACTGGATTAGACCCCAATAAAATTGTGCGCTGGTCGTTAAAGGATGCCATTTTCGCAGCACTGGAAAATAACGTCGACATTATGATTGAAAAAGAAAATGTCCGGCTGGCTGAATATGATTTATTTGCTGCGCGTGGCATCTATGATCCAATCTTTACTTCGACCCTTTCCTATTCTCCGCAACGGACCCCAAATGCGTTCGCCTTCAGCGGAACCAGCAATAAAGCGGTGACAACCAATACATTTGTTTATAATTTTGGCATGATTCATCCGGTCGAAAAAACCGGGGGAACGTTCCAGGCTAATTTCAATAATAACCGCAACAGCAGCAATACCAACCTGCTGAGTCCCGCTTACAATCCTTCTTTTTCGGCGAGCTTTACGCAACCGTTGAAGCGCAATTTCAAAACGGATTTGAATCGCCGCCAAATTAAAATCTCGCGGAAGCGACTTGATCTTTCCGATGCGACCTTTCGCCAAAAAGCAATTCAAATTATTGCCAACGTCCAGCAGGCATACTGGGATTTAGCCTTTGCGATCAGGGACGAAGAAATTCAGCGCGATGCAGTGAAACTGGCGGAAACACAGCTTTCCAACAATCAACGCCAGGTCGAAGTTGGCACGCTGGCACCGATTGATGTCGTCACGGCGGCAACCTCGGTTGAAACCCGACGCACCCAGGTTTTTTCGGCGATGAATGCCGTTTCGCAGGCTGAAAATACCCTGAAGCAATTAGTGGTAAGCGGGCCGGATTCTGAAATCTGGAATACCAAAATCGAACCAGCAGAACAATTTGAAATCCAGCCTGTGAATTTGACGATTGATGAGGCTTTCAAGCTGGCGCGGCAAAACCGCCCGGAACTAAATATTTTGCAATTTCAAAAGGAAATTAACGATTCCGATTCTGAGTATTTCCGCGATCAAACCAAACCCCAGGTTGATGCTTTTGCCTCTTACAGCATTGCGGGTTTAGCTGGTGACGCAGTTGACGCCACACGGGTCTCGCCTGATTTCATTGGCGGTTATCCGACTTCGCTCAAAAATTTGCTCTCAAATAAATATCCAACCTTTCGGGTCGGCGTTTCCATTGCAATTCCCTGGAAAAACAAAATAGCGGAAGCGAATCTTGGTCGTTCAATTGTTGTCGGTCATCAACTGGATTTGCAGGTTCGTAATACAGTCCAGGGGATCGAAGCGCAAATTCGCAACGACCTCCAGACCATTGAACTGGTCAGATTACGAGTTGAAGCTTCCCGCTTAGCCAGAGACTATGCCCAGCAACAATTGAGCGGCGAAGAAAAACGTTTTCAGGCGGGACTGTCCACTACGTTTTTAGTGTTGCAGCGCCAAACTGATTTGGCACAAGCCAAAGGAACAGAGTTGCGGGCGCTGACCGATTACAACAAAGCGGTTGCGCAACTGCAACGCGACATCGCGACGACCCTGTCCAGCAACAATATCGAAGTCAAATCAGAAGCCAATCCCAACGACGAAAAGAAATAATTCGTCATCACCTCTGGTTAGTTTGCGTCGCCTGACTCACGCGCTATACTGTGCGGCGCAAACTAACAAACAATAACTACTAGTGGTATCTTTTCCCCTTTCGTTTTTCGCCCCTTTATCATTTTCACGTGAGTTTTCAGGCTTGCGTAAAGGAAATTCATGCAACGAATACTGGTCGCAGAGGACGACCCGATTGCGCGTCATCTGCTGGAAGCTAATTTAACTGACTGGGGCTATGAAATAATTTCAACGGCGGACGGTGCGCTCGCCTGGGAACAATTACAGCAACAATCAGCGCCCGGCCTCGCCATTCTGGATTGGGTGATGCCCAAAATGTCCGGCCCCGAAATTTGCCGAAAACTCCGTGCGCAACCGACGCAGTCTTATACTTATGTCATCCTGCTGACGGCGAATACCTCTGTCAGTGATGTGGCCAAAGGATTAGCCGCAGGCGCTGATGATTATATTTTCAAGCCTTTTAATAACCTCGAATTACGCGCCAGAATTAAATCCGGTGAACGCATCCTGGCGTTACAGGAAGCCTATTCCGTTAAGGTTGCTGAACTGGAACAAGCACTGTCGCAGGTCACACAACTTAAGGAACTCTTGCCGATTTGCATGTTTTGCAAGAAAATCCGTGATGATAACGATTACTGGCAACAAATCGAAGTTTATTTGCACCAGCATACAGGGACAGATTTTAGTCACGGCGTATGCCCCGAATGCTATCAGCATTGGCGCACGCAACAAGATCAATTACTCAATCCCGGTTAAGCGTTTATGAACCCGCAACCTACAACCGTGCTCTGCCTTGCCAGTTACGAAAAAGGTGAAGACCTGCTGCGTGAACTCAAAAACCAGGGCTGTCACGTGATTCTCGTCACCGTTGAAAAGCTGAAAGACTCCCCGCTCTGGCCGCACACCGCAATTGACGAATTGCTGCTTGTGGCAGAAATGACCAGACAACCGGACATCACTTACGCCATCAGCTACATTGCGCGTTCCCGCAAAATTGATTGCATCATTGCGCTGGACGAATTCGACATTGAAATCGCCGCCGCGCTCCGCGAACATTTGCGCATGCCGGGGATGGGTGAGACGACGGCGCGTTACTTCCGCGATAAATTAGCGATGCGTGTGCAGGCCAAAGATTCCGGCATCCATGTGCCGGAATTTTCGCCCGTTATCAACTACGACGATTTACGTGAATTTATGGCGCGTGTCCCGCCACCCTGGGTACTCAAACCGCGCACTTCGGCTTCGGCGCTCGGCATCAAAAAAATCTATGCGGCAGAAGAGTTGTGGCGCACTTTGGATAAATTGGGCGATCAGCAATCTTTTCAGGTCCTGGAAAAATATATTCCTGGTGAAATTTTCCACGTTGATTCTGTCGTCTCAGAAAACAAAGTAGTCTTCGCCGCAGTTCACAAATACGGTGCGCCACCATTGAATGTCATGCACGACGGAGGGATTTTTACGACGGGCGGAATTCCACGTGGATCAACAAATGACGTAGCGTTGCAAACCCTGAACGCAGAGATCATCAAAGCTTTTAAGCTGGTACGCGGCGTGACGCATACCGAATTCATCAAGAGCAGCGCCGACGGACAATTTTATTTTCTGGAAACTGCCTCGCGCGTTGGCGGAGCTTACATCGCTGAGGTTGTCAAAGCCGCGACCGGAATTAATTTATGGACGGAGTGGGCGCGGGTGGAAATCGCCCAATGTCAAAACTCAGGCTATTCACTCCCTGAAGTAAAACAAAATTACGCTGGAATTATTTTGTCCCTGGCGCGTCAGGAAGCTCCTGATACTTCAGCTTACAACGAGCCTGAAATCATTTACCGCGTGAACAAAAAAAACCACGCTGGCCTGATCGTAGCGTCGCCCGATCAACAACGTGTGCAATCATTAATTGAAAATTATACCGCACGGTTTTATCAGGATTTTTATGCCTCGGCTCCTGCGCCGGATAAACCGACTACGTGAAGTTTCTGAGGCGGAGATTCACCGCATCAATTCTCAAGAGTACGAGAGGTCAGAATTTTTTCTCGCCCGGTCAGGTACAGGACGACAATTAAAAGTGCAAACGGAATGAGCGATAAGAGATTTGCATTATCACCCACAAAAAAGGCGTTGTGCGCTTTTGACCAGGCTTCGATTTTATCATTTGTGCTGGTCAATACTCCGGCGAGAAACGCAATGATAATACCGGCAATCGCACCGCCTGCGATGTAGCCTGAAGCCATCAGGACGCCGGGGCTTTGATCGGCTTGCGCGTTGAATTCATCTTCGGTCAGGTTTTGCGCAGCCAGTTTTTTGCGCAGATATAAATCAACTCCCCAGCGAATCAATCCACCAATAAAAATCGGCATCGAAGTTGAAATCGGCAAATAAACTCCGACGGCAAAAGCCAGCGAAGGAACTCCCGCGCATTCCAGCATAATCGTAATCATCACGCCTAATAAAACTAAGCCCCACGGCAATTTTTGATTAAGAATTCCTTTGATGATGTAAGAAACCAGCACCGCTTTAGGGGCATCGAATTTAGGCACAGATGAGCCATCAGGGCGAGTTTTGTATTGTCCGTTAATGCCAGGATCAACCAGATAAACAGGCGTTCCCTGATCGTTGACCAGATATTTTTTCGTCTCACCATTTTGATCGGTATGATGCCAGACGAGATAAGAATTACCGTCTGCCTGTGCGCCTTTGATAGGTTTACGCTCTTTTAATTCTGCCACATTCGCGTGCAATTCTGTCGCGGATTTGATTGGCATGTAAACCGTGCCATTATCGTTGAGCTTTAATAAAATCGGCCCCAAAACAATCGCGGAGGCGAGCGAGCCAAAGAGAATAGCGATCTGCTGATATTTGGGTGTAGCTCCGATTAAAAAACCCGTTTTCAAATCCTGCGAAGTCGTCCCGCCATTGGAACACGCGATGCAAACAATGGCCCCGACCGACAACGCGGTGACGTAATATGGCGGCGCAGTCCAACCGACAATCAAAAATATCAAACAGGTCAACAACAGTGTCGCGTAGGTCATCCCCGAAACAGGATTGGATGAAGAACCGACTTCGCCCGTAAGCCGCGAAGAGACGGTGACGAAGACAAATCCGAATAAGACAATCATTAGTGCGCCAAGAAAATTCATCTGCAACGAACGAAACGAAACGATCAAAATCATCAACGCGACAATGCCGGCGATGACCCATTTGATGGGAATGTCCTGTTCCGTGCGCAAGGAATTTTCGCTGGCAGTTTTTGTTCCCGTTAGATCGCGCAGGCCACTGCGAATACTGCCCCAAATCACTGGAATCGAACGAAAGACGCTGATGATTCCGGCGGCTGCGACAGAGCCTGCGCCAATGTACAATACATACGCGCTGCGAATTTCATCTGGTCCCATTTCGCTGATTAATTTCGTTCCCGGATCAAGCGGTTGATTTAAAGCGCCACCAAAAAATTGTATCGCAGGAATCAGGACAAGATAGGCGAGGATGCCGCCGCCAACCATCAAGCCAGCAATATAAGGTCCGATGATGTAGCCGACGCCGAGTAACTCAGGAGAAATTTCTGCGGAGATGGAACCGCCCTTAAAAGGTGCGCCGAAAACTTTTTCTGGCACTTCTTTCCAAAGCCGAAACGCAGACATCGCAGATTTATAAACCAGTCCGATGCCAAATCCAGTGAAGATTGTTTTTGCGCCAATTTTCGTCGCACTGACATCCGACCCTGATCCCGAAGCGATGGCAGCTTGCAGGGATTCATCATCCGCACCAGCTTTGAGCACTTCGGCGCAAGCGGTTCCTTCGGGGTATTTCAGGACTCCATGTTGCTGCACAATCAATGCCCGTCGCAGCGGAATCATCATCAGGATTCCGAGTAATCCACCCAATACTCCTACTAACATCACATTTAAAATTTCGAGATTAAAACCCAAAATCATAATCGCAGGCATCGTCGCGCCAAACCCAAACGCGATGGATTCACCCGCCGAGCCTGCTGTCTGGACGATGTTGTTTTCCAGAATCGTCGCGTTCTTCAACCCCATCTTTGCCAGCAGGCGAAAAATCGTAATCGAAATGACTGCGACAGGAATCGAAGCGCTCACCGTCAGCCCCGTTTTCAGGACTAAATACAGCGATGATGCGCCGAACACAATTCCCAGCAGAGTCCCTAAAATCAGGGGAACCGGAGTTAATTCACGAAGTTTGACTTCAGCAGCAATGAACGGGCGGAAAAGCTTGATCGAAGATTTAGTGGAGGTTTCCATAAGCAATACCAGGAAAAATTAAGTACGGGTAAATATTGGCTTTGCGCTTTTTAGAAAATTCAGTCTATCACGACACGAGTTGTCTCTGATGGGGTTAGTCTTTCGGTGGGTGCCAATCGGCTGAAACCCATTCCTGGCGGACGGCAACAATTCTTTCATCGTTAAGTTTTAATAACTCGACTGTTCCGCGTCCAATTGGCGTCTTACCGACAATGATTGCTCAGGTTCCGTCCCATTCAAAATGTTCGCTCCAATTTTGAGTGCGCGGATTAAAAATCGGGGTAATAGTTTCAGTGACGGGGTCAAAGCATTCGGTATTATCAGATTTCGCATTGTTGCAATTCCCGCACACTAGCCAAAGATTATTTTCCTCACTTGTTCCGCCTTTTGAAACAGGATTGTAATGGTCAAACTGAAACACTATCGGTGAATATTTTTGCAGTAACAAACAATAACCGCAACGATGTCGTGCGGTTTGCCTGACTTTTATTTTGATGTGGTCGGGAATATTTGAGCGGTTCATTCGGAAGATAAAGGTTTCATCAACCCGCGCTGAACAGCAACGCGCATTGCTTTGGCTTTTGTCAGCAAGGCATCATCATGAATTTCCATCAATTCATCAAGATATTTACGTTCAAGTTTTGTCAGTTCGCCTTCGCCGTTTTTTTCAAGCAATTCGTGTAAAGTTTCTTGTTGAGATTCAGGAAGTTGTAGATTGGCTAAGGCAAGAATTCTGACATCCGAAAGTTTTTCGATTGCAACTTCGCTCGACATTTTATCAAGCCAATCCGACATTACATCTTCGATGCGTTGTTTGTTTTGCGTAGCTACAGACTTAGCGTAAAACCAAACGTTCTCCGAAACTTGCAATGTAACTTGTTGATTCATAGCATAATTATTCTAGCACATTCAACTTTGGTTCAATAAGCTTTTCAGTCTGTTCCTGTAAGTGATTTCTTTTCTTTGGCAATTTCTTCGAGCGTGTTGAATCTGATAATTCTTCCGCGAGGTTCACCGCCTCACGCATACGACTTTAAAAAAACGTAAGACTATATTCTGGAAACAACTCCGATGTTATGATCGTACCCAGAGATTTGGCGGACTCGTGTCAGCAGAAAGTTTTCTATTGTAATGGGTGGATTGGAAATCTGACCGCGAGGTGATGGTGAAAACAATTTTCGTACACTTAACAAATCAAGGAGAAAAATCATGCGAACTTTCAAAATCGTGTTGCTCACAGCAATCATCGCAACACTTGCTTTGGCGCAATCCACTGCGCCACCATTGGCGGATACGCGGCTCACCGTTCACACGCTTTTACGCGAAGATATTTTCGCAGGCTTTTTGCAAAATGATCTTGAGCGTCTGACCAGAGCCGAAAAGAATATTGAGGTTTTATTGGAACAAAGACCAAAAGCCAAAGCTGATTTGCTTGCCTGGAAAGCGGGTGCGGCGTTGTATCGGGCAATTCTTGCCAATGAGAAAAATAATCAAACTGAATTTAACCAGAAATATAAAGAAGTAATCTCTTTGTTCGCTACAGCCAAACAGCATGGCCCTGAAGCGAGTGGCGTTGAAGCAGTAACCGGCGGTTCTTATGTGCTTTTTGCGGATCGTTTACCGAAAGAATTTCGTTCGGCAGCGTGGACTTCGGCTTACGACGCATATCAGATTTTATGGAAGGAGCAAGGTCCCTTTATTGATAAGCTTCCAATCCACATGCGCGGTGAAGTCCTGGGCGGTTTAGCGCAATCTGCACTGCGCACCGGACACACCAAAGAAGCGAATGAAGCACTCGACAAAATTCTCGCTGTGCTGCCCGATACTCCATATGAACTAATCGCCAAAAAATGGAAAGAAAATCCGAAAGCCGCAGACAATTCGAGCATCGCGTGTATGACTTGCCACGAACCTGGACGGTTGGAAGATCGGATGACAAAACTGAACAAGCGATAATCGTCAGTACCCGTGGTAGCGGGTGGGTAGCCCGCGCAATTGACCCAAGGCAGGAACTCTCATCTGCCCTGGGTCAATTTGTTTTTACGCTCTTTGCTAAATAATGGAACTTCAGTCGCCCTTCGTCACAAATAGAAGACAAAAGGAGTTGCTAAAATGACCCGATTAATAATTTTGATTTCGGTTTTAACTACATGGATTTTGTTTGTTCCAACCCCACAGGACGATGCCAAAAAAGTCGCCCGCGCTCAGGAATTATTGAGCCAGGCACGCGCTGCGATTGGCAGCGACAAAATAAAATCCCTCTCAATTGCGGGAACCTATCGGCAAATGCTGGGGGAACGCGAAATGAGCGGCGACATCGAACTTGAAATGATGTTGCCGGATAAATTTCTAAAAACATCGGTGATGAGTCCGATGCCGGGCATTGAGGTGACTCGACTGGAGGCCTTGAATGGCGAAAAGGCTTGGACGGATATGCAAAATAATGCGCCTGCCGGAGGGAATCTTATTTTGCGGATAGCGCCGAGTGGTGGCAACTCAGCCGACGCACAAAAAGCGCAACAGATGTTCATTCGGCAGGAATGGACGCGCTTGCTGCTTGGCGTATTAGGGCAGTCGCCTGTTGCTGTGCCGCTGGAATACAGTTACGGGGGCGAAGCTGAAGCGCCAGATGGCGTGGCGGATGTGATTGAGGTAAAGGGCAAAGTGATTGGACTGACCGCGCAACTTTTCCTGGATCAAAAAACACATCGCCCCCTGATGCTGAGCTATCAGGGCCGCAAGCCACAAATGCGGATGATGACGCGGCAAATGTCTCACAGCGATGAAGCCAAAAAGAAAACGCCCGAAGAGATGGAGAAGGAAATAAAGGAGGCGCAAGCCAAAGCAGCGGCACAAGCGGCGGCGGAACCCATGGTGGAAATCCAGCTTCGGTTTGAAGACTTTCGTGCAGAAGGTGGCGTCACCCTGCCCCATCGCATTTCACGCACGATTGACGGGCAGGCAAACGAAGAGTGGCAACTGACGAAATTCAAAATCAACCCAATCATCAAAGCGGATAAATTTGAGAAGTAGTAGTACGCGACAACAGGCGTCAAGAGTACCAGTTTTAGCTTGGCTATGCTTAAAATCAAGCTGAAGCTTGTACTCTTGACACCCGCCTTCCGGCTATTGAAAAACTAACCAGCGCCGAATTTTATGAACCTAGACAACCGACAATTTGTACTGGCCTGCCTGTGGTTTGCGTTGGCGTTCAGCTTTGCGCAAGCGCAGCCCAAATCCGCCAACGATGCCAACCTCACCGTGAAAGTTGTAGACCAGCGCGGAGCCGCGATTCGTGATGCTTCCGTGCAAGTCGAGGTCAATGGCGGTAAGGCGAAAGCTACGGAGACAAATCGCAGTGGTGAAGCGCACCTCACACGACTCGCCGTCGGCAGCTATCGCGTAAAAATCGCTGCCAACGGATTTGAATCGCAAGTCGTCGAAACAGTCCAACTTAATCTCGGTGCGAATACACTTGCCGTCACGCTGCAAATCGCCAACGTCAAAGATGAAATTCAGGTTAAGCAGGACAAGCAGGAAGCCAACACCGATCCGCGTGGCGATGGATTTTCTTCCGTGCTGACCGAAGCGCAATTGGCAATGTTGCCCGATGATCCCGATGAATTTGAAGAGGCGATTCGCAACATGGCGGGGCCGGGCGCACGCTTTCGCGTCAATGGTTTTGGCGGCGGCAAATTCCCCCCCAAATCGCAAATCCGCGAAATTCGTTTTCGCACCAATCAATGGGCGGCGGAAAATCACGAGGCCGGGTTTATCAGCGTAGAGATCTTCACCAAGCCGGGCATTAACGGCTGGCACGGCAGCGTAAATTTTGGCTTTCGTGATGAAGCCCTGAATGCCCGCAATGCTTTTGCGCCGTTTCGCGGTGCTGAGCAGGATCGCCGCTACGGATTGGATTTCAGCGGGCCGCTTTGGAAAAATCATACAGATATTTCGGGTTCGGTGGACGGGATGAATTCGTATGATACAAAAACGATTTTCGCGGCGTTACCAACTGGCAGGATCGCCGATTTGATTCGCCGGCCATCACAGCGGCTGAATTTGCAAACGCGCATCGAACACGCCTTGAATAAAACGCACACGCTGCGGGGCGAATATCAACGCAATGCGAACGCCCAGGAAAATCTCGGCGTCGGCAACTTCGATTTGGCGGATCGCGCCTTCACTTCAGATTCCACCGAACATATTTTCCGACTCTCAGATTCCGGCGCGATGGGCAAGAAAATTTTCAATGAACTTCGCTTCCAAACGACGTGGCGCGATGTCGGTATCCGGTCTTTGTCGAATGCCCAAACGATTGTGGTGCTGGATGCCTTCACTCGCGGCGGCGCACAGGTGACAAGTGATCGTTCCTTGCGCGAAATCGAACTGAACGACAATCTTGATCTGTCTTATTTCAAGAAGCATTTATTGCGCACGGGGATTCAACTGGAAGCTGGTAGTTATGCCAGTAATGAAGTGCGCAATACGAACGGCACGTTCACCTTTGCGAGCCTCGCTGATTTTCAAGCAAATCGTCCGCTGCAATATTCACGCCGCAGCGGTGCGCCTGCCGTAGCCTTCAATCAATATCAACTTGGCTGGTATTTGCAGGATGATTGGCGCGTGCGTAAGAGTTTCACCCTGAGCTTTGGCGTCCGGCATGAATTGCAAACCAACCTGAGTGACAAGCGCAATTTTGCGCCACGTGCTGGCTTTGCGTGGTCGCCTTTCAAGAATGGCAAAACCACAATTCGCGGCGGCGGCGGGATATTTTATGACTGGTTTGGCAACGCCACGCTTGAACAGATTTTGCGCGTCAACGGGCAAAATCAGACGGATTTGATTGTGCGCAATCCGGGCTATCCCGATCCACTTTCTGGCGGAGCAGCTATCACACTGCCGCCGAGCGTGATTCAACGACAGGCGAATTTACGGATGCCGCAAATCATCCAATCATCAATCGGCGTCGAGCGCGAATTGCCGCACAATTTACGTGTAATGACGAACTATTCTTTTACGCGTGGTTTGCATCAGTTGCGCGGCATCAATATTAATCAGCCAATTCCTGGGCTGGGGCGTCCGCTGCCGACGCAAGGGAATATTACGCAGGTCGCCTCCATCGCTAACTCTTTCGGGCATTCGCTGATGTTCAATATGAATTGGAGCAACCTCCCCCAGGGCATCCACATGGGCGTGAATTATCGGTTGTCGAAAGTAACGAACGAATCTGACAGCGACTTTAGTTTGCCGATGAATAGCTTTAATTTGCGAGCGGAACGCGGCGCGGCAATGAATGACATTCGGCACATGGTTTTCGGGATGGCGAGCTTTCCGGTTTATAAAAGACTGCGCGCCGGGACGACATTTAATTACCTCTCCGCGATGCCCTACAATATTACTACTGGCTTTGATAATAACGGCGACGCCATCATCAATGATCGTCCCAGCGGTTTCAGCCGCAACAGTGCGCGTGGCGCAGGGCAATTAAATTTAGGCACGCGATTAAGCTGGGCATTCGGCTTCGGCAAAGTAAAAGAGCAAGCTGGTGGACAGGTGCAGATGCGCGTGATTCGTGCTGGCGGCGACAGTGGCGAGATGCTGGGCGCGATGTCGGGCGGGGGCATGAGTCTGGCGAATAAACGCTATCGCACAGAGTTTTATATCCAGGCGACCAATGCCATCAATCACGCGAATCGCACGAATTTTATTGGCGTGCAAACGTCGCCTTTCTTTGGGCAGGCGATTGCGGCAATGCCGGGGCGCAGAATAGAAACAGGGATGCGGTTTAGTTTTTAAGTAGAGCAAACTTTCCAGTTTGCCGATGGCCCCAAAATTAATGGCGGTACATCTGTAAACTGGAAAGTGTGCTCTACATTTTTCAAGCCGTGACGACTTGAGCCTTTTTAATAAAGTTAGGATCAATCGTCACGCCTAATCCCGGTCCCGTTGGCACTTTCAGTAATCCGTTTTCACTTTTCAAGGACGAAGTTTCTGAACTCACAGGCAGCGTATCTTCTTCGCCTTTGTATTCCTGATGCGCGCCGCAATTTGGAACGCACGAAGCGTAATGCGCGATATATAAATATCCCAAACCTCCGCCTGACATGTGCGGCGTGCAATCTTTGCCTGCAATCGCAGCCATCCGCGCAACTTTAATGCTTCGCGTTAAGCCACCGAAATAAAGTAAGTCTGGTTGAATGACTTGCGCTACGTCATTTTCGATGATGCGGCGAAAGCTGCGCAGACTGCTTTCCTGTTCACCGAGCGCAATGCGAATCGTAAGCGTGTCCGCAATTTGTTTCGTCTCGTCGTAATAATCAAACGGCACAGGTTCTTCAAAAAAAGCGAGTTTGTATTCTTCCATCATCCGTCCGATTTTGATCGCCATCGGAATGTTATAAGAACCATTCCCATCAGCATAAATTGCCATCTTTTCGCCGAAGATTTTTCTCGTGAGTGGAATCATCGCGTGATCGCGTTTGGTCGAGGCATCGTCGTAGTGCATCCGCGCACCGAGGCGAAACTTGATGGCTTTGGCTCCGGTTTCAGCAACGATTTTTTGGAGGAAAGCGATTTCTACTTCCGGCGCATTGCCACGATTGCCGCTGGCACGATAGACGGGAATTTCTTTACGGAGAATTTTGCCCAACAATTCACCGAGTGGCTTGTTAGCGACTTTGCCAAGCAGGTCAAGAATCGCAACTTCGAGGCTGGAAACGCAGACCCAAAACGCTAAACCCTGCCATTTGTAATTTGAATCGCGCAGGTAAACTTCGTGAATTAAATTTTCCAATTCGCGTGCATCTTTGCCGATAAAGAAAGGCGCTACACGCTTGAGAAAAATCGGGTACGTTGTCGCCATGACAGAATCCTGAGCGCTGCCAATCCCTTCTGCGCCATCGGTTGAGCGCACGCGGACGATGAAATTCTTTCCGTTTTTCAGTAAGTCAATCGAAGCAATTTTGACAGGTGTTTTGAAAAGTTCTGTTTTCAAAACAGGCGCGTTCATTGCCTGCGCGAGCTTGACGCCAAGTTCATGTTTTTGTGCTACCGCACTTTTTGACAGAGCCGCGAGGGGCGCAGCCGCTGCACTTGTTTTGAGAAATTCGCGTCGTTTCATAATTTCTTATTTCAACGCCTCGGCTCCAGCTTTGGCGACGATACCGTCCTGATCGGCTTTGACTCCAGAGACGCCAATCGCGCCGATGATTTTTCCATTCAGGAAAATTGGCAAGCCACCTTCAATCGGCATAATTTGATCATTGCCGAGTGTACGCATTCCTATGCCTCCCGCTGCGATGCCGTCTTCAAAAACTTTCGTCGAACGTTTGAAGGCAGCGGCAGTAATTGCCTTTTTCGTAGCGACATTCAGACTGCCAAGTTGTGCATCATCCATCCGCTGCATCAAGACCATATTAGTACTCGAATCTACGACGACGATATAGACATTCCATTTATTTTTGCGGGCTTCGGCTTCAGCGGCAGCGGCAACTTTTTTCGCCTGTTCGAGCGTAATCGCAGGACCGTAGGAAGGCGGCGCATCTTGTGCGATAGTTGTGCTGAAAAGCATGACAAACATGAACATCAGGATTAACGGCAGGTGCATTGCGTGCATTTTCTCTCCTTGAAAAGTGATGATAAATTCTGGTGGAAGTACTTCGCTGAAGAGTTTACTACACACAACCGCAAGCGACTACAGGGCAAACAGCATGAATAAAATATTATCTGGACAGGAATTCCCGACCTGCAAAATCATTGGCAACAACTACGCCGAAGATCACGAAAATAAAATTCACAGTGATGAAGTCGCGGCACAATTTGGTTTTCGCGGCGGGCTTGTCCCCGGCGTTGGCGTGTATGCGTATCTAACGCATCTGGTGACAGAATATTTTGGAGTGAATTGGATCGAATGCGGAACAATGACAGCAAAATTTCTGAAGCCGATTTATCACGGCGAAGAGGCTATGGTGAAAGGGGATTTGGCGAGCGATGATGTGATGAAACTGGAATTGTTCGAGGCGAGTGGGAGATTATGCGCAGTCGGCGAAGCTTCGCTTCTAGAAATTCTGCCAACCTTGAATCTCCTGGATTATCCCAATCATGATTTGCCCAAACCAGCAGAACGATTACCTGCCAGTCTTGCAAATTTGCCAGTCGGAAAGATTTTGGGTTCCTTACATTGGGAATTATCGCTGGCGGAAATTGAAGCGAAATTTCTGAAAGATGTTTGCGCGACTTTGCCAATATTTTTTGGTGATCGTGCGGTTTGTCATCCAGCTTTTTATCTGGCGCAGGCAAACGAAATGCTGATGGCAAATGTGAAGCTTGGCTCGTGGATTCATACAGGAAGCACGGTGCAGCATTATTCACTTCCTAAGAATGGCGAGTGGCTTTCGATGCGTGGCAAAGTTGCCGAAGCCTTTGAGCGACGCGGACATGAAATTGTTGTTTTGGATTTGGGAATTTTTGGAGAAGATGAAAGACCGATTGCGCACATCAAGCATTCTGCGATAGTACGCCTCAACTAAAATGTAATCATTGTTCCCTGTGTATCGAACAAATCTCCCGGGGCTTTAATGATTTCAACGCGATCTTTGACTTCCTCCAGAGCCGCTTCGGAAACATACATTTCGCTGACGTGGAGCGTGTCTTTGATGCGGACAATTCTTTTGGGACGATGTGGATCGTGACTGGCGCGGATGCCCCATTCAAAGGCTTGTTGGTCAGTTTCGGCGACGACGGGCAACATCGAATGTTCATAAAAACCGCTGGTGACGGCATTCATATACGTCGCATCCCAATCAATCTTATTAAGTAATCTTTTGGTAGCTACGTCTGCCAACCCGATGCCGCAGGCGTTGCCGTGCGAAGGTTCGGTGATGTCGGTGATGACAATAACTTTGACTTTGGGAAAATCAGGGTCAGGTTCGCCATTGATTCGCATACGTCCGATGACATTCGGGTCCATCCCGGAGCCGCATATTTTTGCCGATCTGATCCACAATCAAAACATCAATTTCATTCAGCGGAAAGCTCGGCATCAATTCTTTTGCTATCGCCAGTAATTCCGGTTCCCGTGTAATTATTTCCTGCGGTGTGAGCGCTTCAATGATCGCGGTTTCGTCGTAAGCATTTTCTACAATGCCGACACCTAAAATAATTTTGCCGCTCGCTAAAACAACTCGTCCGGCTTGCGGCAATAATGTTTTCAAGCCATAAATTCCGTATGTATGAATCTCAGACGCCAGCCGTTCTTTGCCTAATCCGATGACGCTCATTTTGACTAAGCCGCTTTCAAATTCTCCGTGGTAGGCGGTATGCGGCTTGATGCGATTTAGTAAAATTACGCCATCAGATTCGTAAGCGTGCTTGTCCATAAAGACGGACATTTCCAAATCGCTTTCAATTTTCACAACGTCCATCGAAGACCGAATCGGACAGCCCATCGCTGCTTCCGTCACGTTGTATGACGCCAGAATTTCGCGCTGTCCTTCCGCTGTAGCTCCGCCGTGACTACCCATCGCCGGGATGATGAAAGGGTTGCCGCCCTTCGCTTTGACCGCTTCAACGGTAGCTTTGGCGATCCGCGCAATGTTGTTGATGCCACGACTACCAACCGTGATGGCGATGCTTGCGCCGGGAGCGATGTTGAGCTTGGCAGCGATTTGTTGATGAACGGTTTGTTCAATATCGGCGAGAGATTCGCGGGCGAATTGTTGACGGATTTTGGTGAATTTATATTCTTTCATTGGGGTGTATTGAATTAAAGTTGCCAGCTTTTTTCGTGCATTGATAATGGTTCGACGTGAATCGTGGCGACGACGTGTCCGAATTCTTTTTCCAGGCGGCGCTCTACTTCTTCTGTCAAATCGTGAGTTCTAATGTGATCGCCTTCAATATCCGATTCAACATGCAAGTGCATTTCGACGAACATCCCATTGCCTAACGTCCGCGAACGAATGTCGTGGGCAGAGTGAACACCGGGAGTATTATTGACAATTTCCGCAATGCGAATAGAAGGGACAGGCGCAGCATCCACCAGCACAGGAACTGTCGCCTTAAAAATTTTATAGCCGTTCCAGGCAATGACTACTGCGACGCCGAGCGCAATATAGGGATCAATCCAGACGTAGCCAAGTTTGACTAAACCCAAGCCTGCCAATACCGAAAAACTGACCAGCACATCGCTTTTCGTATGCCCTGCATCAGCAATCAAAAAATCACTATTCAATCGTTTGCCTTCGCGGTGCTCGTAAACCGTGACAAAAATATTAACGATGATCGTCGTCACCATCACGCCGACTGTCAGGTAACTAATTTCAGGTGGAGTTGGCGACGGATTGATGATCCGTGAAATCGCGCTGACGGCGATTTGATAGCAGGTAACAAAAAGAAATCCCGCAATCGCAAAGGCCGCGAGCGTCTCAAATTTTGCGTGACCGTAGGGATGTTCTTCGTCCGGTTCAGCCGTCGCATATTTCATCACGACTAAGCCAACGATATTGTTAAGAGAATCCACGGACGAATGTACGGCATCACTGATAACGCTGAGCGAACCTGCGAGGAAGCCCGCGACGAATTTGCCGATGACCACGATGATGTTCAGCACGAGCGTGATGATGAGGACGCGCTGGACGCCGCGTTTGTAGTCGTGATTGGTCAGTTTGATTTCCATTAGATTGTACTGATTTTACAAATTACCTTTCTTCGATTCTTCCACGATAAACTCACATGCCCGCGCCGTAATCGCCATCATCGTCAGCGTCGGATTCTGGCAGCCTTGCGACACAAAGCATGCGCCATCAGTCACGAAAATATTTTTTGCTTCGTGCAATTGATTGTGTTTGTTGAGGACAGATTTTTTGGGGTCGTTGCCCATGCGCGCCGTCCCGACTTCGTGGATGCAAAGTCCGGGATTCGCCAGCTTTTCATTTTTCGATTGCGGTACCCATCCGGCGGCTGTCACCATTTCTTCGATGGAAGCGATCTGATCTTTTGCCATCGCAAATTCGTTTTCAGAATGCTGACAATCAATGTGCGCGACGGGAATTCCCCAGGCATCTTTTTTATTTTTGTTGATGGTCACGCGATTGGTTGCGCGCGGCAGCATTTCGCCAAACGCTCCAATCCAGAAGGGAGCCTCGTCCGGCGTTTCACGCACCATTCGTTTTAACTCCGCTCCAAAGCCAGTTGAATTATGAAGGTGCGTCGGAAGCATCCCTTTTTGCGCTTGCCCCTGAATCCCGTAACCGCGCAGGAAATCTTTGCTTTTATCTTTGACGTTGCGGAAGCGTGGAATATAGACACCGTTATTACGCCCGTCATCATTGCGATAAGGAAATTGCGAGGAGGCGGGGACTGTTCCGTTCATTGAAATCGTGTACGTGTGATCCATCAAATATCGTCCGAGCGTCCCCGAAGAATTGCCGTAGCCTTCGGGATGCTGGCGTGTATGCGAATTCAGTAACAACCGCGTAGATTCAATTGTCGAAGCGCATAACATGACAACTTTGGCAAAAACTTCCTGCGCCTTTTTCGTATTCTGATCTATGAACGCGACTCCTTTGGCTTGACCCGAATTTGTATCAATAATGAGATGCGAAGCGACGGAATTTGGGCGCAATGTCAGGCGTCCGGTTTTTTCAGCCGCAGGCAAAGTCGAGCCGGGCGAGCTAAAATAGGAATGCGTGTCGCAGCCTCGTTCGCAGTGACCGCAATAATGACAGGCGGCGCGACCATTATGATTTTTTGTGAGCATCGCTACACGACCAATAATCACCCGGCGATCTTGCCAGTTTTTCTCAACCGCTTGCCGGAGCATGTTCTCAGAGCAGGTCATTGCCATCCCCGGCAGGAACACTGAATCGGGCAAAACGTCAATGTTTTCGGTGGTGCCACTGATGCCGACGAATTTTTCTACGTGTTCGTAGTAAGGCTTCATCTCGTCGTAGCTGATGGGCCAGTCTTCGCCGAACCCATCACGACTCGCGGCTTTAAAATCGTAATCAGAAAAGCGATACGTTTGGCGTCCCCATTGCAAAGTGCGTCCGCCAACCTGCCGCCCGCGAATCCAGTCGAAGCCTTTGCCCGCCGCCGTCGTGTACGGATTATCAATATCGTCCACAAAAAATTGGTGCGAGAATTCACCGCACGCGTAGCATTTGGATTGAATTGGCTGTCGAGCTTTGTAAATTTCCTGCTGATCTTTGAGTCCACGATATTTCACCTCGTAAGGCTCTTTGAGCATCGTGTAATCTTTCGCTGGATCAAGCTTGCGCCCGGCTTCCAGCACGATGACACGCAGACCGCGTTCAGTTAATTCTTTCGCCGCCCAGCCGCCCGTCGCGCCGGAGCCGACGACGATTGCGTCATAAACATTACTTTTTGCTTGTGCCATTTTTCTTTGCCTTTGGTTGTTTGCTGGTTTCTGCGAGTTGGGAAATTTGCTGTAATAATGCCTTTGAGCTTTTGATCGTGCTGACCTGTAAGCATAATTGTTCCAGTGTCTCAGCATTACGAATGCGGTCAAGTTCAGCACCGATAGTAAGGTCAGGAAATCGTTGCGCGGTCAACTTTCTGAGCAGTTCTGCAATGGCTTCAGCGCGTCCTTCAGCTCGCCCTTCGGCTAGTCCTTCAGAACGCCCCTGCCCTCTGGCCTCTTGCTTTACGTCTTTGACCATTGCTCTAAAAGTCGAAGATTGTTTGGCTAATTCATACGTGATTGGAATCATATTGGCACTCCCTAAAAATTCAAGAAATTCGTGTTGAGTATAACGCAAGCCGCTCAGGATGACGAAATGCAAATCCAGTTCGCGCTGGCGCTGATCGTCGGCAATATTTTCAATCGCACGGGCGATGTCGGCAATGGCGAGATGCCCACCTTTCATCAGCGGAATAAAAGGTAGCAAGTCTAATTTATTCAGAGCTAGTGCTTTCCGGGCAAAAATTTCCCAGATGGAAATCACCTGATAATGCAGGCGAACATCAAGGCTTCCGGCTACGAGTTGAAATTTTTCCGGGATTTTATGTGGGACTTTGCGCGGCGTCAGCAGTAGCAAATAACTATCTACTGCCAGGCTATATTTGATCCATAAACGCAGCGCGTAATCGGTCATGCGGCGCGGCATTTTTAGATCATATTGGGTTTGCGCTTCGATATGAACGATCCGCGATGGCTCATTTGTAATCGTCACCAGATAGACGGAATCCGGCAACTTCGCGGAAACTGTCACTTCGTTTGGCAGCAATTCAACTTTGGCTTTCTGTTTTGGCTTTAGTGCGCCCAGCAAAATCAATAACGCTGAGGGTCTTGCTCCGCCAGATATTTGAAAGCCTGATCATAAGGTTTTGGCTTTTTCATTTTTTGAGATTTAACTTCAGCACCCAGTCTTTTTCATCCGGCGCACGAAATTTATTTTGCTCAGATTTCGCAGCCTGCCTTTGCCCAGTGCGCGGATTAAACCACTCACCGTTTGTGACATTCGCTTTGATTATGACTTCGCCGCCAACAGGCAAATAGACCATTGCGACATTGTTATTTCTGGAAGCTGAAATATGTTTTGCTGGCTCGTTTGATTGCGCTTCGACGAGTGAATCATCTGGTCGCAATTCCCACCATTTTACGGATGCGAAAAATTCATGCAGGTATTTCATTTGCTCGCTGCCTGGCATTTTCATTGCTTCGTGCCAGGGCTTGGCGATACCTGTACCGGCATGAAGCAAAGGCTCTTTCGCTTCAATTTCCCAACTCCAAACGCCGTGTACGCCATAAGTCAATCCAGCAGTTGGAGCATTCAGCAAGCTCCAATATGCAGCACGACGGACGGTGTAATCCGTGTGGCGTTGTTTGGAATGATAAGCAATGTGGTCTTCGTAAGGTGGCTCCAAATTGATGAATGGTTTTGCTGGAGACTGTTTCGCTTCGGTTGAAATCGGGCCGGAATGAATCCATTTTAAAGTATTGTCGTTGTCTCCGTGACCGCTTTGATAACCAATAATATCAGCCCATTTTTCGTTTTTGTAAGTATCGAAATAGGCCTGCATGCCCTGCGGATGCAGCACGATTGGCGCGTGATTTGTCCCATCAAAAACGGCACGACAGATGCGCCGCCATTTTTCTCCGTTCTCGTTTTTGTAAGTCGCATCACCTGCCGGAATCCAAACGACGTGATGCGCACCGTAACGAGCTACCAGATATTTTTCCAGCAAAATAATTTGATCTTCGGGCAAATACCAGCCGGGATTTTCATCACCTTTGATCGCCCATAACAGCACAGGCACAGCCAGTAATCCCCTGGCATTCAGCGCGTCGAAACGTTCATCCATTCGTTTGAAGAACGCTGGGTTGATCTGAATTTTTTCTTTCCTGGTGAATGCAATCTCACCTTCCAAATTGGTTGGAGCGCTGCGCCATTGCGTAGTCACGAATTGAATTGCTGTGAATTTTTTGGCGACACGATCAGTAAGAAATGTAGCCCAGTCTTCTTTCGTAGCTTTCAATGCGCCATTCCAAACCGTATCACCGAGCCAGAAAAATGGAGTCCCGTCCGCGTGTTCCAAATGCGTTCCGTCTTTTGCTACACGGATTGAGCCGTGCTGAATAAACCGATTTTCATCTTTTGTTTTGCGGCAAATAAACGTTCCGCGCTGCGCATTCAAGCCCGCGTAATCAGGATACGCAATTGTGCGATAGCGCCATTTGCCCGGCTCATCCGGCATAAATCGCACGCGCCAGACTTTGCCTCCATCCCAGAAAGCGGAGACTTTATGAATTTTACCGCGTGGGGAAGTCAGCCTTACTATCAATCCAATCGTCGGATCGGGGTCAGTTTTGGGATTCGCCTGAAAGCGCTGCTCCCACTTTCCCCATTGCGGTACAGGGGAAACTTTGGCGGCCTGGGCCGGCGCCATAAAAATGAAAAACAGACAGGTAACCAGCAGATAAAATCTTTTCATATTCAACCTCTTTTTATTCTCGTAATTATTTCAGCGGATAAATTCAGCGATGAAGATAGTACAGATCGTGAGAATACGAAAAGTATCCGCTGCGTTTATTATTTGACGCAAAGTTTGCGCTGCATTAACTTGTCTCTTTGTTTCATTGAAAATTCGGAAGCGAAATAACTCTGACTAATTATGACTGAACCACAAACTAATGCTGTGCTGGCCGGGCCACCCAAATCCATTGTGCGCGAATATGCCGAGATGATCCTCGTCACTGGCGTGCAGGTGCTGTTCCTGATGACGTTTATTTTCCAGGCGATGAACGTCCCAACCGGCTCCATGCAAAACACGATCAATATTGGCGATCAGTTTTTCGTCAATAAATTTATGTACGGCAAACCGACGCCAATCCTGAGTGCCTTATTGCCCCAACGCGAAATAAAACGCGGCGACATCGTAGTTTTTAAATATCCACCCGACACAAAAATAAATTACATCAAACGCTGCATCGGCTTACCTGGTGACGAAATTCTGATCAAAGGCAATGCGGTATTTATCAATGGCGTGGAAATCCCTGAACAGAAATTGACGGTAGAAATTGAAAGATCGGACAAAGCCTCTGCGTTGCCAGTCGTGAAAGAAGAGTCAGCGCCACCGAATGCCTGGTATAAAACTTATTACGATGTGAACTCTGACGCTACGCACTTCTCACACGGGATGAAATTCGGGGTGGATAAACCGTTCAGGATTCCTGAGAACTCCTATTTTATGATGGGCGACAGCCGCGATAACAGTTTGGACAGCCGATACTGGGGGATTGTGCCGCGTGAAAACATCGTCGGTCGCCCGCTGTATGTCTATTGGTCTTTCAATTGGGACGACCCTCCCGGTG
>JAYSTY010000284.1:0-18216 GCA_043719385.1 Blastocatellia bacterium | reverse complement strand
GGGCGTTTTCCATCGCCGCTTCATCGTTCAGCATCGTCAATGCCTGTAATGGTGTATTCGTTCTGATACGCCGTACCGTACAGGTTTCACGGCTCGTCCCATCAAATGTCACCATTTGTGGGAATGGTGCAGTCCGTCGAATAAAGGTGTAAAGACTGCGGCGATACAAATCTTCACCGGAACTCGTCATCCATTTTTCTGAACTGTACGGACTCTTCCAGATGCCTTCGGGCTGAAGCGGAAAGACACTCGCGCCTCCGATTTTATTGCTCAATAATCCACTCGCTGCCAGCCCCAAATCCCGCACCATTTCTGCTTCTAATCGAAAGCGCGGCCCACGTGCGAGTAGGCGGTTGTAGGGATCGTCATTAGAAGGATGAGCGCTGAGGGATGAAGGCTGAATCGAAGAACTCTGACGATACGTTGCAGAGGTGACGATGAGGCGATGGAGCGCTTTCATGGACCAGGTGGTCGGTGGTCGGTGGTCGGTGGTCGGATGAATCGCCCCGTCCCTGAATTCAACGGCTAACCAGTCAAGAAGCTCAGGATGCGAAGGCGGTTCACCTTGCGTACCAAAATCTTCTGAAGTCAGGACGATGCCGCGTCCGAAAAATTGCTCCCAGAAACGATTCACAGCAACTCGCGCAGTCAATGGATTTTCTGCGCTCACTAACCATTTCGCTAAGCCCAGACGATTGACGGGTAAATTATCAGCCAGCTTCGGCAGGAACTTTGGTACATCGGCAAACACTTTTTCCCCCGGCGACATAAAAGCTCCGCGAATGCGTAACGGAGCCGATGGCTTTTCATCTCCCGGCTTTTCGCCCATCACCAAAGCCGTCACAATTCCCAATTCTTTTTGCGATTTTTGCAGCACAGATAAACGCTCACGATCCGCTTTCAGTGAAAGTGCAACCGAACGATACAATGTCGCCAAAGCTTTTTGCTGCTTTTCAGTCCGTTCGCTCATCGGCATTGAAAGTACAGGTTTCAGAGTCGCTGAAACAACCGTAATTTTCTCCGGTTCTTTACCTGCGATGACTGATAAACGGAACCTGCCAATGCCCTGCCCGACTGCTCCGGCCAGGTGTTTCAGCCTGATCGTCAACGCTGTGCCTTCATTAAATCCAAACGGCTTTTCAGCAACAAAAACGGCATTACGATTGACTCGTGTCGTGTCTGAAGTCGCGTTCACCATCCAACCGCTTGGCTTGTCTACTGGTAAATTATCGCCTTCTTTGGTAAAGAATTTTTTCGGTTCGATTTTCGCAGCCTGATTGTCTACGAACGCGGACTTGAAAGAAATTAACTGCGATTTTGCTGAAGTATTAGCAGGTTTTGCTTCAACTTCAATTCCTGTCAGCAGAAAATTCCCGTACGGATCACGACCAGGGCCGCTCTTCGGCAAGCTCGAATCCGTCATCGCTTCCAACCTGATGGCGGTGATATTTTTTACACCCGTCGTCGTCGAAATTTGATACGTTTCAGCTTCAGGATTGGCGCCACTCACAAGCACAGATTTATCAGCTTGTTTCGTAAGAATCGCGCCATTTAAGGCTTTGCTTTCATTTGGATCAAGTGGCGTCCAATTTTTTTCTTCACTGAGCAACTCACGCTCCCACGCAGTCTGTGCGGCTTCAAGTTCTGGCGTAGGAGTTTTCAACTTCGTTTCGATTTGCTTGATTTCAGCTTCGAGCGCTGAACGTTTTACGTCCTGTTCCGGCGTCGGCAAATCAAGGATCGGCTCTTTCACCCAGCGCGTAGTGTCATCCATCCCTTCGCCCTGAAAACCATATTCCCATTCGGAGCTATTAAAGAAGGCGTAGAGCCGATAAAAATCCTTTTGCGAAAAAGGATCGTATTTATGATTGTGGCACTGCGCACACGCCATCGTCGAACCTAACCAGACGGTCGAAGTAGTACTGACACGATCTACCAGAATTTCAAATCGCGCTTCGTCAGGATCATTACCACCTTCCTGATTGATCAAAGTATTGCGATGAAATCCAGTCGCAATTAATTGATCATTCGTCGGCTTCGGCAACATATCTCCCGCCAGTTGCTCAATCGTAAATTGATCGAACGGCATATCATTGTTGAGCGCATTGATGACCCAATCGCGATACTTCCACATCACGCGGAGATTGTCTTTTTCATAACCGTTGGAATCCGCGTACCGCGCCAAATCCAGCCACGGACGCGCCCAGCGTTCGCCGTAATGTTTTGATGCGAGCAAACGATCTACCACTTTTTCGTAAGCATTGGCGGAATTATCCGCGAGGAATTCATCAATTTCTTTGACGCTGGGAGGCAGACCAATCAAGTCAAAATAGACACGGCGCAGGAGCGTTTCTTTTGATGCTTCAGGCGCAGGCGTCATCCCTTCTTTTTCAAGTCGTGCCAGAATAAAATTATCAATTGGATTGCGTACCCACGAAGAATTTTTCACGGCAGGAACAGCGGGACGGATTGGTTTGACGTAAGACCAATGGGTGTTGGTTTCGAGTTTCGAGTTTTGGGTTTCTGGGGAAGCAGCGTTTCGAGTTTCGAGTTTTGGGTTTCGGGACGCATCGCTCAGCGTTCCGCCTTCATCCTTCCATTCATCAATCCATTTCCGAATCAATTCAATCTGCTCTTTCTTTAGCGGATCGCCACCCATTGGCATACTTGCCTGACCATCAGAGCCAGTGATGCGAGCCAATAAAATTGAAGCTTTGCTATCTTTGGGAACAATCGCCGCGCCGGAAATTCCGCCGCGCATCGTTGCAGCTAAAGAATCCAGGCGCAATTGTCCGGCAGCCTTTTTTGCGCCGTGACAACTGACACAATTGGCATCGAAGATTGGTTTAATGTCGCGGGTAAATTCAACGCTCTGTGTCGCGGCAACTTTATGCACAAAGTTAGTTACCAGGAATCCGACTACGAGAGCAAAGCAACAGACGAGTTTGAAACAGGCTTTCATCTTGTCATCCTTATTTTAGGGAGCGCGATAATATTTAATATATGCTAACATACAATACAGAGGAAAATATATGACCAGAACGACGATTCTTTTGGACAACGATTTACTACTCAGAGTCAAACAATTAGCCCAGATTCAGGGAACAACCTTCACGGCAATTTTTCGTGAAGCGCTAACTTCTTACCTCGAAGCGAAACAGGAGCCACGAAGCCTTTCTTTCATTGCCATCGGACAAAGCGGAAAAGGTAATCTTTCTGAAGACGTGGAAAAAATTCTCCGGCACAAAGCTCGCCGCAAAAGGAGCTAAGCATGGCAATTATAGCAGATACTGGCGCTCTCTTAGCCCTCATTGATCGAGATGATAAGCATCATCAGCCAATGGTTAACTTTGTTACAAACAGTCAGGAAACCTTTGTTGTTCCCAGCCCGATAGTGACCGAGCTTTGTTACATGCTGGTCGAACACATCAGTACTGAAGCGGAGATAACTTTTTTACGCGCTCTGACAAATCGTGAAATGGTGCTCGAACATTTCACCCTGAACGACTTGAACCGCGCCATTGAAATTCTGGAACAATACCGCGACGCTAAACTCGGAATGGTAGACGCAACTGTCATGGCGATGGCAGAACGAATGAAAATCAAAACGATCCTGACAGTAGATCGCCGCGATTTCGGCTTGTTCCGGCCCATTCATTGCGAAGCGTTTACCCTTGTTCCTGACCTGCCGCGAGGAAAGAAAATAAACTAGCTTTACCGTTTTTCAGGATCACGATATTCCTCCTCTGGCTCATCAGGCTCAACTCGTAGGGTAAAAATTATCCAGTCGTACACTTCAGATTAAACTAAGCAACAGCCCCCGGAAATAATTTCGACGCGGCGGTCTGATCCTTTGGTTGCAGTGTACAGCCATTGCCCGTCCTGTTGCCGCGCATAATGCTCAATGAGCCGTTCTTCGGATTTGCGCTCAATGCCAGCGATTCTTCAGTCGATAATATCAATCTATGTTGCGGTGTTGCCATAACCTGCGCTCCTGATCGTGATAGAGGCGCTATTGTAACGCACTGCGCCAGGTTTCACAGTCAGGGGAAAGGGTGAAACCTTGCCGCCTCTGAATTACCTCTTCAGTCATTCTTAATCGGCTGTGGGTTAACCTTTGTTTGTGTGCCTGCCTGTAACGCAACAATTTTAGCCTTATTTTGGTCAACCTGTGCTTTGCTGTTCAGGAGACCGAATTCGATGGCAAATTGGCGCGTCTCGTTGGGCTGGAGTTTGGGTACACGACCCGCTTTGCGTTCGATGCTGCGGTTGGCGGGTGAGCTTGTGCCTGGCTCTAAGCCCGTCACATAGCCTTCCTCGATGGAAGGCGTATTTTTCCATAACGTAAAGTAGGGCAATTGATCTACGCGATAGGTTAGCGAGACACCGCGCTCGCCAGCGGCATTTTGCAGCATCACCGTCGTGCGATTTTGCGCATCAGGAATCATTTCCATCACATACACCTGTTCGACAAAATTTTTGGTCGGCGCGGCATATTCTGAATAATCGCTCAGCCCCTTGCCAGCGTGCGCATTGAACGGGCGAATCTCTTTAATTGCGCCGACAAATTTCGCTCCTTTTTCCAGCAACGGCGGCCCGTAATTTGAGTGATAAATCAACTCAAATTCCTGTTCATAAACGCTGTGATTTTTCAGCGTGTCTTCGATCCGAAAAGTATTCGACCCTGGCTCAGTGGAAATTTCTGTCCACAATTCCAGCTTGGGGCCATAAAACATGCGTTCATCCACACGCCCGCGAATCCGAATGCGATGCGGAGCTTGTTGGTCAATCACGACTTCAACCTCAGACGCCGGAATGTTGCCGATTTTGCCGTGCAGCGTTAAATCCATTTCGGCTTCGTCGCCAGTGTTGTTGATAAATTTATCTTTGCCCGGATGCCCGGCCCATTCGAGGCCGCAGCGCACAATCCATTCGTTGAAGCCTTCGAGCCAGCCCAGACCGCCGCGGCTTTGCAAATTAATAAATTGCGGATGCACGACTTCTTTGACGGGCGAATTCCATCCCAAAGTCACATCGCCCAGCGCAACTTTCAGCACACTCATGCCCCGCGTGGGAATGACGGTAAAGGTGAGCTTGCCATTGTTGACGACGATGACATCTACGCCTTCCTGTTTACCGCCGTGCAGCGTGTATTTATTGACTGACCAGGCATTCGGGTCGTTGAAATCGCGATTGGTAATTTGCCAGGCATCCAGATGAAGATTGCGCTTAACGCTGGTCAGGGTTTGGGTAAAATTTTCGGTTTGAGCCATAGTCGGGAAAAAGATTATTGCCAGTGCAAAAAAGCACAGGCAGAGGGATTTACACATTTGTTGTCGCTCCTGAAATTTTCGTAGCGGCCTGATTTTTCAGACCTGCTTGTTGGGAATTGCTTGCGAATTCTAGCAGAGAAAATATGATTAGCCACAGCAGTTCGCAAAAGGATCAAAAACTATGAAATTAAAATTGCTCTTACTCGTCGCCCTCGTGATGATTTTTCTCGCTCCTACTTTCGCCCAAAACAAAGCCGAAGCAGACATCAAAGCAGTATTGGACACGCAAACCATCGCCTGGAATAAAGGCGACCTCGAAGGATTTATGAAAGGTTACTGGCGTTCGGCAAAGCTGACATTTTTTTCTGGCGGCGCCAAACGCGAAGGCTACGACGCAGTGCTGGAACGTTATCGCAAAACTTACCAGGCCGAAGGAAAGGAAATGGGCAAAGTAGCTTTCAGCGAAGTTGACGTAGAAATGCTGGGTAAAAACGGAGCGGTCGTGCGTGGACGCTGGGGGCTAACAATGTCCGACGGAAAACAATTGGGCGGTCTGTACACCTTAATTTTCAAACAATTTAAGGACGGCTGGAAAATTATTCACGATCACACGTCAAGCAATTCATAGTGTCGAGCGCGTAGTTGATTTTTTATCCGTGCGCCCGTACACTCACGGCTTTGCAATTAATCAATCAATTTACAGAGGCTTACGAATGAAAATTCATGAATATCAGGGGAAAGAATTGCTGCGTCGCTTCGACGTGAAAACGCCGCGCAATTTTGTCGCTACCTCAGTTGCCGAAGCGGAAGACGCCGCGCAAAAACTCGGTTCATTTCCCGTTGTCATTAAAGCGCAGATTCACGCCGGTGGACGCGGCAAAGGCGGCGGCGTCAAATTAGCAAAAACTGCCGAGGATGTCACAACAGTAGCTGGCGCAATTCTTGGCATGAATCTGGTCACACATCAAACCGGCCCGGAAGGCCGCCTCGTGCGGACGCTTTTGGTGGAAGAAGGCTTGCACATCAAACATGAATTTTACCTCGGCGTAGTGCTTGATCGCGCTGCCTCGCGCAATGTTTTTATGGCTTCGTCAGCCGGCGGCATGGACATTGAAGAGGTCGCTGAACATTCGCCTGAAAAAATCCTCAAGGAATATATTGACCCGGCGGTCGGGATGCAGGCTTTTCAGGCGCGCAAGATCGCGTTCGGGCTGGGACTCGCGCCGGAACTGGTCGGCAAAGCCGTGAAATTTATGCTCGCGCTTTACAAGGCCGCGCTTGAACTCGATACCTCGCTCGTGGAAATCAATCCGTTTTTATTAACCGAAGAGGGTGAGTTTTACGCGCTTGACGCTAAAATTACGTTTGACGATAACGCGATGTTTCGGCACAAAGAATTTGCGGCGCTGCGTGATTTGGATGAAGAAGAAGCGCTTGAAATTGAGGCGTCAAAATTTGACCTTAATTACATCAAACTCGACGGCAACATCGCCTGTATGGTGAACGGAGCAGGTTTGGCGATGGCGACGATGGACATCATTAAATTAGCAGGTGGCGAGCCGGCAAATTTCCTTGATGTGGGCGGTGGCGCTTCGCAGGAACGTGTCGAAAATGCGTTCCGAATTTTGTTAGCTGATCCCCACGTCGAAGCGGTTTTGATCAATATTTTCGGAGGCATCGTGCGTTGCGATATGGTGGCGCGGGGCGTCGTCGCAGCAGCAAAAAATCTTGGCGTTAAGGTTCCGATTGTGGTCAGGCTGGAAGGCACAAACGTCGAGGAAGGTCAGCAGGTATTGAAAGATTCCGGCATGAATTTCCTGGTTGCCAATGGCATGAAAGATGCGGCGGAAAAAGTAGTTGCAGCCGCCGGAAAGTAAATAACCCGCGACTATTTTAGTTTGTAACTGCAAAAAGGCGAGTCAAATAAATGACTCGCCTTTTTGCGTCATGCAAACCTCAACTTACTGATGAGTGCCGGAGATTCATCAGCAAGCTGAGGTTTGTAGGACGTGACTTTGAGGAGGAGAAGCCAGTTCGGGGCAGTTCCGGCTTTCTCCTCATCCACACCAGTCCGATTGAGGGTCCTCAACCGTGTCGGCGGGAAAAGCAGGAAACCGTCGTAGGGGTCGGTTAAACTTTTGAGCTTTCCATCTAGCCGACTGAAGCTGGATCAGACTTTCTTCAGTGCCACGTATTGTAAAGAGGGAATGAGCGCAATCTTCCAAAAAGAAATGGAAGAAAAAAATTGGCAGCAGGAGCATAAACTTTCCAGTTTGCGCTGCGTACTAATCCATACCGTTATGAGTGAAGGTGCGCTTTTTTTTGGGAGTATTTACTAACCTAAACGCAACCTGGAAAGGTTGCGCTACTGCTTGTTATATTTCCAATACAACCGGAATAATCATTGGTCGGCGGCCTATTTCTTTTTGAATATGGCGTTTTAAGTCGAGGCGGATTTTCTCTTTGATTAAGGCCCAGTCTACGCGTTCTTCATGCGAGGCGTTTTTGATGGTTTCGGCAACGACAATCCGCGCTTTCTGCAAAAACCCGCTGTTATCATCGGCGATTGCCAGGCCACGCTGAACGACTTCGGGAGCCGATTCCATTTCACCGGAGCTTTTGTTGATGGCGACAATCGGCAGGACTACACCATCGTAGGCAAGGTGTTTGCGATCACGAATCACCATATCGTCAATGCGCCCCGAACGAGAATCATCAATCAGCGTGCGACCAACCTGCACTTTGTCGCCGACTCTGCCATTGAATTCGTCAAGCTCAATCACATCGCCGCTCTCCGCGAGAATAATTTTATCTTTGGCGTGTCCCCATTTTTTAGCAGCAGCGGCATGGCGAAAAAGCTGGCGCGTTTCGCCGTGAATCGGGATCAAATATTTGGGGCGCACGGCGTCATACATAATTTGTAAATCGCCAGCGCGTCCATGACCGGAAACGTGAATCCGCGCCACGCTGCTGTCAATCACATTAGCGCCGCGCTTGAACATGTGATTCATCATCCGCGAAATGCTGCGCTCGTTGCCAGGGATTTGCCGCGCAGAAATAACTACGGTGTCATTTTCCAACACGCTGCCGTCACGATGCTGCTCAACCGCCATCCGTGGCAACGCCGCCATCGGCTCGCCCTGTGAACCAGTCACCATCAAACAAACCTGATCGGCAGGAAGCTTTTTCGCTTCGTTCGGACTCACTAATAAATCGTAGGGCAAATCAAGATACCCAAGCCGTTGCGCCGTCTCGAAATTGCGAATCATGCTACGCCCGATCAGGGCCACCTGCCGCCCGGATTCGGCGGCCAGATCGCAAACAATTTGCAGCCGATGAATACTGGTCGCAAAGCATGAAACAATGACACGTCCGTCGGCTTCGCTAAAAATTTTCTCAAGGCCTGGAATGACTGATTTTTCTGATCCGGTACGTCCGTCTTTTTCCACATTCGTCGAATCCGCGAGCAACGCCAATACGCCTTTGTCGCCGATTTCAGTCAGGCGTTTGATGTCAATGGCTTTGCCCACGACCGGAGTTTCATCAACTTTAAAATCGCCCGTATGAATCAGAACTCCAACCGGAGTCGTGATCGCCAGCGCCACACAATCAATCAATGAGTGCGACACCTGAATAAATTCGATGCCAAAATTGGCGAGTTCAAAACTTTGCCCAGGTGCAATTTCAATCAGTTCGGTTTGTTCAAGCAGGCCGAATTCGTGCAGCTTGTTTTCGACCAGACCAAACGTAAAACGCGTGCCATAAACAGGCACGTTAATCATTTGCAGCAGGAAAGGGAGAGCGCCGATGTGGTCTTCGTGGGCGTGCGTCAGGACGATAGCGGTGATTTCGTCGCGGTGTTGTTCAATATAAGTGAAGTCAGGAATAGCAATGTCTACGCCGAGTAAATCCTCATCGGGAAACATCATGCCACAATCTACAATGATCATCTGACCGTCATACCGAAAAACGGTCATATTCATTCCGAAGAACCCCAATCCGCCGAGAGGGGTGATTTCTAATCTGCCTGTTGCCATAATTTCAAACTTATCCACTTTCAAAATAGTCGGCAAGTATAGCGCAAAGCCGTAATTACACAACCATTGTCTGAAGACAACGAACGTGAGGCTGAAAATCGGCGGAGCATTTGGAGTGCTGTGACTTGTCACAGCTTTGCGTTCGTCCCTCGGATACTGCCGGTTAACCTTGAAGTGCCAACCGCGAACGCCAAAGCGGCGTCGAGCCGCCGCACTCCAAATGCTCCGCCATCCCAGGGGTTTGATGCTATACAATAAAAAAGGACTGAGATTGCTCTCAGCCCTTTTTTATTTGCATTGCGCTTAAATTGCCTAGCTGGGAGTTACCCAATACTGACAATCCGGCATCAACAGCGGAATGATGATCGAGGATTTGACCACCTGGACTTTATGCAGGGTCCGAATTCCGTTGAAGGTATTCTTGTTCGAGGTCATCAACAACCCAACTGCGGCGGTAACATTGAAGCGTAATGTCCCCACTTCCCCTTTTGGAATCAGACTTGCCAGTGTGCCTGTAACTTTGGGAGTCGTGCCATCAATGATCTTTTCCACAAAGCACTGTCCGCTGATGAAGGGAGAGAAACTGCGCAACGCTTCGTGACCGTTATACGCTAAACCAGTTCCAATTTGCGTCACGCCGCTCAATTTTCCCGCATAGGCATCACCCGTCAGTCCCGCCAGGACAATCTTTTGATTGACCGTATCCACCGGGCTTTGAATATCCACCGCAAAGGTCGTGGGAACCATATCCAGCGCCGCTGCATCAAATGGTATCGTCCAGGAGACTCCCGGCGTGGCGACTGCGCCCAGGGGAGTGCCAACGGGTAATGGTGACGCAAACGATTCCGCGCCATAATTCCCGACATATTCGCCATCATTGACGAAGCCGTTCCCAATCAGCCCGTTGTAGGCAATTGGTCGCCCCATATTGTCCACGGTGTAAGCGATCACGTAGCCCTTATTTTGCGGATCAAACTGCGAAGCTTTCCACTCAATACTGGCGTTCGGCGTGAAGCAGACAAACTGGTCAAACTCTGTGCAGGTCGCGCCGTCCATAAACAGAAAATGCACATTGATCGGCAATTTGCCAAGATTCGTAATCGTCAGGCGCGTGTCCACTCTGTTCTGGGCATCGTGTTTGTAAAACGGAAACACCAGCAAGGAGCCGGGTTTCTGATCACTAACTTCGATTACATTTGGATCAGCAATTCCCAGGATGGTTCCAGCTCCGCCACCTAAAATTAGCGGTTCTTTATTATCGCCTGTTGCCAGAATCTTTAATGCACCAAGTGTCCCTTTGAAAAATGCATGCCAGGGGGTTGCATTGGTTACATCCGTATTGGTCAACCCCGGAAAGGCAGTGTTGCCAGCAGGTGTCAGGGTAATAATATCTGTGCTGGGAGCGTTGTAATCAGCCATGATGCCAGGAATCAGGGTCGTCAACCAGCCAAAAGCTCCTAATCCCTCTTCCACCATTGCATGCAGCGCCCCACCCTGATTATTAACGAAATTAGCCAGCGCTGCTGCATTTGCATTGATTGCTGCCTGTTCAGCGTTATCCATATCTCCAAAAGTTTCACCGCCAGAAGTCGGCAGCGCCAGAATCCCTGTATTGCTCGTTGAGAGCGCCGCCATCCAGGCACCGACAGCGGCAGCGCCATTCACGTGAACTATCGTCCAGCCTGCAGCAGGTAAGGAGGATTTGCTAAAGGCGGAATCAATTGCATCACGTGCGCGTGTTCCGGGTTCTGTGCCGATGTCAACCACGACTTTCGCTGCGCCGGGAGGGACATTTGCGGCCAGATTCTCCAATACTTTTTGCATATACAGCCAACCATTAAGATTGACGGCTCCAGGTGCAGAGCCGTGATCGCTGGCATCCGTTCCATCAATGACGACGGCCCCGGCGAACGCTGAACCCAGTCCTAAAACCAGGATGAAACCAATCGTTAATAGTGTGTGTGTAAATTTATGTGAGGGTGTGTGATTCATTATCAAGTCTCCCAACCAAATCATTGCGCTTCTTTGAAGGGCAACTACATATTGAAAATTGATGAGTCGCAGCGTGACAACAGGCTCAGCCGCATAGCTGCGCTAATAGAAAGAGTTTCCAGTGAGTAAAAGAGAAATTTAGAGTGCATTCCTGCTGCAACGCTGTCGGAGGAGAATTAGCGGAAACAGATTGCTGAGAAATCAGGAATGAATATTTGAAAGGCTTTTCCAGATCAAAGGTTGCCGGAGTGAGAGGAAGCGCCCTTATCAACTAATTAAAATCTTAGTCGGATTTGATTCTTGTACATTTATGTCTAATTTTTGTCAACTTTTTTAATAAATCAATGTTTCGGATACTGTCCCGTGCGTCACCCCATCGCTACGACTCGCGGTATCGTACTCAGCAGGTTGACCGCACTGCTATCTGACGGGATTGCTAAAAATCGCCCGGTATTTTGATGCGCTCCGCAGCGATCCACGTTTTTCAGCCCCGATGCAACCTTGAATTTTCCAGCAGACTTTCTCCAAGCTTTGCCATTTCCTGCAACGACAAAGTCTCACCGCGCCGCCTTCCATCAAGCGCGGATTTTTCCAAAGCCTGAGTGATTGATTCGTCGTCGCCTAAATGCAATCTGCCACGCGCCGCACGCAAATTATTCAAAATCGTTTTGCGGCGCTGAGCAAAGAGCGAACTAATGAGTGCAACAAAATATTTCTCATCGCTGATTTCGGCGGCGGGTTTTTCGCGCACACTTAAGCGCATCACGCTTGAATTGACCTTCGGCATTGGTCGAAAGGCTCCTGCTGGCACATCAAACAATTTTTTCGCGGTGCAATAAAATTGGACGAGGGCGGAAAGATAACCGTACTCCTTGCCACCCGGTTGCGCCGTGATGCGCTCCACCACTTCGCGTTGCAACATCAGCGTCATTTCAGAAATGCAGGCGCGCTGCTCAATTAAGCGCTGCATAATTGCCGTCGAAATGTAATAAGGAAGATTTGCCACGACGCGAGCAGTTGCCGCAGGTTTGATCAGTTCACTAAAATTTACCGTGAGTGCATCAGCAGCGATCAGTTGAAAATTGGGTGCGTCGGCAAAGCCTGCGGTCAGATCAGGAATTAAATCACGGTCAAGTTCGATGGCAATAATTCTGGCCTGCGAAGCTACTAATAAATCTGTCAGAGCGCCATGCCCCGGCCCGATTTCGATGATGGTTTCATCAGGTTGCGGCGCGACGGAATTCACGATGCGCTGCGGATAGTGAGTGCCAAATAAGAAATTTTGTCCGAAAGATTTTTTTGCGTGCATCGTTAAAGTGGGCGCGGCTACTGTGGAATAGATATTAGAGAGTAAATTATTTACGCCGGACGCTCACCAGATAACCAACAAACAGAGCTACCATTACCAAATCAACTACGACCGCAACACCAGCCTGATGACCAAGATATTGCCTGCCATACAGGAGTACCAGGCTAATGAAAATCAACTTACTAATGCTCGCGACAGCCAGTATTAAAGGGCGTTCCGGCGGATTGAACGCGCCATAGATGAGCATTGCTCCCACCAGCGCAATTAGTGCGCCCCAATTGCGCACGACGATCTCGGCGACTGCTCCTTCCAGACTCTCGCCGAAGGTGGAGTGCAGCGCCGCTTGTGGTGCGATTGCCGCGTAAAGCATGGTGCAGGTTAGCGCACCAGACACGAGCATAATCCACTTAATTCTGGCAACAATCCAATTCACATGCAAAAGATGTTCGATCTGTTTTTAAGTAACGAATTACTTTTCTTTCTTTTCATTATGATACGGATATGGCACTAATTCCTTGATCATCTTCTTAAAATCACCAATTGATTGATGTCCACAGATACTGTGAATTGACCCGTCTTGCAGCGTGACATTACAACAATGAAAACAAACATTCGAAATCAGGACAACTTGCTCACGATTCTTGAATCGCAATTGATACCCCGGCGCAAAACAGCCCGCCCCACCACCTGGTTCAAGCGAGCGCCACAATTGTGCAAGCCTTAGTGCCTCAGCACCTGTTATGGTTTTGGTTAGCAGCTCTCGCATTGGCAAATATCCAATCCCATTGCATTTATTGCGAGGGTCTTGGCAATCAATTTTGCCCCATTCCTCTTGGGGCAAAAGGGCAGTTGCGATTATTTCCACCTGATCAACTTGGGGCAGTTTTTTGATGTCACGCAAATAAACAGCAGAGTAAATCGCTTTGCTTGTTTTGCGCACACGGTTTCTTTTTGACTGTTGTGCCAAGACAGTACTAAGGCATAAGCAGAGCAGTAAACTTTGGATGCAGATTAGGTTCATACGTAGTCAAAAAGATCGAACATTTTATTTAGCCGCCCACTTCAAATAAAGCTCAGGATTTTTCTTCACTTTTTCCAGGCATCCGGCGCAACAGGCGTAGACCGTTTTGCCATTGATTTCCGCTTTGATGTTCTTGTCTATTGGTTCACCGGTGACGGGGCAACTTTCGATGCCATCACCTTTCCCCATAAATTTTGCCACGCTGCCGGTGGCTGGTTCGGCGTGATGATGTTCTTCAGGTTTTGCGGTCATTCCCTGCACGGCTTTGATTTGTTCGGCGGCGGTTTTCTTCACATATAGTTCAGGATTTTTCTTTGCCGTTGCCACGCAATCATCGCAGCAGAAATAAACTTCGCGCCCAAACAACATGGCTTTGTGTGTTTTGTTTTCCAGCTTATCTCCGCTCACCGGACAGGATTCAATCCCATCACCTTTTGCTAAAAATTTGTCTTCGACTTTGGCGACTTTGGTGACTTTCGCGCTTGCTTTTCTTTTGGCAGACTTTTGGGCGAAAGAGGTGACAGCCAAGCCGCTCAATAATAATAGTGAAATGATGATGACTAATTTTCTGGATACTGAATTCATATAGTTTTCTCCTTTAGCGCAAACTTTTCAGTTTGCATTGTTTGCCTGATTGACGGATAGAGTTCAAGAAAATGATCTTCCGAATTGAGTCCCGAAGGGACGACCAGATAATAGCCCAGGGTGCAACCCTGGGTATGGTTCGGTTAAGCCCACAAGCCCTGAAGGGGCGACAGAACGCCCAATTTTATAACTCCTTCTGCCGCCCCTTCAGGGCTTGTATCAAGGGGTGGCATTGTCCCAGGGTTGCACCCTGGGCTATTTTATTCCGCTCCGTTGGAGCTTTGTGCGGAAGTTCTCTTTCTTAAAAACTATCGTAGCTGACACTGCGCAAACTGGAAAGTTTGCGCAACTCTTCATTACCAAATCTGACAGAGCTTTTCCCCTTCTCTGACCATCGGGTCGCCTTTCTGACAACTAAAGGCTTCCGCAAAGGGAGCGAAATTTGACAGCGGCCCATTGCCGCGAAAACGTCCGAGCGGATGCGGGTCGCCCAGGGTTAAGGTGCGTTCCGCTTCCGGTCGTGCCAGCGAGGCCCACACCTGCGCCCAGCCAATGAAAAATCTTTGCTCTGGTGTAAATCCATCAATGTTGGCGGGGCGGGGTTTCCCTTCCAAAGATTTTTTGAACGCGTAATAGGCCATCGTCACGCCACCTAAATCACCGATAGATTCACCCAACACTAACTTGCCATTTTGGAACAAGCCATCCGCAACTTTGTAGCTGTTGAATTGCTGGACGACGCAATCAGCCCGCGTCATAAATTTCTGGCGGTCTTCCGGCGTCCACCACATCCGCAAATTTCCTTTTTCGTCATAGCGGCTGCCCTGATCGTCAAAGCCGTGCGAAAGCTCATGCCCAATCACTGCGCCAATGCCACCATAATTAATTGCATCATCCGCCTCAGGATTGAAAAAAGGTGGTTGCAAAATTCCCGCCGGAAAAGCGATTTCGTTATTCGGCGGCGAATAATACGCATTGACAGTGGGCGGCGTCATGCCCCAATCGTTACGATCTACGGGTTGATTAATTTTCGCCAAATTGCGTTTGAGCGCGTATTGACCAATACGCAGACTGTTATCGAAATAGGATTTGCGGTCAATTTTAACGGTCGAATAATCTTTCCATTTATCGGGATAACCGATTTTGCGCGCAAAGGAATTAAGCTTTACCAGCGCCGCCTGTTTCGTCGGCTCGCTCATCCACTCCAGGCCTTTGATGCGCTCACTAAATGCACCCACCAGATTATCAATCATGGAATTCATCCGCGCTTTGGATTCGGGCGGGAAGGCCTGGGCGACATAAATTTGTCCGAGCGCATCGCCTAAGCCCTGATCCACAGTTTGCACGCAACGACGCCAGCGTGGTTGTTGTTCTTTCGTGCCATTCAAAATTTTACCGTTGAAATTGAAGTTTTCGTTAACAAAGGCCGAAGACAAATTGTTCGCGGAATCGCGCAACACCTGCCAGCGCAAATAATTTTGCCACTCGGCAATGGAAATATCCTTCAGCAAATTATTTACTGCGCCGATAAATTTTGGTTGCGCCACATTCAGGTCAGTAAAGCCTGCCACGCCACGCCCGGCAAAATACGCATTCCAGTCAAAATTCGGTGCGAGCGTTTGCAATTCCTTTACCGATTTTTTGTTATAGCGATTTTCCGGCTCGCGCAATTCAACGGGGGCGAGCGAAGCCTCCGCTAATTTCATTTGAATATTCATCACGGCGGCGGCATTGGCTTGCGCTTTGGCTTCATCGTCGCCAATCAGCTTGAACATATTCGCCATATGCCGGATGAATTGGGCACGAATTTCTTTCGCTTTGTCGTCCGTCTTTGTGTAGTAATCTTTGTTCGGCAAACTCAGACCGCCCTGGAAAAGACTGGCAATATTCATCTGCGAGTTTTTCAAATCCGGGCCAGCCCCAAAATTAAATAGCGCCGGAACACCATTGCTGTGCAAATAGGCGAGTTCAGTTTGCAGGCCTTTTATGTCTTTAATTTTTGCGATGTGCGCCAGCAAAGGCTGAATCGGTTTCGCGCCCAGTTTTTCAATCGCCGCCTCGTCCATACACGAGGTGTACAAGCCTCCGATTTTGGCTTCGTTGCTACCAGCCTGGGCATTTTTATTCGCGGCGGCTTTTTCTAAAATTCCCTTCAGGACATTCCGATTATTATCAGCCAGGAGATTAAAGCTGCCCCAGCGCGATTCAGACGCCGGGATTTCGGTATTTTTCAACCAGGTTCCATTAACGTATTTATAAAAATCATCGCACGGCTTGCACGTGGTATCCATTCGTGCAGGTTCAAACCCATTTTTAAATTGTGCGAACGACGGCACACAAATTAAGAGCGTGAGGAGCAGCACCATTGCACGGTGCATTTGAGAGTATTTCATATCTGACATTCCTTTTGCATAAATTCCATTTCGCCTTAACTATCAGAGGCAGATGATGAAGTGAAGACGGTTAAGCGTTAAAAGATAATTTACAATGCTCGTGCGCAGAATGGAAATACGATAATTATTTTTCCGCCGGATTTTCCATTTCTTTGCCAAACAGCTACCATACATTTTTTCCTGGCTCGGTATCCTGTCAGCAGTTAAGCTGCGGTACTAATTCTGAGAGAAGCTGTTTGAAAACTCTTGTCTGCCGCAGCGCGGCAGCAAGATGGTAGCCAGACGTAATACGTCTGGAACACGCAACGTTAGTTAAATGCGCCCTGAAGGGGCGCACAGAATCCTCGCGTTCCTTCAGGACGCCGATCCTGGATGGTCCGTAACGAGAGGCGGCGCCCGTTTGCAACGGTCTTGCCACTGGCTACCATCATGCTGCGCCTTCAGCGCAAAGAATCCTGGAGTTTCCAAAGCTTCTAACCAACACTACATTTCAGCACTATGATTAAAACACTTGAATGGACAGACGAAGGCGTGGTCATGATTGACCAGCGCATTTTACCGACGGAAGAAGTTTATCCGGTTTTCAAAACCTATCACGATGTCGCCTTTGCCATCAAAGATATGGTCGTGCGCGGCGCACCCGCAATTGGCGTCGCAGCGGCAATGGGCGTCGCGTTAGGCGCACGCGACATTCCATCAAATGATCCAAATGAATTTGACCAACAGTTGCAGCAAATCTGCGCAGTTCTCGCCGCGACTCGCCCCACGGCAGTAAATCTTTTTTGGGCGATTGAACGCATGCAAGCTTTGTATGGCAAACTCAAAAGTGATGGCTTCTCCTTAGCCGAAATTCGTTTATGTCTGATCGCAGAAGCAAAGCTGATGCACAGCGAAGATATTGCCGCGAATCAGGCAATGGGCAAACACGGAGCGGAATTTATCGCTGACGGCGCAACCGTGCTGACACATTGCAATGCTGGCGCTTTGGCTACAGCAGGCTATGGCACGGCTCTCGGCGTTATTCGCGCCGCCGTCGAAGCCGGAAAAAAAGTCGCAGTTTTCGCGGATGAAACCCGTCCGTTTTTGCAGGGCGCACGCTTGACCGCCTGGGAATTGCACAAAGACAACATCCCGGTCACGCTGATTACAGACAGTATGGCCGGGCATTTTATGAAGGCGGGAAAGATTGATTGCATCGTTGTCGGGGCCGACAGAATTGCTGCCAACGGCGATGTCGCCAACAAAATCGGTACTTACTCAGTCGCCGTTTTAGCCAAAGAAAATAACCTGCCATTTTATGTTGCTGCGCCGATTTCGACTTTGGATTTGAGCTTGAAAACAGGCGATGAGATTCCTATCGAAGAGCGCCCGCAACTGGAAGTCACGCACGTCAAAGGCTCGCAACTAGCGCCCGAAGGAATCAATATTGCGAACCCGGCATTTGATATAACGCCCAATCGTTACGTCACGGCAATCATCACTGAACGCGGTGTGGCGCGGATGCCATTTGTGGAAAGTTTGAAAGCTTTGGCGGCGTAAATAGTTCGCAGTGGTTAGTTCGCAGTTCGCAGTAAAGACGTGTATCGCTCGTCAACCCCGTCGCTAC
>JAYSTY010000283.1:0-18221 GCA_043719385.1 Blastocatellia bacterium | reverse complement strand
TGAGTATATGCAGCTACGTGAAGAGGGAGTTAATAACTTATGCCCGCGTGAAAAGGAAGTCTATCGTGAACTGTTGGGTGAAATGCCCGAGATTGTGGCAAACCCGAGTGCTAAGTTTAGTGAGGATCAATTAGCCTATAAAATTAAACGGCTATATGGTATCCGATACTCAGGTATCGCTACTATGACAATAGAGCAACAAAAAAGATTTGTTGCTCTGTATAACGAAGCAGTTTTATTGGGGATGAGTATAGTGAAAAAGTGAGACAGACCAATTTTGCTAATCGTAAATCAACTTTTAGAATCAGGACTCCACCACCAATCCCCTTTATCTTTTCTCGCCGCAATCGCACGAAGCCTAACGCCTTCCATTTGCTCTGAAGTCAACGGTTGGTAATTCTTCGCCGCAGCAACCGCAGCAGCCTGCTCATTCAGAAAACTCAACCTCTTTTGGGTAAGCAGTGAGAACAGCTAATTCAAATGCCGCGTCGTTTGTTCAGTTATGCTGGGTGGTGGGTTTTGCGCAGTTAAGGGCGCGGGTTGTGAGTACGGTAAAGCATAGGTTTGCAGATCAGCCTCAGCAACTTTCAGAGTGGCGCGCGCTAAAGAATAAAGGCCAATTCCTTTGAATAACGAAGTCAAACCGCCCATCATCAGGCCAAAGCTGATCCACACGCCTCCTCCATTATGCATAAAAATCCAGACCAGAATCGCCGCCAGAATTAAGGCTGCGCCAGGTGCGCCTTTATGAATTGCCTCCGCCGATTGAAGCTGGAACCTGGCTTGTGCCTGCGCCAGCGAAACAACTCCGGCCTCGCGCTGCACAGGCAATTGATTCGTAAGGGCGGCGGTGACGGCGCCTAAATTTGTGCCACAGGAGGTACAGAATTTTCGCTCTTCGGTTTGGTTGTTGCCACATTTTGGACAATACATAAAAACGCCTTTCGACTCGCTAAAAATAATTATTTTGCTGCTTTTGAATAATACAACAAACAGACCAAACAGGCATTCCAGCCTGACCTGATAACGTAATTATAATTGGAAAAGTTGCGTTTTGTGGAGAGCGTCGGGGCTTATTCTTCGGCAGGAGAATCATCCGAGCGATGTTCTTCGTCATATTCGCGCAATAAGTCGAGGATTAATGAAGTGTTATTGGCAGCCTGGATTTCGCGGGCGAACGGCACTAAAGATTTATCAAAACTGAAATAACTGCCAGGCGCAATTTCCATCAATTGTCGGAAGGCTTCTGACCCTGATTTATCGGGGATGGTGGAATTCACGATTTCACCCTCAGTAAAATAAACCTTGCCGTTGAAGGCATCTTTGGTGATTTCTAAAATTCCTGTCTGTTTATTATTTTCCAGGATTTGCACGACATCAAAAATACTAATTTCTGCCAGACTCCCTGAGAGAGTCGCGCGGGGCGCGGCTGCCTGCGGGCCTGCCGTCGTCACTACCTGAATGTGTGGCGCGTGTAATTTATGCTGTTCCTGCTGGATGCGACGCAATTCCTGTAACCGCGAACTGACCGCCGCCTGGGGATTAAAGTTGCGCGCCTGAATCAAACAACGATTGGCTTCTTCGTAATTTCCATCTTTGACATACAGGCCTGAAAGCGCGATACACTGGCTTGCCGCCTGATCCAGCATCTTTTGGGTAATATACAATTCCAGCAATTTTTCCCGCAGGCGAATATTCGTCGGATGATTATCCAGGGAAGATTCCAGCGCCGCGATGCCACGTTCCGGCAGGTGATATTTGATTAGCAACTCAGCATCAAGGATGACGCTTTCGACATCAATTGGATCGGCTTCTTTCATAAACGGTTCGAGTCAGAATTAACGCAATCAATCAGGGGCGGGGGAAAGACAGCGGAGTGTAGCACTTTCGTAACCCGCTTCTCAATCTTAAAAAAGTTGCGGTCAGAATTCACCCTGACAGCCTGCCTATCCGCGTCGGAATTTCTGCATGATTGAACGCGCTGTCCCCTGAAATAATGACATCAACCCCATATAGCCATAACCGATCAGGAAAATCATAAAAAACGGGATTGTCCCGTAAATTTCGCTGCGAATCGCATAGGCAATGGCCGCAACAAAATAAAGCGCAAAGAGCAATTCAATGTACGGCAAAAATCCCTGTTTGCGGCGATAAGTACTGGCCTGCTGTAACCAGTTATCTTTTGATTGTTTCACCGCATATTTCGGCGTCCGCACAAAGCCTGATTTAATCCCGAACAAAGCTTCCATCACTGCACGTGTATTGGAAAACACCAGTCCGATCCCGACTCCCATCACAATCGGCAGCAAAAATAAGCGCCGCTTTTTATCAGGATGCAAATACAGAATGGCGGAGCCGTAAAAGGCCGCGACTGAAACTGTCGAGAGAATCATCAGCGGCCCGTCAAGCAACAGCATGTGAAAAAGCCCCTGATTAAACCGCGCAATTAACACGGGAATATTCAGCAGGCTCAGCACGATCATTAACGGCGCAGCTAAATTACCGTTGAGCCGGAAAACCAGTTCAATTTTTTGCGCAAGGGAAAGCTTGGGGTTTTTCCAAATGCGCGGTAACAATTTCAGCCCAACCTGCACCAAGCCCTTGGCCCAGCGGCGTTGCTGCGCCTTGAAGGCATTAATTTCCACCGGCAGTTCCGCCGGCACATCATCGTCCAGCAAATAAACGTAGCGCCAGCCCATCAACTGCGCCCGAAAACTTAAATCCGTATCTTCGGTCAAAGTGTCGTGCTGCCAGCCACCTGACCACTCGATAGCCTTGCGCCGCCACATTCCGGCGGTTCCGTTGAAGTTAAAAAAAGCCCCGGTGCGATTGCGCGAAGTTTGCTCAACCACAAAATGTCCGTCGAGCATGATTTCCTGGATGCGAGTCAGCAACGAATAATCAGCGTTGATATGGCTCCAGCGCATTTGCGCCATGCCGATAGTTTCATCCGTGAAAAAATCTACCATCTTGCGCAGGCAATCAGGACGCGGCAAAAAATCCGCATCAAAAATTGCCATCAGTTCCCCTTTGGCAGTTTTCATCGCATTTTCCAGCGCTCCTGCCTTAAACCCCGTGCGATCCGTGCGATGAATGTAATGGATGTCGTGACCTTCGGCCTGATATTTGGCGACGGCGGCTTCGGCAATCTCTACAGTCTCATCCGTCGAATCATCGCAAACCTGAATTTCCAGTAAATGACTCGGATAATCCAGTTTGGTCACTGCTTCCAGCAACCGCTCGATAACGTACAATTCATTAAATAGCGGAAGCTGCACGGTGATGCGTGGCAATTCGTCTTCAGCAAATATCCGTTTGGGTTGCGGCTTCACGTTGCGATAACGCCAGAAGTGATACACCATCCGCAGGCGATACAACCCCAGAATTGCCAGTAACCCAAGCAACGCGAAATAAATAATAATCACCGTCAAATCAAAGCCATCCAGCGAAATCAAATAGCTGAGATTTTCCCGGCCATTACGCATCATCGGGTCCATCGAACGTCGCACCTCTTCGGGACTGGGCGCAAGTTGTAAAAGTAATAAAACAAAATTCATAACAACTCCGAGTAATAAAAAAACAGGCCGCAGCCTGGGATAAATAATACCGTGAATTTTGTTTGGAAGCGATAAGCCAGGACGGTTCGCAGTTGTCAGTTCGAAGTGCGTAGTAAAGATGCCAGCCACGCGCCACCCCACGAAATGGAGCGCCAGCAGGAACAGTACTGCGAGCCGTAGCGAGCCGGGTGTCCAGGGACATCCAGCACTACCTCACCAAAGCACTCGCTACGGCTCGTAGTACTGTTCCAACGCCCTCATTGTTGACGATAAAAAAAGGACTGAGTTTGACCTCAGTCCTTTATCACTGCTTCCGTTGCAGCTTATGTTAATTCCCCATTTCTTGTGTTGGGCCATTGTAGTACTGGCAATCAGGCATGAATTGGGGAACATCAACGCGTGAGCGACCGACCTGTGTTTTATGCAGGGTGCGGATACCGCTGAACGTGTTTTTGTTCGAGGTCATTAACAGTCCAACTGCTGCCGTGACGTTGAAGCGTAACGTGCCAACTTCACCCTTCGGAATCAGGTTGCCCAATTGGCCGCTGACTTTCGGGGTTACGGTGTCAATGATCTTCTCGGCGAAGCAGCCACCTGGTAAAAATGGTGAGAAGCTGCGCAGCGCTTCGTGACCGTTGTAGGCCAGCCCTGTGCCTACCTGCGCTGTACCACTCAAGCGGCTAATATCTGCCGCACCAGTCAAACCGGCGAGCACAATCTTTTGATTGACTGTGTCGACCGGGCTTTGGATGTCCACCGCAAACGCAGTTGGAACCATGTCATATCTCACACCATCAAACAGAATGGAGGAGAAAGGACCAATGCCACCATCGGTGAAAGTACCGACTGCCAGTGGTGACGCGAATGATTCTGCGCCGTAGTTGTCCACGTATTCGCCGTCATTGACAAACGCGTTGCCGATCAGTCCGTTGTAAGAAATCAAACGACCCATGTTGTCCACGACAAACGCAATGACGTAGCCTTTGTTCTGCGGATCAAACTGCGACGCTTTCCACTCAATGCTGGCATTGGGCGTGAAGCAGACATACTGGTCAAATTCGGAGCAGGTCGCCCCATCCATAAACAGGAAGTGGACGTTGATGCCCAATTTGCCAATGTTGGTGATGGTTAAGCGTGTGTCAACTTTGTTCTGGGCATCGTGTTTGTAAAATGGAAACACGAGCAGGGAGCCGGGTTTCTGATCACTGACTTCGATGATGTTGGTGTTGGTGCTGGCATTGCCAACGGTCGTGTTGGTGGCATTTGGTTGCGCAAAAGCCATTGACGCGATCCCGATCAGGGCCGTCAATGACAATACGATTTTACTAATGAGTGAGGTTTTCATGTGTGGTTTCTCCTTATAGAAACGAACTTGGTTGTGAGTTAGAAAGTAAAAAGACACAAGCCGACAAATTCACCTCATCTGGAACGCGCCAGAAGCGGAGGGAGTTGAATGTACTGCTTAATGCTATGAACGCTATAGTGCGAACGGAAAACGATTTCCAGTTTTTGCCGCAATTGAGCGCGCCAGAAACATCATTTCCCTGTCAGCGACCAGTGATAAAAGTGAAATGCCGGAGTGAAATAACAAATCTTGGGGAAAAGTGAAGTGCCGGATGTAAGGAAGATTTGTTAACGTTGGAATTGTACAGCTTTTTTTGATGGAGTCAACGGCGGGTTTGATGTTCGTTTAGAGGCTGCTTAAAAACTCGCTTCTTGTCATCGAAGATGACGAACATTATAGCCTGGCGAGCATCGCCAGGCAGGAGCAAGCACCAGAATCGCTTGCTGAAGGTGAGCAACAATCATGGTTGGTTTGTGCGACGCCTTCAGCGTCGGGAGGCAACACGATTAAAAACCTGGCGATGCTCGCCAGGCTATCTTGTTGGTCGCCGTTGGCGACAAGCATTAAATTTTGAGACAGTTTTTTTACTGACCCACGCTACACCGCCGCCATATTTTCACGATACCAGGCAATTGTTTGTTGTAGGCCTTCGTCAAGGCTCACTTCAGACTGCCAGTCAAACTGTGCTTTTACTTTGGCAGGTGAAAGAAACTGCGCATCAATTTCACCGGCGATTTTTGCCTGCAACATGACTTTTGGTTGCAGGCCATCTTCCCGCCCCATTAAATGAATAATTTTATTTGTCAGCGCCAGCATATTGATTTGTTCGCCAGTGCCGAAATTGAAGGCTTCGCCCTGCGCTGCCTGAATATTTTCCGCCAGCAATAAATACCCTTGCGCCACATCATCCACATAAATAAATTCCCGAATCGGCGTGCCATCACTGCGAATAATCGGCGCCACATTTTTTAAGACTGACAAAATCGTCCCTGGAATGATCCGCGACAAATTCATATCGCCAGGGCCGTAAACATTGGCGAAGCGCGTCACTGCTACCGGCAATTTGTAAGTGTGGGCATAAGAACGCGCAATCACATCCGTACAAACTTTGGAGGCATCGTAAGGGAATAATCCATTCAGCGCATCGGTTTCGGTATAAGGTAATTTCTCGTGTGTGCCGTAGGCTTTATCACTGGAGGCGACGACTACACGCGCCACAGATTTTGTCTGGCGGCAGGCTTCGAGCAAAAAATATGTGCCGCGAATATTAGTTTCAAAGGTCGAGAGCGGAGACCGGTTGGCGGCTCCGACGATGGCTTGCGCCGCAAGATGAAAGACTGATTCAATTTCATATTCGTTCAGAATCCGCTCCATCAGGGCATAATCTTCCAGCGCTCCCTGAATCACGGTGACGTGCTGCCGCAGATTGAACAAATCCAGGGAATTTGCCCGCACGCCATCGCGTTGCAAACATATTACGCGGGCTTGCTGCGCAATTAATTTCCGGGTGATATGCGCTCCAACAAATCCGGTTGCGCCGGTTACGAACACATTGCGATGCTGCCAAAAACTCATAATTTATTTCCAGTGGTTGATTTTAAGAACGCCGTAGTCTAATCATTTGCATCCAACTCTGTCCATTCGTGATCCAGTGAATAGAAATATTTTCTTGCGGAGGGAATAAAAATAGCCCGCAGACAGATTTAACAGGTGGAAAGACAAATTGGATTACAGGCGTCCGACTCGGAAAGGAATTACAGTTTTGTCCCTCAAAACAGAGCAACAGCTAACGGATTTTGAAGAACTTGCGCTCGGCTTCGCGGATCAGCTTTTTCGCGTGGCGTTGCGTTTGTTACGCAATCACGAACGAGCCGAAGACCTGGTACAGGAAACTTTTCTACAGGCCTGGCGTTCATTTCATAGATTTGAAACCGGCACCAATCTGCGCGCGTGGTTATACAAAATCATGTTTAATTTGCATTACACCGATTTGCGCCGCAATAAACTGGAATTGGTTCAGGCGGACGAAATGATTGCTGCGACTATCGCGTTTGATCCGCCCACCCCGCAATTCGTCACGGAAGAGGAAGTCATCGCGGCGCTCGAACGCGTCCCAAAAGATTTTCAAATTCCCGTCATGCTCGCCGACATCGAAGAGCTTTCGTATCTCGAAATAGCCGAAGTATTGAATATCCCCAAAGGAACGGTGATGTCCAGATTGCATCGCGGCAGGAAAATATTAAGAATGGAATTGGCAGATTACGCCAGAAGTTATGGCCTCAAGGTGGCGGAGAATTAATTATGCAAACTATGGATTGTCGAAATTTCAAAGAAGTACTTGATTCTTACCTCAGTGATGAACTGGCGGTGGAAACCAATCACTTAATTATTCGTCACACCGAACATTGTGCGGATTGTCGCAGCGAAATGGCGGCCCGCCGGAATTTACGCGGTATTTTACGCAGCGCGGTCACGACGACTACCGCTTCACCTGATTTCAAAAATCGGTTACGGGCAAAATTACGCGAAGAAGCAGCACAGGATTTCCAAAGTAATGAGGTTGCCCACGCAACGCGTGAGTCGTTCGTATCCAGATGGTGGGCAAAATTCACCATGCCGCAATTTGCGCTGGCGACCGCCGCTTTACTACTCGCCGTCGGAGCGTTTTCACTGTTCTCAACTGCGCCCCCGGCGCTGGCTGCCGAATTGAGCCAGTCGCTGTGGCAACAGGCGGCAGGCGATCACGATCATTGTGCCGCGAACTGGTTAAAATCTGTGCAGGAACTTGACGCTCCTGTCACCGGAGCCGATGATTACGATCCTGAACTTAAATACCTGAGCAAATATTCCGAACATAAGGCGCTGGGGCTGACGTTTCATTCGGCGCACGTTTGTCCAATGGACGGCAGAAGATTTGTCCATTTCGTTTATACACGCGGCAATGATCTAATCTCCCTGTTGGTCACAGAACGTGATGCCCAGGCTTTAAAAAACGGAGTTATCCCCAATGACGATGGCGTGAAAGCAGGCTTGCAACAGCAAATCGGGTTAATGGATAAATATTCGGTTAACGCATATCAAACATCCAAACACGTTGTTTTGCTCGTATCCACTTTGAACGATCAACAAAATGCTGAGATCGCTGAAAAATTAGCAAAACCAATCAGCCAGCATTTGCGTAAGATTGAAAGCAAGTAATTTTCAATCGAGAGGTAAGGAGAATATGAACAAACCCAAACTGATTAAACGAGTAGAAATTTCAAAAGCTGCGAATTTACAAACGACGCGTGCCGTGACAACGCTAAGCCAATCCGTGTCCGTCGTCAAAGTGTGGATCAACGTTCGTCAGCAAAATACCAAATATAGTGCGCGGGAAGCTTTCGCCAGCCTGTTCGCGCTGTCACCGGAAAATTGCATCAAATGTTAAATTTACAACCGTGGAAAATTTTATTTTTTGTCATCGCCGGCTTAGCGTTGCTGTCACTGCTTATTCTCTGGCAGCCGAATACAAATGCTGCGGCACACCCACTCCCGACAGCGCCGCGCACGCCCATCTTGGTTGAGCTTTTCACGTCCGAAGGCTGTTCCAGTTGTCCGTCTGCCGACGCGGTGCTGGCGGAACTCGAAAGTAAACAACCAGTCGCCAATGCCCAAATTATCGCGCTGGGCGAACATGTAGATTACTGGAATTACCTCGGCTGGTCTGATCCATATTCAGCGGCAATTTATGGCGAGCGGCAACAGGCCTATGCGCAATCGCTCAATTCCAATACCTACACGCCGCAAATGGTGATTGATGGTAAAGCTGAATTTGTCGGGAGTAATACCAGCAAAGCTCTGGCGGCGATTGCCAAAGCCGCGAGCGAGCCAAAAGCAAAGCTGGAAATTACCAAAACCGCACCGAATAAAATCAAGGTTACAGCCTCCGATCTGCCCCAGACAAATGGCAAGCCTGACATCGTTCTGGCCATTACCGAAAATAATTTAAGCACCAATGTTCCGCGGGGAGAAAATGCCGGACGCCACCTGATTCATCGCACTGTTACCCGCAGCCTGAATGTCATTGGGCAGTTCCCTTCTGCGGAAGCTGCGATTACAATTGATAAAAGCTGGAAACGAGAAAATGTACGGATCGTGGCATTCTTACAGGAAAGAAATAGTCGGCGGATTTTGGGCGCAGCCATAATTGAGCTATAACGATCTGACTGATAGAGGAAAATTATGAGACGAAATTTCATCATTACAGGCTTGACCGCATTCGCCGGAATTTTTGTGGCGACGAAAGCGAACACCAAAGATAAAAAATCAAAGAGGACTGACCGCGTGATTAAAACCGAAGAAGAGTGGAAGAAACAATTAACGAAAGAACAATTTTACGTCACCCGCAAAAAAGGGACGGAACGAGCCTTCAGCGGGGTTTACTGGGACAATCACGAAAAAGGAATTTACAACTGCATCTGTTGTGATTTGCCGCTGTTTACTTCCGAAACAAAATTTGAATCCGGTACTGGCTGGCCTAGTTTTTACCAGTCCATCAGCAAAGAAAATGTCACGGAAATTGTTGACCGCACGTTGGGGATGGTCAGAACTGAAGTCGAGTGTGCGCGTTGCGATGCGCATCTGGGCCACGTTTTTGATGACGGCCCCAAACCGACCGGCCTGCGCTATTGTATGAACTCTGCCTCGCTGAAATTTGTGAAGAAAGCGTAAATGTCCAACGGACTTCAGTTTGTTGAGGTTTCGCAACAGAGATACAGTAGCGAAGCAACGCAACAAACTGAAGTTTGTTGGACTCATTTTATTTGAATCATCGGCATTAATACTTCCGCATGAAAAGCATCACAGCCAATACATAAATTCTGATACGTCTGCCCCGAAGCCAGTTTAATCGTAGATTTTTCTAAAAACTTCTCCCTCGTCCAACCGCTGGAGATCCCCATGCGTTCGGGCTGCCCCATTGATAATGCTTCATAAATCGGATTGCCAATCAGCCGTTCGATAATTGTTTCCAGCTTGTCGTGCAGCAAATTCCCAATCGGCGCTTTTGTCTTGATACAGCATGGATAAACGTTGCCATTCGGTTCAATCGAAACCTCGGAGCCGCTGTATTTGTATTGCAGAAAATTCAATGCGCCGGACCAGCGATTACAAAAATTATCTTTGATTCCAGCCTTCGACAATTCATTCGTCATTGCCCGACCACGCGGCCAGAGCGGGCCAAGCCATTCATCTTCTGTCGCGCCAAAAAAAGAAAAAAATTTCTCGTCAGCTTTTTCTTCGATAGCCTGACCGGGCGCTGTGGGTGCAGGCTGCATCCCACGCGAGGTGAATATTTTTGTCAGTCTGGTAATTAACTTTTCCTGCGCGACTGGTGTATCCAAGCCCTGATGATACTCATCAATACTGGCGACGGAGATTTTGTTGACACCATGGGCAAGTAGGTCATCTACCATTTTTTCCGTCACGATGTCACCCGTTGTTTGCAGCACTAAGCGCACTTCAGCGCCATATTTTTGTCGGAGTAAATCAAGCCCGGAATACAGCACCTTTTCGCGCACCGGGTCGAGCAACAATTCGCCGCCCGCGAGAATAATACTGCCGATTTTTTCTTTTGGCTGTCCCGCCTCATCGCAATCATTGCGATCAAGATATGTCATGCGGTCGGGCAGATTTGCGATGAGGCGCGGGTGAGTGCTAACGCTTTCATCAACAATTCTGGCAAGGTCTGCACCGTGATAAGGGCGAAAACGATCTTCGTAACAATGCGGACAAGTGCGATGACAAAGAAACGTCATCACGTAATAAATTGATTGCATTACATCCTTTAAAAATCACAGCCGTTTGAAAAGCGCACGGAACCGGCGCACGGAAGGCGTTTCGTTATCCATCAGATCATCGAATTGAATCAATCGTAAACCTAAATCTCGAAAGTAATAGATTTCATTTTGGGTGAGCGGCCAGGGCGGGCCTTCGATGATTTGCTGTTCCTCTCGGCCCCGCGCAATGACCAGCAAATAGCCATTTTCCTCGACTGTTCGGGCCACTGCTTCGATCCCTATTTCCAGCAAATTTGGCGTTAATGATTGCAGCGTGTAACTCTCGATGACAAACGTAAAGGCGCGTTCCCATTCTTCTGGCAGGTTGAATAAATCAGCGACCTGATAACCGACTTTCGTGTCGGGATGTCTGCGCCGCGCCCACCGGATGGCTTCGGGAGAAATGTCAAACGCAGTAACGTCAAAACCGCGTCGCGCCAATTCCTCGGCATCATCGCCCAGACCGCAACCAATCAGCAACGTTTCTTTCACCATATACGATGGTAAAAAGCTATTGAGAAAGGAAACTAAATTGGGATTCGGCGCTAAATCTGCCCAGGGGATTTTCCCCACATCGCCCGAAGCTTCTGCGTAAAGAGCCTCAAACCAACCGGTCGGGTCGTTACGTTCCAGATAAGTATTCGCCAGTTCCTGGGCGCGTGAATTACTCATTTCATACTCCCTGACTATCGCCTTCGCCATGCGAACCAGTGTCCAAAAAATTTTCTCACCAACGGCGTTAGTTTTGTTCGCATGTAAGCATCGCCAATTTTTTTCAGTGCGTCGGATTGCACTGGATACGGTTGAATTGTTGAGGAAAACGCGCCGAGTTTCAAGCCTGAAGTTATGGCTTGCGTAATTTGCCCAATCATCTCGCCCGCGTGTCGTGCCACAATCGTTCCGCCTAAAATCCGACCAGACTTTTGCTCGTAAAGAACGCGTGCAAAACCTTCTGTTTCGCCGTCCAGAATCGCCCGGTCTACGTCGTCAAATTTTTGCGTGATCGTCTGCACCTTAAAACCAGCTTGTCTGGCTTCGGCCTCGTAATAACCAACATGTGCAATCTCAGGATCAGTAAACGTACACCAGGGAATCGTGAGCGCACTGGCTTTGCGACGGCCAAAGAAAAACGCATTGGCAATCACGTGACGTGCCATCGCATCGGCGGCGTGCGTGAATTTATATTTGGAGCAAACATCGCCGGCGGCAAAAATGCGGCGATTGCTTGTCCGTAAATGATCATTCACGTCAATGCCCTGTTGGGAATATTTCACGCCAGCGGCTTCGAGTCCCAGGCCTTCGACATTCGGGGCGCGTCCCGTGGCGACCAGGATTGCATCGCAAAAAAGCTCACGTGTTTTTTCTGCCTGCGCAAGCTTGAGAATTTTTTCAGCGCCACGTTTTTCGGCGCTCAGGATTTTCGCGTTCAGAATAAATTCAACGCCTTCGCGTTCCATCTGCTGACGCACGACCTGCGCGGCGTCCGGATCTTCACGCGGCATAATTTGCGCCGTGTCGGAAATAACGGTGACGTTTGCACCGAAGCGTTGGAAAGCCTGGGCCAGTTCGCACCCAATCGGCCCCGCGCCAATAATCACAACGCGGGAAGGCAATTCAGTTAGTGTAAAAATATTTTCGTTCGTGTAATAACCAGTTTCCTGCAACCCCGGAATAGGTGGAATTGCGGCGCGCGCCCCGGTCGCAATTACTGCCCGATCAAATTGTAAGCGTTGCCCCTCAACTTCGATTTCGTTAGGGCTGATAAATTTTCCCGCGCCAATAAAAACATCCACCTTGAACTCTTCCGTAAATCGTTGCGCCGAATCGTGCGGCGCAATTTCAGCACGAAGTCGGCGCATTCGTTCCATCGCTTTGGCAAAACTGAGCTGTGGAATTTCATTGAGTATAACTCCGAACTCTGCGCCATTCATTGCATCATAAACCGCCCGCGCCGCACGAATCACTCCTTTTGACGGGACGCAGCCGACATTCAAACAGTCGCCGCCGAGCAGGTTTTTTTCAATCAGTGCAACTTTGCCACCAAGTCCGCCAGTCCCGCCCGCACTGACCAGCCCGGCGGTTCCTCCACCCAACACGACCAAATTATATTTTCCGTTCGGCGTCGGATTTACCCACTGGGGCGGATGCACGTGGGACAGCAATTCCTGATCGTGAACATCATCCGGCAAAATCATGTCGCGTAGCGCAGCAACCATTAACTCACCTCCGTTGCCGGCAGAGTTGGCGGAATATTTGTTGTCCCAGTATTTTCAGCTTCGGCCATTGCTTTGCGTGCGATGCGGGTCACAAAAATGACGACTCCGATAGTTGCCAGCAAACCGACAACTCTAAGAACCAATTGAAAAATTGAAGCGCCGCCAGCAACCTTCCCGGTCAGCGTCTCACCCGCAATTGATCCGAGGTACACGAACAGAAATGTAGCAGGTAACATGCCAAGCAAATTTGCCAAAATATACGGGATAGTTTTTACCGAAGTCAGCCCCAATAAATAATTGAGCAACGTGAACGGAAAGGCCGGACTCAAGCGTGCCAGCAGCACCATCTTAAATCCGGCTTGCCCAATGGCGCGATCCAGCGCGGCAAATTTTGGCTTTGCTTGCGCCCATTCATTCACCTTTGCCCGCAACCTGGTTTTGGCTAATAAAAACGAGCTTAGCGCGCCGAGATTCGCGCCGATGATGGCGGCTCCTGCGCCGAGCCACAACCCAAAAATTGCGCCTGCCGCGAGGGTCATCGCGCTGCCAGGAATCAGGCATACGGTCAGTATCACATAGAGCAGAACAAACACGATTGGCCCGATAAATCCCAGCCCGCGGATCCAATCCTGTGAAGCCAGCATCCAGGCTTTAACCGGGAGAAAGAGAAAGCCAATTCCCAGGATAATGAGCAGTAAGGCAAGCAACAATACTTTGCGGTTGTTCATATTTTTTTCCACTGCGCATTTAATGACCAATCGTAATCAATGTATTTTACGTTGGGTTTCTTCTCATCCAGGAATTCCTTTGGTCGTGCGGGTAAATATTTCTTCGCCGCCTCTAACAAATCGCCGCCGGAAGCTTCGGCATTAACGCGTGCAACCAGCGTATTTGAGCCGGTGAAATCATCGGCGTACCATTTAAAAATTGAAGACAAATAAATTTCATTGTGCGCCGGGTCATAACGCATGCCACGATTTATATCCGCTAAAAATTCTTCCGCGACTTTGCCGAGTTGTCCTTCCAGACCGACGCCAGTAAAAGCGAAGCGTTGCAACTTCGGACAACTTACTGAAGCGCACACCAGCGCAAAATGAATGCGTGGGTCTTTAAAATTGCGGCCCTGCTGTTCGATTTGATTAAGCGTCAACTGCTCTCCGGCAACCGAATGTTTTTTTGTCTCGAAGAAAACCTTCTTAATGTCGTTCACACTTTTCAATTTTCCATAAACATCATCCAAAACATCAGCGAGCGTAAAAGCATTGTAACCATTGATCCAAAACGCCAGGCGTTCAGCCTCACTGACAAATGTCTGCGGCTTTGCCGCCGCCAGGCTGATCAAATAAGCGTCCAGTTTCCCGCGCTCTTTTTGCAACCCCGGATAATCTACCAATCCATCCGCATTGACATACATTGCCAGTAATTTATCAAACGGTTTGTGATCAAAAGTATTCGTTGTCGTGACTGAAGTAGTAGTTTGAGGCGGTTGCGTGCGTTGCCCGGAACAGGCCATAAATAGAGCCAAAGATATAATGGCAGAAAGCCGGATTACTATTTTCATTCAATGTTTCTCTCTCAATTAATCGTAGTTATTATGGTTAACAGGAAAATATTTTTCCACGAAGGCACACGAAACGGCACGAAGAAGAGCGAAACGGTGAAAGGGCGATGCGGCGCGTGAAAAGCCTGAGCGCCCTGTCGCCCCGTCTCCCACTCTCCCCATCGCGTCTTCGTGTCGCTTCGTGGATGAGAAAACCTTTTTCTTGCATGCCATTATATTATGCGGACAGGTTAATTTATTCCCGATACTTTATGAAGTTATCCATCATCATCCCCGTTCTCAATGAACGCGAGCAATTACCCCGAATGCTGGCCTGCCTGCAAACCAGGCGCTCCGACACAGAAATTATCATTGTAGACGGTGGCAGCACAGATGGCACGTGCGAATGGCTCCAGCAACAAGCAGGCATAAAAATTATTACTTCCGAACGTGGACGCGGCAGGCAGCAAAATGCTGGCGCGGCAGTGGCAACGGGGAAACTATTATTATTTTTGCATGGAGATTGTCTGCCGCCTGCCAATCCTGACGACCTCATTCAGCAGGTTTTAGCCAATCAACATAACGTCGGTGGAGCGTTCCTGATTCGCTTTGCTGAATCGCAACCCGCGTCCCTGGCGCTGATTGCGAAAGGCATCAACGCCCGCACAATCCTCACGAAAACTGCCACGGGCGACCAGGGAATTTTCGTGCGGCGTGAGAATTTTCAGGCTGTTAGAGGTTTTGCAGACTGGCCTTTGTTTGAAGATGTAAATTTTGTAACGAAGCTGAAACGGCAGGGCAAATTTGTCATCGTGCGCGAAGCCATCACAATTTCCGGTCGCCGCTACATTGCCAATGGCCCGTGGCGCACGACGTTTTTAATGTACGCCCTGCGGATTGGTTACTGGCTCGGCATCCACCCCACCAGGCTTTATCAATGGTTTGCGGATGTCCGCCCACATTATCAATCCTGCCTTTAACTTCCTCGCGGATTTAGCTAAACTCAGCTTTCTTTTTTTCACCCACAACTTATGTATGAATGGTGGCGTAAACTTTCCAGGTTGCGCTACATTTTCAGAGGAGAAACCATGCTAATAAAATTTCAAAAACTCACGCTCATCGTCGCGCTCACAATCATTGCTTTGTTTGCCGTTGTGGCAATCAGTCAAACAATGCAGGAACTCAAACCCTTCGATCCACCCAAAAAAGAACCAGTCGTCATCACACCTGGCGCGAAAGTCGGTGACGCACCTTCGGATGCAATCGTACTATTCGACGGCAAAAATTTGTCGGAATGGAAAACCTTAAAAGACGGCAGCGACGCCAAATGGGCAGTCAAAGACGGCTTTATGGAAGTTGCTCCGAAAGCGGGCGACATCGCCACGAGACAGGAATTTGGTGATTGCCAGTTGCATATCGAATTTGCTACGCCAGCCGAAGTCAAAGGCGACAGTCAGGGACGCGGCAACAGCGGCGTTTTCCTGATGGGGCATTACGAATTGCAGGTGCTGGATTCGTACCAGAATCCAACCTATTTTCACGGTCAGGCAGGTTCGATTTATAAACAACATGCGCCGCTCGTCAATGTTTGCCGCAAGCCGGGAGAATGGCAAACTTACGATGTGATTTTCACCGCGCCAAAATTTGACGAGATGGGCAAAGTTACAAAGCGCGCCCGAATGACCGTCCTGCAAAATGGCGTCCTTGTGCAAAATAATGCTGAAATTTACGGCGAAACATTCAATGACAAACCCGCGCTGTACATTGCACATCCGCCAAAAGGGCCGATTAAATTACAGGATCATAACAACCCCACCAGATTCAGAAATGTCTGGATCAGACCACTCTAAAAGAAACGATGAAGGATGAGCGATGAGCGATGAGTAAAAATTTCATCGTTCATCGCTCATCCTTCATCCCTTAACCTTATGGACCCAATTCAGGCGCTTGGCTATTTAGAAGTCATCCTCAGAATATTGGCGGCAACGCTGATTGGCGCGATTCTCGGCCTCAATCGTGAAATGCACGGCAAGCCCGCCGGTTTGCGCACCCATGCACTCGTCACGCTTGGCTCGGCAATCATCACGCTCACCAGCCTGAATATTGCCAATGGTGCGGTCATTGCTGATCCGAATGCCCAGAGCCGCGTCATTCAGGGCATCATCACCGGCGTTGGATTTTTAGGCGCTGGCGTCATCATGCGCGATGCTTCCGGCACGCATGTTTACGGATTGACGACCGCTGCAACCATCTGGGTCGCCGCGAGCCTCGGCATCGTTTGCGGTCTTGGTCATTGGCGCTTTGTCTTTTTGTCTTCAACCGCAATGATGTTAGTTTTGGTGATCGGCGGTCCGCTTGAAAAATATCTTCTGCTTAAGCTAAAGAAATGGGTCGTGCCAAACGATAGCAACCCCGATGCCTGATTTGCGCCTGTCACATAGCAAAGATACAATCCGTCGTTTCATTCCCAACTCAATTTTGGATACGTTCAGATATGGCAAACATCACGCTCAAAAAACGACCCGTCGCATTAATCATTCTTGATGGCTTTGGCTACTCACCGAACAAAGAGGGTAACGCCATTGCTTTGGCCAACACGCCCAACCTTGATCATTTCTTAAGCAAATACCCCCACACCTTAATCGAAGGTTCAGGCGAACGCGTCGGGCTGCCCTGCGGGCAATTTGGCAATTCCGAAGTTGGGCATTTGAATATGGGCGCCGGACGCGTTGTCCAGATGGACATCACGCGCATTGACGAAGCGATTGCCACGGGCAAATTTTTTGAGAATCCGACCCTGGTCGCGGCGGTTGAGGCGGGTAAAAATACTGCGCTGCATTTGCTGGGACTGGTTTCAGATGGCGGTGTCCATTCTTATCAGGAGCATTTGTACGCCTTGCTGAAACTGGCGGCGCAACGTGGCGTCACCAATGTTTTTGTGCATTGCTTCACCGATGGACGCGATACAGCGCCGAACTCTGCCAAAAATTTTATCAGCGAATTAATAGCCAAAATGAGCGAAATTGGTGTTGGACGCGTAGCCTCGGTCTGCGGACGCTATCACGCAATGGATCGAGACAATCGGTGGGAACGAGTGGAGCGAGCTTACAATTTACTGACCAAAGGTGAGGGGAAATCTTTCACTGATCCCATTGCCGGAATTGAAGCATCGTATCGCGCCGGGGTGATGGATGAATTTATTGAACCGATGATTATCAGCAACGAAGACAGCTCGCCCGTCGCCACAGTGCAGGATGGTGATTCAGTAATTTTCTTTAATTTCAGGTCTGATCGGGCGCGTGAAATCACACGAGCCTTTACCGGATTAAATTTTGACGGCTTCCAGCGGGAGCAAATTCACAATTTACATTTTGCTACGTTTACGCAATATGACCGCTCGTTCACGACGCCAATTGTTTTTCCGCCGGTTTCCTTAACAAATATTCTGGCGGATGTTTTTGCCAAAGCTGGCGTCAACAATATGCGGATTGCCGAAACTGAAAAATATGCGCACGTTACTTATTTTTTCAACGGCGGCATTGAGCAGGAATTTCCCCACGAAAGCCGGATTCTGGTTCCTTCGCCCAAAGTAGCGACTTACGATTTACAACCGGAAATGAACGCATTCATCGTCAAAGACAAAATTCTCCAGGCGATTGCTGACAACCAAACCGATGCCTTCATCATCAATTTTGCGAATGCTGATATGGTTGGACACACCGGAAAAATTGATGCCGCCATCAAAGC